>DHJO01000183.1:9026-11358 GCA_002404375.1 Gemmatimonadales bacterium UBA4718 | reverse complement strand
TTCGAGAGCAGCTTGACTACGCTGTCCACCGGCTGATCCGACGCTACCATCGGGAACGGCGAGTCCATTATCTCGCTCACGGTGGTGTCCAGCAGCTTCGGATTCTCGAGGCTCTTTTGCGAGAGCGACCAGTCGCTCACGGAACCGATGCAATTCGCGCCGTCCATGACTGGAAGTTGTGACACGTCGTGCAGGCTCATGAGGCCGATCGCCTGACGGACGGTAGCGCCGGGTGCGACGCTCACTACCGTCGGCGCGGTTCCGTTCTTTCTTCCCAGTACTGTATGTAGAGCGACCCTTGGCGCATCGAGCATCTGGTTCTCGCGCATCCACTCGTCGCTGTAAAGCTTCGACAAATACCGTTCGCCGGTGTCGCAAAGGACGGCCACCACCATTGCCTTGGGATCGTCGAGCTCGCGCGCAATTTTGAGGGCGACCGAAGCAATCAGCCCCGACGATCCGCCGACAAACAGCCCTTCCTCGCGCGTGAGCCGCCTCGCCATTGCGAACGACTCCTTGTCGCTGATCGTGTAGTACTCGTCGATCAAGCTCATGTCGAGCGTGCCGGGAAGTTTGTCCTGTCCGATTCCCTCAATTTTGTAGGGCGTTCCTTCGATTTTGTTCTTCCCTTTGCTCCGCCAGTATTCGGCCAGTATCGAGCCTGCCGGATCCCCGGCAATGACCTTGATCTTCTTATTCCGCTCCTTGAGATAGCGACCAACGCCAGTGATGGTGCCGCCCGTTCCGGCAGCGGCGACGAAGTGCGTGATCTTGCCATCCGTCTGCTCCCACAATTCGGGACCGGTCGTGGCGTAGTGCGCTTCAGGATTCGCGTCGTTGTAGAACTGGTCAGCCAGGATGGCGTTGGGCGTTTCCGCGGCGATCCGTTTCGCCATCATCACGTAGTTGTCAGGGTGGTCTGGCGGGACAGCCGTGGGCGTAACGATTACCTCGGCTCCGAATGCCTTAAGCAGGCGAACTTTTTCCTGCGACATCTTGTCGGGCATCGTGAAGACGCACTTGTAGCCCCGCAATGCGGCGGCGATTGCCAGTCCGATGCCTGTATTGCCGCTCGTGCCCTCGACGATCGTTCCGCCGGGCTTGAGCCGGCCCTCCTTTTCTGCGCGCTCGATGATCGGTAATCCGATTCGATCTTTGACTGAACCCCCGGGATTGAAGAACTCTGCCTTTGCATAGATCGGGGTGCGGATACCTCGTGTCACCTGATTGAGCCTGATCAGTGGCGTCCATCCAATCGTTTCGAGGACGTTGTCGTAGGGCTTACGATTTCGTTCGTGCTTCATCTAGCGGGTGGTCTTGCGTTTCGGCGCTGTGCTGCTGGCCGCATTGGAATCACGCTTGATGATCGAATCGCCGGAGAGCGGTGGCGCATCCGGGTGCCTGAAGAATACCGGAAGGAGGATTGACACCGGCACCGGCTGACTTCGAGTCTTCGCCGGTTCGAATTTCAGGTCGCGGGAACCTTTCATCGCGGCGGAGTCGAGGGCGCTGAATCCGGAGGTCTCCGCGACACGGGTCGAGTCGGGAACGATCGCGCCATTGCTATCGATGTAGATGCGCAATGTTACGTTGCCCTGGACTTTCTGCGCGTACAGCGCCGGCGGATATCGGAATGGCAGCTCCTTGTTGAGCATTACAGGAGGAACGTCCGGTTGCCTTCCAACCGTTTGAAAGGACAACCCGGATCCTTCTCCTTTCTTGCACCCCCCGATAATCGCCAACAGGAGAAGCGCGAAATAGCTTGCCGCGAGCCTTGCCGTCATCCTCAGACTTTCCCCTCTTGCTGCTTCGCTTCATCGACAAGGCGTGCAAGCATTTCCAGAGCTTGAATCGGTGTCATGGAGTTTGGTTCCATTTTTCTCAGTTGTTGAATAACAGGATGTGTCATCAACCCGAATAGGGCTAATTGATCATCCGCATTGTCGAGCGGTGCTCTCGAGGCGCGTCCTGATCGAGGCACGATCTGTTCCGCTTCGAGCAGCCTCAGCAGCTCCCTTGCCCGCTTGAGAACAGACGCTGGCAGACCTGCCAGCCTTCCGACCTCGATCCCATATGATCGGTCCGCTCCGCCGGGCTCAAGGCGATGCAGAAAAAGAACTTCGTCGCCAACTTCACGCACCTGCACGTTATAGTTACGAACTGCTACTAAAGTATCAGCCAGCTGCGTTAGCTCGTGATAATGGGTGGCGAAGACAGTTTTGCAGCCAACCACATCGTGCAGATGCTCGCTCACCGACCAGGCAATCGAGATCCCGTCATATGTAGACGTACCTCGACCAATTTCGTCCAGCAACACCAGGCTTCGCTCTGT
>DHJO01000183.1:8282-8941 GCA_002404375.1 Gemmatimonadales bacterium UBA4718 | reverse complement strand
ACCAGATTATCGCTCGCACCAACACGCGTGAACAGACGATCGACAACTCCGATCTTCGCCCTTGAGGCCGGTACAAAGCTGCCGGCCTGCGCCATCAGCACGATCAAGCCGATCTGGCGCAGAATTGTCGACTTGCCGGCCATATTTGGGCCGGTAAGAATGATGATCCGGGCATCTTCGCTCAGAACGACGTCGTTCGGAATAAATTTCTCGCGCGGCATCATTCGCTCGACCACTGGATGACGCCCCGACATGATCTCGAGAGAGAACTCATCCGTCAGCTCCGGCCGCACATAACCCTCTCTCTGCGCGACTTCGGCCAACGATGCGAGCACGTCGAGCTCAGCGATGATCCTTGCCACCGATTGCAGGCGCGATATATCGCCCGCTATCAGCGAGCGTAACGCTTCAAAAAGCTCTCGCTCGCGAACTTCCACTCGCTCGGCGGCGGTCAGTACTCGCTCCTCGTATTCCTTGAGCGAGGGCGTCACGAATCGCTCCGCCCCGGCGAGCGTTTGTCGCCTCTGGTAGTCGCTCGGGACGAGATGGGAGTTGCTGTTGCTCACCTCGATGAAGTAGCCGAACACTTTATTGAATCCGACCTTGAGCGAGCTTATTCCGGTGCGTGTCCGCTCCTCGGCCTGAATCCTGGCGATACC
>DHJO01000183.1:7297-8166 GCA_002404375.1 Gemmatimonadales bacterium UBA4718 | reverse complement strand
AGAAGTTCCTCGCAAAGATCACCGCACGCATCCCACAGTGCAGTGTATTTGTCGAATGCGGGCTCCCCTTTCCGCACCGCCAGCGAACGAGCTCGCTCGAGCGCCGATTCCAGCAAAGGCAACCGCGCCATGGAATCACCAAGCGCGCGCAACTCCCTTGGAGAAACACGCCCGGCAGCAGTTTTCCCAGCCAATCGCTCCACATCGCGTACGCCATCGAGAGCTTCTCGCATCGCGCTGCGAACGAGCGTGTCACTCAGCACATCGACCGCCCCGAGCCGTACATTGATGAGACTACGGTCGATGAGAGGCGCAAGCAGCCATTGTCGCAGCAGGCGCGCCCCCATTGGCGTGAGAGTGCGATCGAGAACTCCGAGCAGTGTGCCCGAAGTCTCACCGCCTCGCATTGATTCGACGAGCTCGAGATTCCTCCTCGTCATCTCGTCGAGCGGCATGTTGCCACCTGGTCGTTCGATCTTCGGACGAGCGAGATGCGGTGTGCCCGCCGGCTGAAGCTCGTCGAGATAACGAAGCAGGCCGCCCGCGGCGCCGACGCTGGCTCGATCAGCTGCTTCGATCCCGAACGCTTCCAGCGAGCTCACACGAAAGCGATCCACAAGTTGATCGCGGCCAAGATCGGGGTCGAACTCCCAGCCTTCCCGCTCCGTGACCATTGGTCCTTCCTCGCCAGCCGGGCTCTTCAGCGTGTGAACGAGGTTGGAGTCTCGGGCCACGATCACTTCACGCGGGCTGAATCTCGACAGCGCTGATTCCAGATCAGACTCGTTTGACGCTACTAGCCTGAGCTCGCCTGTTGAGAGGTCCACGGCGGCGATCCCTACCAGGTCACCATCACGATTCAGGGCGCA
>DHJO01000183.1:3475-7190 GCA_002404375.1 Gemmatimonadales bacterium UBA4718 | reverse complement strand
GACACCCTGAAGCCCTGCTGGATCAGTCGGCGAAGGTATTCTCCCGCGGCTTTGACAGGAACACCAGCGAGAGGAACCTCGCTTGCGCCCCCGTTATTCCTGGAGGTGAGAGTGAGGCCGAGTGCTCTCGAGGCAACTTCGGCATCCTCGTAGAACATTTCGTAGAACTCGCCCATCCGGAAGAATAGAATCGCGTCCTGGTGCCGCGACTTTATCTCCCGGTACTGCTGCATCAGTGGAGTCGATGCCGTGCTACTCACCTTTCCGGTGCCCGCACAACGAAGCCGCTCATGTGCTTCGCTCTGATCTTCACCAGTGCTTTTTCCGCCTCTCCGGCTGAGGAGTACCGCCCTATTCTGACCCGGAACGGTACGGTGTCTCCGTCGACTCGTGCCGCGTAGCCTCGTTTGACGAGGCTCGAAGCAAGTTTGGACGCATCAGGTTTATGGTTGTATGCAGCTACCTGGACCGAGTACGTGCTGCCAGAGGGAGTGGCTGTAGCGGTCTTTGAGACGGTCGCGGCAGGCGCAGGAGTCGCCTCGGTCTTCACTACCGGTGACGCCGGTGATACTGTTTTCGCCGATGATACTGTTTTCACTGGTGATACTGCTTTCGCCGGGACGGTATCGACTGCCTTAACGTCCTTAGCTGCACTAACGCCCGTCTCAGTAGAAGTAGACGGTGCGGTCGCTGGAGCTGCGGGGGCCGGTGGCGTTGCGTCTGCGGTTGGCGGCTTTATTGAAGCGACCGATACCGCGGGCGGCGGGCAACGCTGACCCTGATACTGAATCTGATTTCGCAATTCGATTTCATCCGCGGCAGCTCTTGATAGCGCGTTTGCGTTCGCGGCACAGGCGTTTGGGATGTCGTTCTTCTCGAAGAGGACGCGCGCCGTCCAGTAGCTCGCTCTAGCCAGGGACTTGCTCCGCGGGTAGTCGCGAGGGATCCGCTGCAGGTGAGTGAGCGCGCCGTCACGATCACCCCGTGCCAGCTCAAGCTGCGCTAGACGCAGCAAGGCGTCTTCGGCCTGGGGCGCCAGCGGATAATCCACCACGAGGTGCTTGTAATCACTTTCGGCATCCGCCGCGTTCGACGCGAGTGTCGCTCTCCAGAACAGCGCCTCGGGGTATAGCCGTGCACTGGGTTGTGTAGCGGCCAGTACGGAGTCGATCAATGCCCTCCCAGCGACACCATTTCCATCGCTCACGAGTGCCTGAGCTCTTACAAAAACCGGGTCAGTCGGACGCGTAGTGGTCTGCGCGACTGCCATCGTAGCCGTGCAAGATGCAAATGCACCGGCAAGAATTCTCCATCTAAACATCTCACCACTCTCCTATTGGCTCACGCGGCAGCGTTTCTCTCGTCCGCTGCGCAAAGGCTGAGTACTACCGTAGCCAGTAATTGTTCGTCGGAAGAGACTCTGCTCTCTTTTAGAGCGATATCTGCTTCGAGAAGGGCATCGAGAGCATGATCCAGAGCTTTACGGCTCCAGCGCTCCGCGGAACGCGCCCATATCGCTGTCGCCGACCCCCAGGGGCGCCCCGTATAGGCCCCTGTCTCTCTAAGAAGATCGAAGTATTCCTGAGAAAGGCGGGCTCTCGACAGCCCCTCGTCCAGCTTTGCCCGCCCCCACGAGATTGCCAGCATTTGCGTAGTCAAAGACATGACGATTGAAACGCCGGTCGTTTTCGGTTGGGCGAGGACATGAGGGATGAGCTCGAGGGCACGCGACCCATCGCGATCGGCGACGGCGTCCAGAAAATCGGCCTGCGTTTCCCCACGCCTTACGCCAACGACGGCAGCAACGGCGTCTTCGCCAATTTCTTCATCCCTTCCTTCCATGTAGCTCGCAAGTTTGTCGAGCTCCCCGGCAAGCTGGTGCAAATCGCTGCCGACTGCCGCTTGAAGGAGCTCGATCGCCGGCCCGCTTATTCTGATATTTAGTTCGGTCGTTGCATGGTGTGCGATCCATTTTGGGATTCTGTCACCGGTCAGCGGATCAAATTGCAGTTGAGTGATCGAGGCAGAAAGCGCCGAGTCAGCCTTCGATCCGGAGGCCGGTATCAGAAGGAGCAGCAGGTCCGGTGCTGGGCGTTGCAGATACTCATCGAGCACCTTGCGGGTGTCTTTCCTGAGCGCGCCAGTGTCGCGAATGACTATTACTCTGCGCTCTGCCATCATTGGCGGCGTTGAAAGGAGAACGCCCAGTGTCTCGGCATCGAGTTCTGCGGCTCTTCTGACATCGAGGTTGAAGTCTCGAGAGCCCGGGTCCAAGGCAGCTTCGATCAGCTGACGTACCGCGTCGTCCTTTTGGTAGTCGTCGTCCCCCGAGATGTAATAAGCGCCGTCAAAAGAGCGGCGCTTGAGGGCATCACGTAATGTCTTGAGCGAGGATGCTGACATCCTCGAAATATACGGCGGCTCTGAGGGGCTGCCGATGGCAGCTTCAGCGCTAGTGCGTGTAGTTTGCGAGCTCGAGCTTGGAGTGCGCGAATCGAGTCGGAACCTGTTCGGCGAACAGGGCCGCGGGCCAGATTGTAAGCCCTGCGGAGACGGATGTGACTATCGCCGGGGTCGAAGTTGTAATCGGCGTAAGGTCCGGCTCCGGGAGGCTGGCAACGACGGGTGGCATCACGAGGTCGCGCGGAGAATCTGACCGGTAGAGGATAGTAGCGATGTACCCCAACATTGCCGCACTCGCCAACGTCGCTGCGATAGCTCCACGCCTCAAATTACGTTGCGTGTTGGCGAAGAGTTCTTCGGACTGACATTCCCTTCGGAGACGCGCTTCGAGCCGCTGCGAAAAGTCCGCCGATGGCTCTATTAAGGGGAGATTCCGGAAGATGAGAAGCGCACGACGAACCTTTGCATTTTGCTTCGCGCAGCTCTCGCATTCAGCAATGTGCCGCTGCATGCGAACCAGCTCGATACCAGCGAGAGTATCGTCTACAAACGCGACGTGCTTATCACAAAACTCGCGACAATCCATGGAGATAGGTTGAGGGTTCGGTAAAGGGTACCCACCAGCGGGGCGCCTGTTCCCGAACCGTCGGACCTAATCTACATATGGGGCAATGATTTCCGCGAATGAGTTTCTTGCCCGATTTAGCCGCGATTTCACCGTGCCGAGGTTGCAGTCGGTGATCTCTGCGATCTCTTCGTAGGACTTGCCCTCGAGCTCCCGCAGAATGAACACATTCCGATGGTGCTCGGGCAGTTTCGCAACGCTCTCCTCGACGATCTCCCTCAGGTGCCGCTTACGGTACATGTCGTCCGGGCGAGAGTTGGGGTCCTCGAACTGAAGTGGCCGATCCTCATCCTGGAAGTTCTTCTGTACGGTCTGGAAGAGCACCAGCGGATTTCGTGATCTGTTGCGAAGCTCGTTCTTGGCGAGGTTCGAGGCGATGGTATAGACCCAGGTCGAGAACTTCTTCGAGCGGTCGAAACGGTGCAGATGGCGGTAGACACGAATGAATACCTCCTGCACTAGATCTTCCGCCTTTTCGCGATCCCCAATGGTGCGATAGACGAAGTTCAAGAGTCGGGTCTGATAGCGTGTCACGAGTTCGGAGAAAGCACGCTCTTCACCACCGAGGAAGGCAGTCACGACGGCTGAGTCATCCATCGCCTGCAATCGTTCCCTGACGGTCGCGCCCTCAACGGCAACCATTTGCTTACGGACGATGTCAGCCATTCTTCTCTCCTAGTAAGTAAG
>DHJO01000183.1:2815-3382 GCA_002404375.1 Gemmatimonadales bacterium UBA4718 | reverse complement strand
CACTTAAGGACTTATGGACGTGAACCCAAGCTTGAGCTTGTCCATATTCTGCCAAGCTGTCCTATTTACATGACATGTCAGCGTCTGTTCATTGATTAGACGCCAATTTGGCCAGGAGGGTTAATGGCCGGCGCGGAATCCCGCGGCGAATAGCAGACCGAGAGCCGTCTTCGAGTCCTGGATCTCGCCAGCCTGGATCATCTGCAGAGCTCGCGAGAGTGGCATCGGTTGCAATTCGAGAAATTCATCCGCTTCATGCTTAGTCTCTCCGGACGTCAGTCCGGTTGCCATAAAAAGATGAATTTTCTCGTCAGTAAATCCGGGAGTTGTGTACATGGTGAACAGCTCATCCACGCGCTCCGCGGAACACCCGGTCTCCTCCTTCAACTCCCTGAGAGCGCAGTCGCGGGGATTTTCTCCGGGATTTAGCCGCCCCGCTGGAATCTCATACAGATAACCGTCAGCCGCGTACCGATACTGCCGGATCAGGAGGACCTGAGGATCTTCTCCGGCCGGATCGCCGAGAAATGGGACTACCGCGCTCGCACCCGGATGCCGCACCATCTC
>DHJO01000183.1:0-2696 GCA_002404375.1 Gemmatimonadales bacterium UBA4718 | reverse complement strand
GGACGGTTTTCCTCGCTTGCCTTCACTCTCAGGGGTTATGAACGGTCACTTCACCCAGGCTGTGGTCGGCCAGAGAGCCGCGAACAGTCGCGGCGTCGCCAACTATCACCGTTTGCAACAGCTCTGGATGAAGGTGTGTCTTGGCTGCCTTGAGAACGGCGTCCTCCGATACATTGTGAATATTCGTCCGATACGAATCGTAGTAGTCGGAAGGCAGGTCGTAGATCGCCAGGGTAGCGAGCGCAGAGGCAATTGCGGCGGTCGTCTCGTAACGAATCGGAAAGACTCCTTCGAGATAGTCGCGAGCCAATGAGAGCTCTTCCGCGGAGATCTTCTCGCCGCGGATCTTGTCGATCTCCATGAGGATTTCACGAAGTGCGGGCGCTGTCACTTCGCTTTCCACTGCGGTGGAAACCACAAACGGGCCCGGCCCCCGTCGCCAGTCGTAGAACGACGATGCCCCATAGGTATACCCGTGTGCTTCCCGGAGATTGAGATTGATCCGTGAGCCGAAAAGCCCGCCAAGGACTGCGTTCATCACCAGCGTTGGGAAGAAGTCCGGATGCTTCCTGGGCAGTCCGACGTGTCCCACACGCAGCTCGGATTGTGGGGCGTCCGGCTTGTTCACGATGTAGGTACTCTTCCGGCTTCTGCGCGCCTTTCCCGACAGCACTTGAGTCCGGGAAGATCCACTCGGCCACTTCCGAAATGCTTCAATGACGAGCTTTTTCGCGCTGTCCGACGAGATATCCCCGGCAACTATTACTGTCGTAGCTCCCGAGTTGTAGTTCGAGCGGTAGAACTGCTCGACATCGCCGCGCGTCAGCGAGCTGACACTTTCGGTGCTTCCCTCGTCTGGCCTCGAGTATCGCGATTCATCGTCGTAGAGAAATTCCGAGAACTTCTCATCAGCCAGTCCACGTGGTTCTGTTTCGAGCTGGAGAATCTCCGCAAGTCGCTCGGCCTTGAGCCGCTCGATCTCCCGCTCCGGAAAAACCGGGCTGCTGATCGCTTCGCCAAGCAACTTGGTTGCCTCTTCCAGCTTATTGGAAAGCACCGTGATTTTCAGGAAGGCGCTGTCCCAGTCCGCCCCAGATTCGAGCGACGTACCGAGCTGCTCGAATTTCTCGGCGAGCTCGGCTCCGTCAAACTTGGTTGTTCCTTCGAGTAACGCAGCCGCTGTGAGTGCTGCGATTCCTTCCTTGCCGCGAGGCTCGCTCGTCGACCCTGCGTTGACCAGGACCAGCACCGTCACGAGGGGGAGCTTTACAACTGGCGCTGTTATCAGCCTCACCCCTGTCGGAAGAGCCTCGTCCTTGAATTGGGGAAATTGGTAGCTCCGCGCTGGTCCTGGCTTTGGACGAAGGGATGTGACCATCACCCTGTGCCGGCGGCTGCGAGAACGCGTTCTGATTCGACTCCTTCCCTCGGCACGTAGATGAGACTGGCTCTGTTGTTTTCTCCGAGCCGCTCCGAGATGATCTCGTTTACTCGCTCAGTGGTGACCGCCCGGTATCGATCGGCTTGCTCGTTGATCAGGGCCGGTTCCCCAAAAAACGTCGCGAACATCGAAAGGCGGTCCGCCCGCTCGCCGGCTGATTGCAGTGACGCCGCGAGATCAGTCTCGATCAATGAAATCGCCCTTCGCACCTCTGCTTCAAAGACGCCGTCACGATAGAGATGATCGATCTCGCGCTCTACTTCCTCTTCTAGCTGGGTAGCGGTTGTTTCCGGGCGTGCCGTGACATCAAGGACCAGAAGGTCGGTACCTTTTGCCAGGTCAAAGGTGAACGCCGAGGCGTCAGCTGCCACCTGTCGTTCCCGAACGAGGGAACGGTGTAGTCGGCTACCACGCCTCAGGCCAAGTACCGCTGATGTGACGCTGGCGGCGTAGTACCCCTCACTTCCGAACACCGGGGAGCGGAAAGCCATGAACAGCCGGGGAAGACTAACGCTATCGTAAACCAGATCCCTCAGCTGTTTTCCGAATACTGGCGGAAGATCCATTGGCGGCAGCGGTGGTTTTTCCTTCCCTCTGGGGATCGGGCCGAAGTAGTCGTCAACCATCTTGCGCGTTTCGACTGATTCAAAATCACCGGCAATCGAGAGAACGGCATTGTCAGGGGTGTAGTGCGTCGCGAAGAACTGTGCGACGTCATCCAGCGACGCGGCCGAGAGATCATCCATCGATCCAATGAGTGAATGCTGAAATGGATGCGACACCGGAAAGACGAGCTCCTGCATTTTTTCCAGGAATGTGCCATATGGTTGATTGTCCACCGACCAGCGTCGCTCGTTCTTGACGACATCGCGCTGGGTATCGAGCTTCGTCTGTGTCATTGCGGGCAGTAGCTCGCCCATGCGGTCGGCTTCCAGCCACAATGCGAGCCCGAGCTCGTTGGAAGGAACTGTCTCGAAGTAGTTCGTTCGCTCCAGCCAGGTCGATCCGTTCAGCGTACCGCCTGCTCGCTGAATCAACTCGAAATGTTCGTTCGAGCCCACATGCGCGGATCCCTGAAAGAGCATGTGCTCGAACAAATGCGCGAACCCGGTCCGGCCGATTTTCTCATTGGCGGACCCCACATGGTACCAGAGGTTCACGGCCACGATTGGGGTGGTGTGATCCTCGGACAGCGTGACTAGCAGCCCGTTTTCGAGACGAAAGGTTTCTACTGGAATTCGCATTGTCGTAAATT
>DHJO01000184.1:6448-7416 GCA_002404375.1 Gemmatimonadales bacterium UBA4718 | reverse complement strand
TTGGTGCGCCCGATGACGTCCGGAATTACCCAGGGCACGGCGCCATTGGAGTGCTGATCGGCCGGAATATCAGCCAGCCACTTCGCGAAGAATCCGGAGACGTCCATGTTGAAAGCTGCGGTGCGCGAGAAGACCTGCGCGTCACCAGTCCAGCCCAATCGCTCGTCGCGCTGCGGACAATCAGTGGGGATATCTAGGAAATTCCCGCGCTGTCCCCAGACGATGTTCTGCTGCAGGCGGTTCACCAGCGCATTCGATGTCTCGAAGGTGCCAGTCGGCGCCATGTCGGAATAGACGACGATCCCGGTGATCGCATCGAGTGTGGGCGTTCCCGGAAATCCATCGACGGCGACGTAGCGGAAGCCCTGAAACGAGAAATGCGGCTCGAAGACTTCGACCCCATTTCCGCTCAGTATGTAGCGCATGGCCTGCGCGGCGTCGCGGAGATTCGCCGTGTAGAAATTTCCCGCCTTGTCCAGCACTTCGGCGTGGCGCAGTCGCACCGTCGTTCCGGCAGGTCCGCTCACTTTGAGGCGAACCCATCCCACCATGTTCTGCCCGAGATCGAACACGGTTTCGCCTGCCGGCGTGTGGATAATGCGAACTGGCTTCAGCTCCTGCATTCGTCGGACAGGCGGACCGACGGGGGCGACCAATGCTGCCGCGACGCCATTAAGCGTCCGAACACCGTTCCACGCGTGATCGTCATAACCGGCGCGATTCCAGCCGGGCTTTTCGAGGCGCGCATCGTACGTCTCGCCATCATAGATGTCGGACATCAGGATCGGTCCAGTCGATGATTTCCACTGTCCATCCGTGCCGACAACTTGAGTCTGCCCATTTTCGAAGCGAACGACGAGCTGTGCGAGCAGACCGAGTCGCGTGCCGTAGTTGTTCCGTTTGCCCTCGAAGCCGAGGTGCCCGCGATACCATCCATCGCCGAGCGTCACAGCGATTGCGTTCGCGCC
>DHJO01000184.1:5504-6360 GCA_002404375.1 Gemmatimonadales bacterium UBA4718 | reverse complement strand
TTGAGGCCGAGGCTTGTGACATAGAGTCGAGCTGACGCAACCCGCTGCGTAAGCGTGAACTCGCGGCGCAGCATCGGACTCGGATTCGCTCGGGAGCTGTCCTCGCTGAGGTCAGGAGTGATCCATTGCGCGCTCCAGTCGCCGCGATCGAGCAGACCTGTCTCCCAGAATCCCGGTGTGCTCCACGGTGACATCCGTCCTTCGTTATCCCACGCGCGCACCTGCCAGTAGTAGCGAGCGCCCGAGCGGGTCGGGGGTCCGCCGTACGGCCGAAAGATCGACGAACCTGACGGAACCTTGCCGGAATCCCACGACGGTTCGCGCGCCAGCGAACCGGAATCGGTCGCGACGCGAATTTGATAAGCACTCTGCATCGTGCCGCGTCGGTCTGCCTGAATCCGCCAACTGAGACGAGGCGCGCGCACATCGATGCCGATCGGATTTTGTTGATATTCGGTTTTCAGCGCTTCGACGCGGAGCGTCTGTGCATGAACAGGTGCGATCGCGAGCTGACCGATGCAGCAGATCGCGAGCGCATATCTGAAGGGTGTTTGCATCTTCGTCATCGACTTGAGGCCGGCTTGAAGCCGAGTCCCCCATTCAGCCACCGCACCAGTGGCAGGAGCGCCTCGTACTCGCGCGCCAGGAATGACGCCAACGACGGACTGGTCACTTGCTTGTCGGTCAGCGAACGTCCGCTGGTGAACGACTGAAATCGCAGCCACTTCGCGGCGGGATGATCCTCGGCGTAGCCGCGCGGCATCCGCTTCAGCGCGCCCTCGTCATCGAGCCCACCGAATCGGCTCGGAATCGAGCGCGCCATTCGATCGAATCCTTTGGGATCCTTGGCAATGGC
>DHJO01000184.1:2477-5417 GCA_002404375.1 Gemmatimonadales bacterium UBA4718 | reverse complement strand
CGAGCTGCGTTCAGATGGTGGAACCAGCAGGCCGCGTGGGTCTTGTACGGCGACTTGTCCTTGGAGAAGCGAATGTCGCGGTAGATGCGGAACATCGATCGCTTGGGATCTCCGCCAATCTCCGGCGCGAACTCCGCAAAGCGGGCGTCGAGATCCTCGATTAGCTCGCGCATCGGCTCACGCACCTCGGTCTCGTATTCGTCGCGATGCGCCTCGAACCAGGGCTTCTCGTTGTGCCGGGCGAGTCCTCGGAAGAACCGCAGTGCGCGTTGGTTAAATGGCATCGCTGAGAAGATATGCAACAATCGCCGCCTAGGTTCGTTTGCTACTTCCTTACAAGCGGGTGCTCACCAAAAAACGACCACATCAAACTCGTAGCATCGATGCTGCGAGTTGTGCGACCGACGAACCATTTCGGCAGCGGCGTGCCGCCAGGCCAGGTATGGCCTCCTCCCTGGACAGTGTAGAGCACCACGGCCGCGTCGTCAGCACAGTTCGTGTATACGCGACGAGTGACATCGCTCGCCACAGTCGATTCGATGGGGTTGGCTCCGCACCGGTTTCTTCGTGCCCAGTTCGCCACCCATCTCGGCACATTCGGAAACGGTCTGGGGGATACCCACGAGGAACCGCCGTTGTACGGAACTTCCGGATCAGCTGTCCCATGGAACGCAATCATCGGAACCGCTCGCGCGTCTGTGCACCAAGTCCACGGAAGAGTCTGCGCTGCTGCCACCATCCCGACCGCCGCGATTCGATCGGACAGCGTGCAGGAAAGGACGAACGACATGCCGCCACCATTGGAAAGCCCGTTGGCGTAAATCCGAGCGGGGTCGATGTTGTAAGACACCTTCAGCGTGTCGATCAACTCCGAAATGAATCTGACATCCTTCATCAGACCGGGTCCGGGCTCCGCGCGCCAGATCCTGACTCCTTTACCGCCAATTCCAGACGGGTAGACGACAATGAAGCCGTGGCTGTCAGCCAAGTTGTTCCACTGACTCGTTTCCATTTGAGCCGCACCCCATAATCCCGCGCCGTGCATGCTGATCACGAGAGGCGTGGGCCTGGATCGATCGTAGCTCTTCGGAACATAGAGCAGATAGTCGCGTTTTTCCCCCGAGGAAACGAAAGAGCCGTTGTCCCTATTCGCCGTGTAGAACGATACGGCCTCGATCGGAACTATCACCACCGGCAGGCCGATGAGAGTCAGTGTCGCGCCGAGGACCACTCGTCTGTCCTTCATCACCGATGCCGATTCCACGCGAGCGCCAGCGGAGCTGCCGAGAGTCGTGTGAGTGGGATTGCCAGGATCGCGAGGAGCATGAGCAAGTAGTGCGGGACGTGTGGCGTATCGAGCATCCACACGAGGACGCCATACAACGCGAAGACCGCGACACACCAGCACGCGGCGCCGGCCACGAGAACGCGGTCACTCAAGAGACGGTTGCGATAGAGACGCGTGGCGATCCAGACGGCCGCCGACATCTTGACGCAGACCAGTAGCGTGAAAATCAACGGAAGCGTGCTCCACAACCTCCCCAACCGTCGCGTCTCGATGATCCATTCGGCGATCGGCCCGATGAAAAACAGGAGCGTAAGCGTGGCGAAGATGCTCCCCTTGATGAGCCACGCCCGACCGGTGAGCCCAATGTAGAGCGTCTGCACGAGCTGCTTCCACGTGGAGGCGATGAACGCCGCGACGACAACCAGAAGAAACACGACCGCGCGCGGCGTTCCCACGGTTTGGGCGAATCGGCGCGAACGCTCGACCACCAGCGGCATCTCACGGGACCACTCCAGCGCGATTGGGACGGCAACGATGATCAACAGCCACGCGAGGGCCGTGCTCGCGAGCGTCGTTTTGAGCTTGGCCGCGATGAGCTGTGCGTTGGTCAGCGGCCGCGTTGCGATGAACGGGGGCAGGCCATACGAATCGCTCACGTTCGCGCTCGGCTTGCTCACCGTCGCCGCGGCAAAGGTGGCGATGATGATCGGAGTGAAGAGCACTCCGAGGAGCAGCTCGATGACGAGCACGGTCGAGGTGCCGGCGGCCCAGAACAGCAGCAGCTCGAAGGGGAGGATGATGGCGACCCACACGGGAAGCGATTTTCCGCTGAGGCGCCACTCGAACCACGCCTGCGCGCCCGCCGCGGAACGGAAATGCTTGCGCAGTCTCGAGACACCCGCGATGCGCGGGAACCACGTGAACGCACCGCTCCAATCGGGTACGTCTCCGCGACGTGCGCGCGCGACCGCGTAACGCGCGACAAGATACGCGAGCGGAATCTGCGGCAGCAGGAACGCGATCATGAACGCCTCGGACGCCCGGAAGTGGATCGCAAGAATCACGATGGTGTCGATCGCCGTGAGCCAGAGCATCACGACGATCACGCGCACCCCGGGCAATCCGTACGGCATCCAGGTGAGCGCCTGCGCCCACGCGAGCAGCGCCACGGCCAGAAAGGCCGGCCAAACCACCGGGACCTCGAGGGACGAGGGCCAGAGCGCGAGCAGACGCGTCGCGGTCCAGAGGACCACCGACGACGCTGCGCCGTAAAGCATTGGCCACCATGCCAGCGCGGCGCTGCTGACCGGCCGAGTGAACATGCGCGCGGGGTACATCGACTGGCGTGCGGCGATATCCCCGTCGAGCCCGAAGGTGAAGACCGCGATGAAATAGGTGAAATACGACGAGATCGGCACGACGAAGACGAACGCGAAGGTCTCGGCGGAATCGAAATGAATGGGGAAGTCGTGCGTGAGGATCACGAGCTTGATCGTCGCGAGGACCAACAGATAGGCGATCAGGGCGATCAGTCCCCAGCGATGCCGTTGTCGAAATTCCCAGGCGACTGCTGCGGCGGGCGAGCCCATGGTTTACGTCTCGGCAGTTGCCGCGGCGGACGTCCCCACACGAGCGACGAAGATCTCATCGAG
>DHJO01000184.1:969-2335 GCA_002404375.1 Gemmatimonadales bacterium UBA4718 | reverse complement strand
GCGACCTGCTCTACCTCCCCCAGCAGATGCGATGAAAAGAGCACCGTGCGACCTTCATCGGCGATTGTACGGATGACCGCACCAAGAATGTCTCGGCGAACGATTGGATCGAGTCCGGACGACGGTTCATCCAAAACCAATAATTCCGGCCGATGTGCCAGCGCGATCAAGAGTCCTGCCCGCGCTTTCTGTCCCTTTGACAAATTCCTGATTGTCGCCGCCGGGTCCAGTGCAAACGCCTGCCGCAGCTCCTCTGCGTACGCGTCGTCCCACGCTGGATAAAACGCTCGCGAGTAGCGAATGAGCTCGTCGACGCGCATCCAGCCGGGGAGATCGTTTTCCTCGGAGAGATAGCCGATGCGCGACAGCACGGCGACCGGATTGGTGACGGGATCGAGCCCAAAGACGCGCACCGTGCCGCTTTCCGCCCGCAGCAGACCCAGAATGTGTTTGATGAGCGTCGTCTTGCCCGCTCCATTCGCGCCGACGAGGCCGTAGACCGCTCCGCGTGGCATGGACACGCTCACGGAGTCCAGTGCCGTCTTGGCACCGAACTGGCGCGTCAGCTCCGAGACGCTGATGACCGATTCGCTCAATCAGAACTCCTCAAGAATCTTTTTTGCTTTCTTGGGATTGTCACTGACGATCGCCAGCTCGACCAGGTCGTCCGCAGTGCCGGTTACGTAAATCGCCTCCAGATTGATGCCCGCCTCGCCGAGCCGGCTCGTGACATTGGCCAGTATGCCGGCCTTGTTTTCGAGCAATACCTGGTGGACTTCGCTCTCCGTGAACTTGATGTTCGCTGCCTCGAACGCGCTGCGCGCTACCACGATATCATCCGGGAGAATGCGCGCCATCGCCACGCCGCCGATGGTCATTCCTGCGAGAGCTTTGATGTTGACACCGCGGCGGGCAAGCGCCTGCGCCACTCGGGAGAGGTCGCCGGCGTGATTCGTGAGCTGGATCGAGCAGTCTCTCATAGAGGTCTCCAGGAACGTTATTGACTCAATACTACGGCCAGATTTGGCGCTGCTTTCCCACCATAAGCACCTTGAAATGAATACGTCCCTACCGGAAGGGCGATTGGACTCTCACCCAGGCCGGGGCCGCCCTGGTAGGAGGGAAAGTCGGGCGCGATTACGAAGAAATCGATCACATCACGCTTTGTCTCACCCGCCGCGAAGTAAGTGATGCCTACGTCCACCGCCAAATCTCCGTTGCTCATGCCGGCGCCGGAACTTTCCCGCATCGCATACCCGTAGCTTATAGGCATACTGCCGGACCCGCTCGGAAGCGAGACAACCACGGGATGCGAAAATGGGTTGTGAACCGAGATCGTAAAGGTCGCGAGACCCCCGTCGAACAC
>DHJO01000184.1:0-887 GCA_002404375.1 Gemmatimonadales bacterium UBA4718 | reverse complement strand
ACGACACCACCGCAAGCCTGGAGAAATGCCCACCGTGGGTGTCCTGCTGAACGTACCAGCGCGTGCAACATCTCATGGCGAACGACGCCGCCGGCAATTGTATCGTTCGTATAGAGGACGATTCGATTGCTTGCGAGCGACCAGTACCCCGCAATGGCTTCGTCATGGTCATTTGGGTCCCATAGCAGGCTCGTTGTCGAGTACCACTGAATATTCGCGAGCGACCCGCTAAGACCAGAGCACGACTCCACCATTGTCCACCATTCCGCGTAAACCGGTGGCGGGACAAAAACCTGTGCGTTCGCCGGCAGCGGCGGATCAGTGAGATGGCCGCAGAAAATTCCCGCGACGAGCGCAAGCAGTGGGGCTCGCACTCGATTCGGACGGGATAGACGGCGGGCTCTAACGGCGCTCATGCTATCCGAAAAGTGATCGTCAGCCTCGATGATCGCTAGCGAGACGTGGCGAAGATAGCCGCGAGCTCCTGCGGCGGTACGACCTCCAACTGATCGAACGTGCAGTCGCGAGGGCGCTTGTCGTCGCGCCACCGGCGAAACTGCGCCGTGTGTCTAAACCGGCTGCCCTGCATGTGATCGTACGCGACCTGGACGACGAGCTCCGGACGCAGCGGCTCCCACGACAAATCTTTCCCGGCACTCCACCGACTTTGGGCGCCGGGCCGGCGATGCGGCTCCGACTCGGCGTTAGGCTGTGCCTCCGCCCAGTCGCGCCATGGATGTCCGTCGAGCGCATTCTTGCGATACGGATCGAGAAACTTCACCAGCTCCTGCCGTTTCACATTGGTGAAGCTCGAGCAGACGCCGACGTGCTCGGGATTTCCGTTGTCGTCGTAGAGACCGAGCAGCAGGGAACCGACGAGAGTTTGC
>DHJO01000182.1:13421-14007 GCA_002404375.1 Gemmatimonadales bacterium UBA4718 | reverse complement strand
TATAACGTTCGGGAGCGCCGATGAAAAAGGAGTCGCTGGACCGCCGGGATTTTCTGAAAAAAGCCTCCGCCGCCGGTGTCGGCGCGTTCGCCGCGTCGCGCGGCATCGGTCCGCTGTTTGTTTTCGACGGATCACCCGCCGAGAAGATGACGGTCGCGGTGATGGGGCTGAACGGGCGCGGTATGGTGCACGCACAGGACTTCGCGCGCGGCGCCGACACAACCGTCGCATACCTCTGCGACGTCGATTCCAATGTCCTCGCTAAAGCACTGCGGGAGACGTCGCCGCTGCAAGCATCGCCACCAAGAACTGTGACTGACTTCCGCCGAATCCTCGACGACAGAAACGTCGATGCGATTTCCATTGCGACGCCGGATCACTGGCATACGCCGGCTACGATACTCGCGCTCGATGCGGGCAAGCACGTTTATCTCGAAAAGCCGAGTGGCCACAATCCGCGCGAAGACGAGCTGGTCGTCGCCGCCGCGCGCAAGCATAACAAGCAGCACGTGCAGCTCGGCACCCAGGCTCGCTCCGGTCCGCACTTCGCGGAGGTTTTGCAGTCGATTCGTGGAGGGCTGATCGG
>DHJO01000182.1:12773-13369 GCA_002404375.1 Gemmatimonadales bacterium UBA4718 | reverse complement strand
TGGCACTGGTTCACCAACTGGGGAACAGGCGAGATCTGCAACAATGGAACTCACGAGATCGACGTAGGGCGTTGGTTCCTCGGCGTCGATTACCCGACGAGTGTGATCTCAACGGGCGGACGTTTTCACTACGCCGACGACTGGCAGTTCCCCGACACGCAGGAAGCGACGTTCGTATTCGAGGGCGGCAAGAGCATCATCTGGCAGGGACAGAGCTGTAACGGACTCGAGCTCTACGGGCGCTCGCGTGGTACCGCTATCCTCGGCACCAACGGTAGCGTGGTAGTCGATCGGGACGGCTACGTCATCTACGATCTCAAGAACAAGGTTGTCAAAGAGGTGAAGGCGGCACCGAAGGGTGACAGTCTCAACACTGTTGGCGACGATTGGCTGACGCAGCTCCACATCGACAACTTCACCGGCGCTGTTCGCGGAACTAATCTCCTCTCCGCGCCGATCGAGGACGGCGCCAAGACGGGAATGCTTTGTCACCTCGGAACCATCTCGCAACAAGTCGGTCGCGCGCTCACCACTGATCCGAAGACTGGACACATCATCCGCGACGAGGATGCTGCCAGACTGTGGTCACGCGAGTA
>DHJO01000182.1:9900-12686 GCA_002404375.1 Gemmatimonadales bacterium UBA4718 | reverse complement strand
TAGTTCGCCGCCACGCACGCGCGTTGTACGACGAGACTCGCGCGCTGCCGATAATCTCGCCGCACGGGCACGTGGATGCTGCGATCCTCGCCAGGAACGACCCGTTCCCGGATCCGGCATCGCTCATCGTCACACCGGACCATTACATCCTGCGGGTGCTGTATTCACGCGGTGTGCCGCTCGAGTCGCTCGGCGTCGCTCCGATGGATGGAATGCCTCCCAACGCCGAGAAGGACCCACGCAAGATCTGGCAAACCTTCGCCGACCACTGGCCACTCTTTCGCGCGACGCCCACGCGTGCGTGGCTCGAGTACGAGCTGCGCGAAGTGTTCGGCGTCAAGCGCGACCTCGACTCGGGATCCGCGCAGCAGGTGTACGACGCAATTGCGGAACGGTTGCGGTCGCCGGAATTCCGCCCGCGTGCGCTCTTCAAGCGGTTCAACATCGAGGTGTTGGCGACGACCGACGCGGCAAGCGACACACTCGAGCACCACAAGGCGTTGCGCACAGCGGACCTTGGAGGTCGCGTAATTCCGGCCTTCAGGCCGGACGCACTCTTCCGGATTGCGTCTCCACTGTGGTCGGCGGAGCTGGAGCGCCTCGGGCGCGCCGGTAACGCGGCGATTGGAAGTTACTCCGACCTCGTAAAAGCGTTGGCGCGGCGACGCGCCGAGTTCAAGGCGATGGGCGCGACCGCAACGGATCACGCTGTCTTCGTGCCACGCACTGAGCGGCTCGAAGATGCGGAAGCAGAGCGATTGTTCGCTCAGGCGCTCCGCGGTGCGGCAACCGAGGACGATCAGTCGCGGTTCGAGGCGCATCTTCTCATGGAGATGGCGCGCATGTCGGTGGACGACGGACTCGTGATGCAGCTCCATGCGGGCGCGCTGCGGGATCACAATGAGCCGGTGCATCGACGTTTTGGAGCGGATCGCGGGGGCGACATCCCGGTCGCGACCGAGTTCACGCGTAACCTGCGGCCTCTGCTCAACGCGTACGGGAATGACGCCCGGTTTCGGCTCATCGTGTTCACGCTCGACGAGTCGACGTACAGCAGGGAGCTGGCGCCGCTCGCGGGCCACTATCCCGCGGTGCTCCTGGGCGCGCCGTGGTGGTTCCACGATTCGATCGAAGGAATGACGCGCTTTCGTCGGCAGACGACCGAGACAGCGGGGATCGAAAATACCGCCGGCTTCACGGACGACACGCGCGCCTTCTGCTCGATCCCGGCTCGTCACGATTTGGCCCGGCGTGTCGACGCGAACTATCTCGGCGGTCTCGTCGCGCGTCACGTGATCGACACGACCGACGCGAGCGAGATGGCGAAGGCCCTGGCGTACGATCTGGCCAAGCGTGCTTATCATTTGACTTGAACCAGCGAGGAGAGAAATGTTCAATCAAGACGTGCCACGTCGCCGCTTTCTCAAATTCGCGGCCCTCGGCGCCGCCGGGGCGGCGCTCACTGAGCTGGGCACCGCAAGTACAATCGTCGCGCAGCAGCGTCCCGCTGGCATGGACTCGGCGGCCGGCTATGTCGGGCTGAAGCTCGGCGTCGCCAGCTATTCTCTGCGCAATTTCTCGCGCCAGCAGGCGATTGAGATGACGAAGGCGCTTGGCACGCAATACATCAACCTCAAATCGGTGCACCTTCCGTATGAGGCATCACCGGCGGAGATCGCTGCTGCGCGACGCGAGATTGAGGCTGCCGGGCTCAAGATCGTCGGCGGGGGCATGATCACTTTCGAGACTGACACCGACGAGGGCGTACGGAAGTACTTCGACTACGCGAAGGCCGCGGGGATGCCGGTGATAGTAGGAACGTCCAAGCCGGCAGTGCTGCCCCGCATCGAGAAGTTTGCGAAGCAGTACGACATCAAAGTTGCGTTCCACAACCACGGCCCCGAGGATGAGAACTTCCCGTCGCCTTACGACGTGCTGAAGGCGGTGAAGGGGATGGACTCGCGCATGGGTTTGTGTATGGACATCGGCCACACGGTCCGCACAGGCACCGACCCCGTGCGTGCGGCCGCCGACGCCGGCCCGCGCCTCCTGGACATGCACGCCAAGGATCTCCGCGACCTCAAGGTAAAGGAGAGCCAGTGCATCGTCGGCGAGGGAAAGATCCCCATCGCAGCGCTCTTTAGACAACTGGAGGCAACGCGGTATCCCGGCTATGTCAACCTCGAGTACGAGATCGACGAGAAGGATCCGATGCCGGGAATGAAACAGTCATTCGCCTATATGCGAGGCGTGCTTGCGGGTCTGGCGACTAGAGCGTAGCGGGTATGAGCCCGACACGAATCGCGTAGCGCACCAGACTTACCACATCATGGATGTGCAACCGCTTCATGATTTCGCTCCGGTGGCTTTCAATCGTCTTGATGCTTAGGTCCAGCCGCTTCGCGATTTCGCGCGTCCGATGCCCTTCCGCAACAAGTTTGAGCACCTGGATTTGACGGTCTGTAAGCGCGTGTAACGGGCGCCTTGCGGCGAGCGCGTTGCTGATGGATGCCTCGAGTCCGCGCGTGTACGTCTTGAGAATGACGTCCTCCGCTCCTGCCCGTATTGCCGCGCCAGCCTGAGCACCGATGAGAGCGCCGGTAATAATGATGAAGGGGACCGTTGGTCGGACGGCGCGCAGTACTTCCAGCGCGGCACGGGAATCGAATTGCGCGAGCGAATGGTCTGACAGGACGACATCCGGCGCAAAGCTTTTCAGAGCGGCGGTGAACGATTCTGCTGAATCGACCTGCGCAAGCAGAATCCTCATGCCGGACCGCTGCAGC
>DHJO01000182.1:5082-9841 GCA_002404375.1 Gemmatimonadales bacterium UBA4718 | reverse complement strand
GTTATGTCGGTCGTGGACCGTTACTTCATTAGAGTAGCAGCCCGCCTTACAACCTCTGAATCAGGATGAGCCCTTGTCGCGGTTAGGGAATTACCCTTAGGAGCCGCGGACTCCTACGATCTCGACAAGAAAGGCACCGCACAAATCTCTACGATATTCCGGAGTGCGAAATGTCGATTCTATATCACCCTACTGTCGATTTCTTATCATTACGCGTCGCACTTCGCGAATTCCTATGGATCTTGCGCGACTAGTCCTGCCCGTATGGCAAATCGGACAAGGCCGGCCAGATCCCGGATACCGAGCCGCTCCATGATCGCGCCACGGTGGGCTTCCACAGTCTTGGCGCTCAGGCCAAGCCGGGCTGCGACCTGCTTGGTGGAGTTTCCTTCGGCGACGAGGCGAAGAACCTCGCGCTGACGCAACGTGAGCACCTCGAGCGGGGAAATGGGTTCGGACGTTGCCTTTTTCGCGAGTGCGGCAACCAGAGTCTTCGAGATCGCGGGAGTGAGGTACGTTACGCCGCTACAAACTGTGCGCACAGCGATCTCGAGTTCTTCCTTATCGGAGCCTTTCAACAAATATCCGCGCGCGCCCGCCACGAGTGCTCGATGCACGTATGCTTCGTCCGCATGCATCGAGATTACCAGAATGGGGATTCCTGGGAACTGTGCGGTGGACCGGCGCACCGCCTCGACTCCGTTGAGCCCGGGCATTGCGAGGTCCATCAGCACGCAGTCGGGGCGATGTTCCTGAATGAGTTGCAACGCCTCCAAACCGTCAGATGCTTCTCCGACGACGTTCACATCGGGAATGGATTCCAGCAGCAAACGCATCCCCGTTCGCACGAGGGTGTGATCGTCTGCCAACACTATGCGCATCATACGACGGCATCCACGGGAAACTGAACGCGAACGGTGGATCCTTTGCCTTCTGCGGAAGTGACTGTGAGGACGCCGCCAGCCATGTGTGCCAGCTCTGTCATATCCACAAGGCCGAGACTCTCGCCTGCCTGCGATCGCGTTCGCGCATCGCGAACATCAAATCCGATTCCGTCGTCCACGACCGAAAGTTCGACGCGCTCCGGATCCCGCTTCAGAACTATGTGTACGTTTTTCGCCTCGGCGTGGCGCGCGATGTTGGTCAGCGCTTGCTGGACTATCCTGAAGCTGGCGGTTTCGATCGGTTCCGGCAGTCGACCCTCGCCAAGGGCCTGATCCACGACAACCGCGTAACCGGCCCGGTCCGCTTGACGATTCGCGTACCACGATACCGCATCCCCGAGTCCCAGGTCGTCCAGCACGACCGGCCGGAGCTCCACGGACAAGTCTCGCACGTGCTTCAGAGCTTCGTCGACCAGACCAATGCTGTCTCTGATGACCGCGCTGTCGCCCCGATACGGTAACGTGCGTTGGAGGTTGAGGCGTAACGCGGTGAGCAGCTGACCGACATCCTCGTGCAGCACTCGAGCGATGCGCCGGCGTTCAGTTTCCTGGGCAGCCAGGAGACGTCGGGAGACTAAAGCGTGCCGCAGCTCCTCGTTCACTTGTTCGAGCTCCGCCGCACGAGACTCGGCGAGGCCACGCGTACGGAGAAGCGCTTCTATCGTTACGATGATCATTACAGCAACGGCGAGAAACACGAGGAATGGCAGGAGGTCCTGAAGGCTGTTTATCCAAAGCGTGCCGACCCGCTCCTTGAAGGCGTACTTGGAGAGCAAGAGGGAAAGCGCTGTCGTCAGAACGCTCGGCCCCCGACCCCCGTACCATGCCGAGAGCGCAACCGCCGCGACAAAAAACAGAAAAACCGGCGAGGGCCATGCGCTTCGGAGGGCGTATGTTGCGGCGAAGGCGATCAATGTCACGACAATGGAGAGCGCGTATCGCGAGCCGGAGAACAAGAGCTGATTCGAGGGCTCGTGAGAGTCCAACACGTGCCTGTCCCGGTCCAGACCTTGGGTCATGGCATTGCCTCGATCCTTCGCGCTTCGCCGATGCAAGAGCCGGGGGATGACGCCGCCCCCACACCACCGATGCTCCTTGCCGCTAAGCTACTCGTCCCTGAGAGCTTCGCAACTCGGGCAAGGTGCCGCCGAACGGTGCCCCCGCTTTATTGGTGCGGCGTGGAGAGACGCGGCTGCTGCTGCTCCGATTGCAACCTCGCGGAGAAACGCTGCGCTTCGGAAATCCGCTCGACTTCCAGCGCGATCGAGTCCACGGCAGTCTCAATGCGCTCGAGCCGTCCATTGATGGCGCTCAGCTCTCGTGGCGGCACCGGCCTTGGCTCGAGCCAGCGGGTGATCAGTCGGATCACGGGGAATCCCAGAACCATGATGACCAGCCCCGGCACCACCCAGGAGAAGACTTCGTGAACGATCAGATTCGGATCTGGGGGCATTAGTATCCTTGTGCGAGCCTGTAGGAGATCAGGTCACTACGCTAACCGCAATACAAGGTTTCGTGAGCTATAACTGACGGCAAACGAATTGCACCGTTCCCGGCCAAGGATCAAATCTAGCCGCGAATCCGGGAGGCTTCACGTGAAACGTCTTGTTCTTTGTCTGACCACGATGGTGTTGTTTGCGGCGTGCGAGAACAGCACTGACCCGCTGGGCGGATTCCTCGGGGGCGGGGGAGCGCTCACATCCACGCAGGCGACCGGTAGCTGGACATTCACGGTTCAACGGACGACGACGTTTCCCGCCTGTACCAACCCCCTTGCGGACGGTTCCGGGATCACCACACACCTCGATGTGTTGAGCGACGGGACTTTGGCCACGACGAGTAGCTGGCTGAATCCGATCTCCGTCGTGGTCGAGCAGTTGAGCGGTTCCGTTGACCTGACCAATGGCTCCAGCATTTTGCATTTCGCCGCCCCGGCCGTCAGTGCCACCGCCCAGATGGAGATCCTCGGCACTATGACGGCTTCCGGCGGACTTACTGGTACCCTCCGGGATCCGGAGCCGGGATTCTCGCAGGTGTTTGGAACCGGTGGGTGCGAGTACTCTGTAAGCGGGATCAAGACCGGCTGACGACCATGGATCCGAAAGACGTCGTCTATGTAAACGGGAGCTTCCTTCCGCGCAGAGAGGCGCGCGTCTCCGTAGAGGATCGCGGCTTCGTCTTCGGCGACGGCGTGTACGAAGTCCTTCGCGTGATCAACGGCAGACTTTTCGCGACGCGCTTCCACAATGACCGGCTGGAGCGGAGCCTCGACGGTGTGAGAATAACCCTCGCGAGTGGAGATTCTCCTGCCAGCTTCGTCGAAATCGGGAAGCAGCTGCTGCGGGAGAACGATCTGACGAGCGGAGAGGCGACGCTCTACATCCAGGTGACTCGTGGCGCTACGACGCGTGCGCACAATTTTCCTTCGCCGGGCATTACACCGACCATCTACATCTCCGTTGCGCGGTTCAAACCCTACACGGATTTTGCGCAAACCGGCGCGTCCGCCATCTCGCACCCGGACATTCGCTGGGGACGCTGCGATCTCAAGACGCTCAACCTGCTGCCCAACGTGCTCGCCTCCCAGACGGCAAAGGAGCGGGGCGCGTTCGAGGCGATGCTCATTCGCGACGGAGTCGTGACGGAGGGCACCAGGACTAACTTCTTTGGCGTGGTGAACGGCTCGCTGCGGACACACCCGAGCGACAACCATATCCTGCCGGGCATCACGCGCTCGGTTCTGCGCAATCTCGCCCAAGATCTTTCCCTTGAGCTGGACGAAACGCCGATCTCGGTCGCGGAGATTCCAAAATTGTCAGAGCTCTTTATCACCGGCACCACGACTGACGTGATGCCGATGGTAAAGCTCGACGACCAGCCGGTAGGCAACGGCCGGCCGGGGGAGCTGACGCGACGGTTACAGCGAGTGCTCGCCGAGAGTCTTGCGTCCGGCGGCGATTGATTCGAATTGGCGTCGTGGCTAAGTTTCGCTTCGTAACGCGCCAGTAGCTCAGTTGGATAGAGCAACAGCCTTCTAAGCTGTGGGTCGGGGGTTCGATTCCCTCCTGGCGCGCCAAGCGAATGCACGCGCCGTTAGCTCAATTGGCAGAGCAAATGACTCTTAATCATTAGGTTGCAGGTTCGATTCCTGCACGGCGCACTATGGCCCTGACAACTGAGCCGACTATCAATGAAACGAAACGGCCACCTGATTGGTGGCCGTTTGCGTTTCCTCAGTCGCGCCTGAACCCGTGGCGCGGACTCGGCGGACTGCCGCGCGAGATCTGGCTGCTGTTCGCGACCAATCTCGTCAACAGGGCGGGGATGATGGTCCTCCCGTTCCTCGTGCTCTACCTCACGCGCGAGCTTGGCTTCTCGGCTGCGCGAGCGGGCTTCGTGTTTGCCGTGTACGGAGCGACCGCAATCCTTGCTGGTCCAATCTCCGGAAAGCTGAGCGATCGCATCGGCGCACTTCCGATCATGCGAGCGTCCCTCATTTCGTCGGGCATTGCATTGCTGCTCTTTCCGTTCGCGAAGAGCTACCCCGCAGTCATCGCGATCACGGTCATTTGGGCGGCGTGCGCCGAACTGTTCCGCCCAGCGAGTCTGGCGGCGATCACGCACGTCGTGTCTCCGTCGCAAAGGAGAGCTGCCTTCGCGCTCAACCGTCTGGCCATCAACCTCGGCATGAGCATTGGTCCAGCGCTCGGTGGTTTTCTGGCGACGGTCTCGTTCAGAGCAATGTTCGTCGTCGACTCTTTGACGACACTGATCGCAGGAGCCGTTCTCTCACTCACCACGTGGCGGTTGTCCAC
>DHJO01000182.1:0-4946 GCA_002404375.1 Gemmatimonadales bacterium UBA4718 | reverse complement strand
CGACAGGCGTCTCGCGATTTTCCTGTTCGGCTCAGTTCTGGTTGGCATCGTGTTCTTTCAGCACGAGTCGGCCCTGCCACTTTACATGGTGCAGTACCTACATATGTCGCCCGCGTTCTACGGCACGCTCTTCACGATCAACACTCTCCTGATCGTGGCGCTCGAAGTTCCGCTGAATGCCGCTACATCCCGCTGGCCCACGACGTGGCCGCTCGTCATCGGCTGCCTTCTTTTCGCGGTCGGATTCGGCGCGCTCGCTTTTGTGTCGTCAGCGCCGGGTGTGCTGGCGATGGTGATCGTGTGGACGTTTGGCGAGATGATGCTGTTTCCGGCGATGGCCGCGCACCTTGGCGAGATCGCGCCTGCTTCTCTGCGCGGCACCTACATGGGGGCGTATAGCATGTCCCTCAGCGTCGCTCTCACGCTTGGCCCCTGGCTCGGTACTCAGCTCCTGGCGACGACGGGACCTGTCGGAGTCTGGTCGGTCATGTTCGCGCTGGGGGTGCTGGCCGCTGCGCTGATGGTGTATGCCGCGCCTCCACACCGCCGGCGCCGTGCTGCAGTCGCCGCTGAATCTTAGCGACGATCATCTCGATAGCGATCGCGTTGTGTCCACCGCGTGGAACGATCACGTCGGCGTAACGCTTACTGGGCTCGACGAACTCACAGTGCATCGGCTGAACGGTAGACAGGTACTGCTCGATGATTTCATCGAGGGGTCGCCCGCGAACATGGGTGTCGCGCTCAATTCGTCGAATGAGTCTGATGTCCGCATCCGCATCGACGAATACCTTGACGTCGCAAAGATCCCGCACTCTTGCATCGACGAACAACAGAATGCCGTCGATGACAATTACGTCGGCCGGCTCGACGCGCGTCGGTTTCGCCCGGCGCAAGTGGCTGACGAAATCGTACTCCGGCTTGTCGATCGCCTCGCGCCTGCTGAGAGCTTCGAGGTGCGCGTAGAGCAAGTCATAGTCGAACGCGTCGGGATGGTCCCAATTGAGCTTCCGCCGCTCCTCCAGAGTGAGTGACGTGAAATTCTTGTAGTAAGCGTCCATGTCGATGAACGCGACCGACGAAGTCGTGAGATGATCAGCGACATTCCTGGCGACTGTCGATTTCCCCGAGCCCGACCCGCCGGCGATTCCGATGATAAGAGGTTTCAGCATCCCGCTTCAAAGCTACGGCGATGAGGATTGGAACGCATTATGCCCCCGGAAACAGCACTCGTATCTCTCTCTTCTAGCAGGCCCTGCCATGAAAATCCGATCGATTGCGTTCGCGCTTTTCCTAACCGGCATCGCCGCGTGCAGTACCTTCACGCGCGGCTCCGGCAGCACCGACCAAAATCAGCCGACGGTTCTGGAAGTCGACAACCAGGGTTTTCAGGATATGGACATCTACGCCGTGCGCCTCGGTCAACGCGTGCGACTCGGGCTCGCTACGGGAATCCACAAGACCAACTTTACTATCCCGTCAAGCCTCGTCAGTGGCCTCACGCCCTTTAGCTTCGTCGCCAACCCGATCGGTGGGAGACGAGCCTCCGTGAGTCAGGAGATAACGGTGGCGCCCGGCGACACCGTGGTTATGACGATCCCAGCGGTGTAGGGGAGCGCGTGACATTGACCGATCAGACGGGGTAGCCCGGCGCAGCGATCACGTTGAGCGCACCGGGCAAACATTCGACCTTCACTGTCGATGACAATGCCGGCTCCAGCTCGCCGTCCATCTCCATCATCGGTGGGGCGGAAAACCTAAGCGTCATTTCACGCGCCTTCTCCGCCTTGACGGACGGAAGCGACAGGTGCGTTCCGCGAAACGCTCCAGCGAAGAGACGTACGCGGTCGACAACACTGCTGTCGGCGACAAATGCAAAATCGAGCTGGCCGTCGATCACGGACGCGTTTGGCGCAATGCGGAATGCGCCGCCGAGGAATCGCCCATTCGATACCGTCAGCATCAGCATCCTGCGCGCGTTGGGATTAGCGACGGAATCCGCTGAGACGTTCAAGCCTCGATACGTGAACAGCTGTGCGAGTGCCGAGTAGATGTAGACGGCGTCGCCCTTCAGAAAGCGTACGTGTTGGGTTGCCTCGAGCACTGAAGCCACGAATCCGAAGCCGAGACTGTTGACGAAAGTGTGCTGCTCGACACGTCCGACGTCGATCCGGGTCGTCGTACGGGTTGCCACCAGCCGGCCAATGTCCCGCGGAGCCATCTCATTCACGCCGAGCGTCTTCGCGATGTCGTTCCCCGTGCCACTCGGGAAAACGGCCAGAGCGCAATCGCTCCCGCTCTTCAGGATTGCTTCTGCTACACGGGAGCAGGTGCCATCGCCACCAACCACCAGGATCGTTGTGAATCCCCGGTCGACCGCTGCGAGCGTCAGCCGCGCCTCGTCACCCGACTCTTTCGTTTTGAGGATCTCGGAGATTCCAAACTCCGCGAGCGTCGCTGCATGCGAGGCAAGCCGCGCTGCGGCAGCGCCGCGACCTGCGGCCGGATTGAGCAGAATGCAGGCAGAAGGTTTCACTCAAGTGCTGGTTCGGGGAAAAAGCAAACGCCCGGGAAATCCCGGGCGTTACACGCAACTGAAACTACTAGTTGTATGCGCCAAGTGTACAGCATCCGGACGTACACGAAATCCAGATCGGTCCATCTTCTGCGGACAGCCTTGTTTCGCTCCCAGTCTCGCCTCCTTTGATGTAGTTGGCAAAACTGGTGAGTTGATTGCCGATCGAGATCGACCGCCGCTCGGTAGAGTCGTAAGGAACTCGCCGAGGGCAATCTCTGAATCCAACCTCTCTCGCCGCAGCGGGCCGATGATAGTCCTCGCAGGCCCACACGCGTCCGCTGCGGAATGAAGTTCTCACTTTGGTAGCTGGATTGATCTCGTTCATCGTCCATTTCGTGCGCCCCGAGCCGTCACTCGACAGGACGATCTCGTACTGAGCTTGGCTGTTCGGCTTCAAGCCATATCTTCTTTCGTGCTTTCCCTCTTCTCCCAGGTTGCTGAACCATGCAAGCGTTGTGGGTGGTCCGGCCATGTTCGTATCGGGAAGCGGGCCCGGCACGACGCCACCAAATACGGTGACACGGCCTCCCTCCAATGCGTCTCGGGGGAACTCGGAGACGCCGACCACCCCTTCCACAACCGGTCGCGGCGCAACTGTCACCGGCGTGCACGCCTTCAATACAGCTGTCATCATGATTCCAACTACCGTGATGGTACAGACTCTGCCCCAGCGTTCCTTTTTCATTGTGGCCTCTTCGGTTGGAGTGAACCTGAACGCAACCTATTTCTTCAATCCAGCCAGTTCCCTCATCCGCGAGACACTAGGCTGGAGCTCCGCATCAGCGCCGCTCCAAAGTGCGACGAATGCGGCAGCCCACTTCTTTGCGGCGCTGGCATCGTGCTGGCTGTTCGCGAGTTCGGCTCGTAGCGCGATGGCGCGACCAACAGCCGCGGCTGCTCCGACTTCCTTCAATGCGATTCCGCTGAGTATCGGCAACGCACCCAGAGCGAGATCAAGCTGTTGAATCGCTCCGGCTGTGTCGCCCATCGCCATTTTCAGCCACGCTTCCTGGTACGTGTAATCGAGCGTAAGGTCGCCAGGCCGCGAGGCGCGCCTCATATCCGACAAAGTGTCGACTGTCGCCCGGACGGAGCGCAGATCTCCACGCGCAAACGCCTGCTGCATTCGGTAGAGCCGGTCCCGCGGCGACACTATGCGCAGTGCGCTCTTGCCTTGAGTGCACGGCGTCAGCAGGCTGAACGCGCGCGTCGCTAGCACGCCTCGGATCTCGGCGCGCTTGTTCTCGGGCACATAGTTTTGCAGAGCGCTGTCGAGTTGATGCTCTGAAGAAACCGTCTCGTCATCGCACGCGCCGAGTGCCGCGCGCGCAAAGAAATTCGCCGCGGCGTCGACAACGGGAGCTGCCATCGCGACGCTCGTCGATGGGTGTTGCCATCCACCTACCCTCGCAAGCTGCGCGGTTTGCCTGATTCGCCCGGTCATGGCCGCGAGGCCGATCAGCTCGAGCGCCTCGTCACTCGTAGTGACCTCGTGATTTCGGAGGATGGAATCCGCCAGGGTTCCTGCTCTTTGAAACTCCGACGCCTTGAGCCACAGTCTCGCCTCTCGCGCGGAAAGCCGAAGCCGCTGCTGAGGGCTTGTAGTCAGCTTGAGAGCGCGCTGCGCCGCGCTGACAGCCGAGACCTGTCCTGAACGCGTGTCGGATGCTTCTCCGCGCACATCCAGGATGTCCGCGAGCGCTTCGTACGCGTCGGCGCTCTGCGGAAACTGTTCAGTCCAGTCGCTGGCGAATGACAGCAGCAGCCTGCTGTTGCGGTCGAGCGCGGCACTGTGAGTGAGGGTGGCTCTGGCGGGCAACGTAGCGAATCGTTCGAGCGGGTAGGGAATCTCCGCGAGCGTATCAGCGGCAAGCGACGGGAACGCCGCGAAAGACGTCGAGTCAGGTCCGTTACCGATTCTGCTGGAGCTCGCGCTCGTGGGCAGGAGCTCCTCAACTTTGTCAAAGGTCAACAAAGCGTGCGCGCGAGGCTCGAGCCGTAATGCGCGCATGTACATCGTTCGCGAGTTATGCCGGCTGGCCCTGAACCGCCAACCAGATTCGGTTTCCCGATCGCGGATAACTGTGTTGTCGAGACGCTGGCATTCTCCGAGACCGTACCACCCGATGAAGCTTACCCCATCTAATCTCGACAATCCCGCGTAGCTCTTGCACGCTTGGGGGAAATCACCGCTAGCCATTGCAGCGACCCCCGTCGCGATGAGGGAATCCCGCGACGCAAGGTGCGCGATACCTTCCATCGCTCGATTCGCGTGGGGTTGCCACTCGGCGCCGTCGGGTCGCTTCCACTCGACGAGCTGAGCGAGCCACGCCTGCGCGGCGTAGAAAGTGGGGTCTGCTTGCGTTGC
>DHJO01000171.1:2378-2754 GCA_002404375.1 Gemmatimonadales bacterium UBA4718 | reverse complement strand
ACCGACCCTCCGGCGACCTATTCCGCGAATTACGTGATCACCCTTTCGCAGACAGTCCCGTGATTCCTTCGTGCGTGCGTGCCGCCCCGCTCGTCCTCGCACTATCTGGTCTGCTCGCGAAGGCCACCGCGCAGTCGGTGGATGCAGGTGCCCCCAGCGGCAACGCTCGCCCGACGACGCTCGCAACCGGCAATGGCCCAAGGGCAGACTCCGCGAGAGATATCGAAATCGCTCTGCCGTCAGTCAGCGCGTCGGGCGCGCCGCGGAGCTACCAGGTGGTCTCGATTCCCATCCCTGACGCGTTCGCCCACTCGGCCGATGTAGAGCTGGAGATCGTCGCGCACGGGGAATTCGTTGTTCTCGGTCCCCGTACGCG
>DHJO01000171.1:894-2244 GCA_002404375.1 Gemmatimonadales bacterium UBA4718 | reverse complement strand
CGCGGAGGCCCGCTTCTACGCCCCGAACTCTCCGATACTCATCGTACCGGTCGAGATAGAGGTCAGTCTGGTGCGACAGATAGCGCTCCAGCCGGGCTCGGCTCCCATCAACGCTCAGGCCGGCAGCGACGTGATCGTCCCGTTCGCGATCGTCAACTCTGGAAATGCCCAGGAGAAAGTGAGCGTGGAGCTCGATCTGCCGAGTGGCTGGTCATCGAGGGAATTGCACCAGGCTCCTATCTCGATTGGGCCAGGCGAGTCGATCAAAAAGCGAGTCAGGCTCTCTGTTCCGCCGCTATCGAACACCGGCTCCTCCTTCGTCCGGATTGTGCTTCGCGATGGCGACGCAATCGTTGGCGACGAGACAAAGACGGTGGAGGTTTTCAACTCCGGCTCGATTGGACGCCATGCGGGACCGCTGCTCATGTCATCCATCGCTCACGCCAGCGATGAAAACGGGCGGCCGAACACTCTGGTCAATCTCAGCGCAGTCGGAGCGCTATTCGATTCCGTCCGCGTCGACGCGCGAATGTCGCAGAGCTCCGCGCTCAGTGGCGCAGCGAGCAGCGCTTTCGCGCATCTGGGATCGTTCCAGTCTTCCGCTTCGCTTGCCCTCTCTTCACCCTCAGGGCAGCTCAATCTCGGCAACACGGGCACGTCGTTCTCCGATCTGACCGGACTCTACCCATATGGCGAGGGAGCACTGCTCCACCTGGAGCATCCCGACTGGTCATTCACCGGACTCGGCGCTGCATCGGTGGCGCAACAGAGCGAGGCTAATCGAAAACCGATGGTCGGGATCCGCGGAGAGCACCGCTTCGGTGACGTGCAGCTGAGCACGTCGGCTTCGCATCTCGCGGACACGGGCCCATCCCCGCGCCTCCTCGATGCAATCGGGGTCGGGGCAGCAGTGCCGGCGATGTTCGGCAGCACGTTCAAGGCGGAGATCGCGGAGCGTCGCTTCCAGGGCGGGAGCGGCTTCGGGTGGTCGAGCGGACTGGTGAGAATTGGAGATGAGAGCAACGAGGAGCTTCGCGTGACTCACGCTCCCGGCGGAAGCGACGCGTTCGCCCGTGCAGCCAATGAGTTTGTCGCTAACGTCTCTGAGCGGCTTACTTCGCGCGCCGCAGTGAGTGCAAGCGCCTGGCGGACGACCGATGCCACGTCGGTGTTCAGCGGCCTCCACGCGAACGGCTTTTCCCTCAGGCCGCAGTACGCCATTCGTCCCACCACAACGCTGGCGATCGAGGCCCGCTCGTACGTCTTCGACGCGACTTCGCGTCCTACCGCGACAAACGCCGGAGGCGGCTTCGGAAATCGTGACGAGCAACTTGGGGTAAGCCTGAGCAC
>DHJO01000171.1:0-827 GCA_002404375.1 Gemmatimonadales bacterium UBA4718 | reverse complement strand
CTGGAGGTGCAGACGCGAATCGAGCAGACGCGCGACCGCGGCGGTTTCGTGAACCAGCAAACGATGTTCGGGGTCCGTGGTGAGCAGGTCGTCCTTCCATGGCTCGGCGGATTGCGAGCGGAAGGTGAGCTGCAGCGGGTCTACGGATTCGGTGACGAGAAGTCATCGATAATGCGCGCCGGCTTCGTGGTGCCACTCGTGAGCGGTCTTGCGCTGAAGGTCGACGCGGAACGCAACTCGATCTTTCACTCGCTGAGCGGTCGCGTGCCATGGATACTCGGCGTCCGTTTCGAGCACGCCCTAAGCGTGCCGATGCTCCGCACTCCGGGAACTTCCGGTTACGTATACGAAGATCTGAACGGAAATCAGCGTCGTGATCCGGGGGAGCCGGGAGTAGCTGGTGCAATCGTCCGACGTGGCGGCGAGACAGCTGTCGCTGACGCGAGCGGTAAATACCGGGTCGGAGGAGATTCGCGACAGCCCACAGTAATCGACGAAGCGTCGCTGCCCGATGGATGGACCTCGAGCGGAGCGGCAGCCGGCGATCTCAGCGTTTCGCTGTCGACGTCAGCAGAAGTGGAGCTCGTTGTCGCTCCGCGCTCAGGGATCTCGGAAGTCCAGGTCGATCTTGGCAAAGCCCATGTGATCGCGCGCGACAGCGCCGGCCGCGAGTGGGGAGCGAGAATGACGGGACCGACGACGGCGACGTTCGAGTCGCTTCCCGTGAACACATACACGCTGGAGTTCGATCTTTCCGAGTTGAGCGAGCCGTTGGTGCCCAGAGCGCCGGTTCCGGTGCTGGTGGTGAGCGGAAAGGACTCCAAGTC
>DHJO01000113.1 GCA_002404375.1 Gemmatimonadales bacterium UBA4718 | reverse complement strand
CTGACCGGGCGGTTCGTTACGATAGGTCAGAGTCCACGTCGCTCCTCCATCGGCAGAACGATAGATGCCGCTGTTCGTCTTCTGCCGCTTGCTTGTGTCGGGCCTCTCGCCTCTCGCCAGTGGATGTGGCAGCGTGTCCGCCTCCACCCACGTGTAGATGACCTGCGGATTGGACGGTGAGACCGCGATACCGATGCGCCCCTTTGGCGTCTCGGGAAAGCCTCCACCGCGTATTTCTCGCCAGGTTGCCCCGGCATCGGTCGTCTTCCAAAGCCCGCTTCCGGGACCGCCGCTCTTAAGGAAGTAAGGACCACGCACCCGCTCCCAGCTCGACCCATAGAGTGTCTTGTGATCCTTCGCGTCCATCGCCAGATCGACGAATCCCGCCTTGTCGCTGACAAACTTCACCAGCTGCCAAGTGGTGCCGCCATCGGTGGACTTATAGACTCCGCGCTCGGGATTCGAGTTCCAGGCGTGGCCGAGTGCCGCGACGTAAACGATGTTGGGGTCGGTGGGATCGACGATGATTCTACCGATCTGTTGCGTCGCCTCGAGCCCACTCAGCTTCCACGTGCGTCCGGCGTCGGTCGATTTATAGACGCCTCCTCCCGGCGAGATCGAGTTGCGCGAATCTTCCTCTCCCGTGCCGGCGTAGATGATATTGGGGTTGGAAGGCGCGATTGCGATATCGCCCATCGAGATCACTCGTTCCTTGTCGAACAGGGGAAAGAACATCGTTCCGGCGTTCACGGTCTTCCAGATTCCTCCGGTTGCAGTCGCGACGTAGAAGACCTTGGAGTTGCCCGGCACCACCTCGATGTCCGTGACTCTCCCACCCATGTTGGCGGGACCGATCGATCGCCAGCGAAAGCCGGCAAGAGTAGTGGAATCGAGTGGAGTCGTGAGCTGCGCGGAGAGGGAGCCGGCGCAAAGCAGCGCGCAGGCGAGGGCGGAAAGGACGGGATGGGCTCGCATTGGATTGGACGGAGGTTGAACAATCGATCCGGCGCGGGATCGCGAGACAGTTGCGAAACTAAGCTAATACGGAATCAGGTTGAACAGTGTTGAGCACCCGGTTTGCGTGAAGCTACATTCAAGTGGTAGCGACGCTGTGTCGTTTGATTCAGGGGAACGAGGGATGGAGATGAAGATCTCGATTGAGTATAGACCGCATCAGGCGCCGGCAACCACGCAGATCGCCGGCGCCCCCACTGATGGCGCGCCCGCACAGGGTAGTGCGCCAACCTCTCCAACGCCACCCGCTGCCCCGGGGCGGACGATCACCATTCGCGGGCCCGATGGATCCCAGACAACCGTCGTCGGCCTGCCGCCCGGCTTTAGCGCCAGAGACGTAATTCCTCCGCAGGCCGTGGACATCTCCGTCGCGTTCTTCCTCACGATAGCCTTCATCATAATCGGGCTTCCTATCGCGCGCGCAATCGCGCGACGGATGGACCGGCGGCCCGGACCGACGCAGATTCCCGGCGAAGTCTCCGCGCAGCTCAATCAGCTCAATCAGGCAGTCGACGCGATCGCGTTGGAGGTCGAGCGAATCTCGGAAGGGCAGCGTTTTACGACGCGGCTGCTCTCCGAGCAGCGGGACGTCGCGCGACAAACACTGCCTTCGTCGACGGACCGCTAAGGAATCTCATCGGTCGGTATCAAGCCCGTCCAACAGGCCTCTGAGTCGGGCTCGATGTTCGAAGGCCTTTTTCTTGCCCCTATCTCGCGCATGCTGTTTTCATATTTCTCGCGGCGTGCGTCTTTCGCGCTTCTCGTTACCCTCGTCGCGTGCGGAACCCAGACGCGCATCGTGGCGACCAATTCGGCCCTGTCACTTTCACCCACGTGCGCCGATGCGGTCGCGGTGTATGCGGACCGGGACCACGTGCCATACGATTACTATGAGGTGGCGCTCGTCACGGCTAAGGGAAATTCCGTGTACACGGGGAACGGGGACCTGCTCAAGGCCATGCGCAGCAAAGTCGCGCCTCTGGGTGCGAACGGCCTGATCATCAATTCGCTCGGAGCGACGCACGCGACAGTCAAGGTCATCGGCGCGGCAGTCGGCGGCAACGACGCCGAGAGAAAAGGACAGGCGATCGCTATCTGGATGCCAAGTGACACCGCGCGCGTTCGCGAAGCGTGCGGCAGGTGAGGAATCCGAAGGCGGCTGCATAGAGTCGCTGCGCTCGATTCTTGGCGCGGCGGTTGTCCTGGCGTCCTTATCTACTGCCGCATGCAAGGACAGCGCGTGGACTCCGATGGGCAGTGCGGAGGTGGTTCTCTCACAGATAAAGCTGGGTGGCGTCTCCAGCGTCGCGAAGAGGGTCGATTCCGACGAATCCTTTGGCCGCTCCGTAATGAACGGCATTGCAACCGGTGACAGTCTCTGGCTCGAAGTGGCTTCCAGGTTCACGCCCGGCTCCGCAACCGCGGAGGCGAGTCTGTCGATCGCGCTGGCATCGGCGCTACCGCGTTCGCCCGCCAGGGTCCTCGCTCTCCTGGGGGACAAATACCCGATCGAAGAGGTTTGTGGGATTCCGTTTCTGCATCCCGATTCGGCGCTCGTGGCGTCGTACCACGACACTGCGGCTCTGGCTCTCGAGCGAGTGCGCGACACCTTGCTCACCAAGAGTCGCGATGCCTGCCGCGCGGCTCTGGACACCGCACGGAATGACAAGCTGGCGCGAATCAACGCGGCGTACATCGTCAAGAACAAGCCGGCGCCTCCTCCTCCGCGGCCGAAGAAGCGCCCCAGCAAGCCACCTCAGCCGGTGACCCCGCCAGACACCAGCTCCTCCGCTTGACGCATTGAGGATCGACGGCGCGCACAATCAATTCAGCTTCAAGAGTGGCTTTGGCGGGGGTAGCCTCCATTACACGAGCGTGACCGGCAACCTCGTGTACAAGATTCCCGGAGCGAGTTTCTCTCCGTACGCAATCGGCGGCGCCGGCTGGTACAACGCTGGAGCTAGCGGCGGGGGGGGTTCCACTAACAACTTCGGATTCAACATTGGCGGCGGAATCTCGATGGCACTCAGCGGGTTCGACACCTTCCTTGAGGCGCGTTTCAACCAGGCGCAGAGCGCCGGTTCACCGGCCAGGTACGTTCCGATCACGTTTGGAGTCATGTTCTAGAGGCGGTTTCCACGAGAGCACCGGGCGGGGGAGAGCACAGGCTCTCCCCCGCTCTTTTTTTTTGCTCTTCCGCGACTGAACTCGTCCTTCAGACATACCCGATAGCAGCAACCTACCGCACCAACTGCCCCCTTGATGACACCAGAGATGCAATGCGCCTGCTCGTAGTCGACGACGACAGCGCCATCCTCAAGCTCATTTCCCGCGTGCTGGGCGACGAGTCGTACGCGATCGATGTCGCGTCGACCGGCGAGGAGGCACGTATGCTCGCGCTGGTCAACGAGTACGATGGGATAATCCTCGATCTGCAGCTCGGCGACCGTCACGGCTTCGAGATCCTCCAGGAGCTGCGGCGGAACGGTCGCCGGACACCAGTACTTCTTTACTCCGGACTCAGCGACACGGACTCGATCGTCCGCGGACTCGACGCGGGAGCGGACGACTACGTGGTGAAGCCTGTCTCGAACGAAGAGTTGAGAGCGCGCGTGCGAACGCTCGTGCGCCGCGGATCGGCGAATCGCGTATCCGAACAGGTGACCGCCGGCAACCTGACGCTCAATCGCCTGACTCGGCGAGTCACCTGCGGCAAGGTGGACATCAGCCTGACATCGATGGAGCTGAAGCTGCTCGAACACCTCATGCTTCGCACGGGCGAGACAGTTTCGCGCAGCGAGCTCCACGACAGAGTCTGGGACATGCACTTCGATCCCAGCTCCAACGTAATTGATGCCCATGTGGCCCGGCTTCGAAAGAAGCTCGACAAGGCCGGGGCCTCTGCCGTCATAGCCACCAGACGAGGGATTGGCTTCGTCCTGGAGCCACTACCCGCTTCAGGAGTAACGACTTAGCGATTCAGGGCGGATTATGACCAACGCGTCATAGTCGCTTCATAAAGCCGTCACAGAGCGAGGTACATATTGTGCCTCACCCAAGAAATCAACTATTGCTGAGCTTCGGCTCACAGTAACTGGAGCTCTGTAAGATGGTTAGGATCCGCCGCTCACTGTTGGCAATCATGATTGGAAGCGCGATGCTCTCACGCGCGGCCGTTGCCCAACGCGGATCCTCCAGCAGCGTCACGCACACCGTCACAGTTACCGTGCCGCCGCGCGTGAAGGTACAGGTTGCCTCTTTCTCCCCGGTGTCCACGTCAGCCGTCGGCGCCGCAAGCGTCAGCCCGTCCACCCAGGGCCTGTCACTGAATGTGAGCGCGACGCAGGCGTGGGTGCTTTCCATCGGTTCGAATCCTTCCTCGCAGCCAAACGCGATGGTGCGCTGGTCGCTCGAGGCGGGCACGGGATTCTCAAAGCTGACTTCGTCGCAAATCAGAATCGCGTCGGGCTCGCTCGCCGGCGACCCCAGAGCGGCGACCGTGTTCTTTCGGAATGTCATCGACACCGCCTCGACGGACCAGCGGGATCGCAGCGGCCCGCCGGTAGTTGTCACAATAGCGGCTCCGTAGTCACGCCATTGGCAAAAAAAACGCGCCCAACTCGGGCGCGCTTTTTGTCTTCAGAAGACTTTCATCGCGTGAAGAATGACAACCCGATCAGAAGACCGATCTGGTTGCTCCCGCCACCACTGAACCCGTGCGCGTAGTTCGCTTCCATTCGTGTCGCGAGCCTTCGGTCAGCGAAAGGGATCTTCAGACCCAACCCCAGTCCCATGTAGCCGCTGTTGTTGTTCCCGCCGGGTCCTGAAACGTTGAGCCCGGAAATGCCGGCAAAGGGCCGGCCGTAGAAACCGTTCCCAACACGGTCTCCATCGGGCTGGTAGACTACGCCCAACTGAAGGTCATAACTGGTGGCCGAGGCGCCGCCGCTGTGAAACGAGTTGATGCCGACGCGTGGCTCGAGCGCGAGGTTGTTGCTCATGAGAAAGCCCACCCGGAAGCTCTGGACCGGAAGCGCGACCACCGTCGTGCGTGGAGCATCCAGTCCAAAGGTGACGCCGCCATCTATTCCGAGCTCGACGGGGGTGGAACCGCGCTGAGAGCGTTGCGCCTTCGCGGCCGGAGCGGCGAGTACCAGCATGGCAAAGCCTATAACCAGCAGTCTTTTCATCGGGAGCCTAGTGAGATGATGAGAGTGTGCCCGGCCGGGTTTCGGTCTGGCAGTATTTCCAGCTTTCTGACGATTGGGTCTAACCGATATCACAATCCCGGCTCGCCTGTCAGGGACGGAAACTCAGGTGGCGTCACAATCGTTACTGACGGGCAGTTGGCTCGTCGTCTTGTCGGCGAGGGCCGTCCGCGCTTCTCTGCCGCAGCATTAACCGCTGCGGTACGGGGGCAAAACACCTTCGCGTAACCAGACTAGCGCCCAACGAGACCGCTTCCGGCTCGAATGCGGGTGCACTCTCGAACAAGGAGAAGCTTTGAAGCGTTCACTGTTCCTCGCGATCACCGCGATCGCACTAGTCGCCGCTCCGCGCGTTTCACACGCGCAGCTCGGCGCACTGAAGCCCTTCCAGCTTGGNNGGCAACATCGTGTACGGTCTGCCGATCCCGGGCTTTTCCCCGTACCTCATCGGCGGCGCTGGACTTTACATGCCGACCGTTACGGCTCCTGGCGTAGCGAGCGTCACCGAAAACCACTTCGGCTGGAACGCCGGCGCTGGTGTCAAACTTCCGTTGTCGGGCTTCAAAGCCTTCGCCGAAGCGCGCTATAACCGTATTTCGGCCAACGGTAGCTCGATGGTATTCGTTCCGGTCACAGTCGGAATCATGTTCTAAAGCTGGCCGGCTCGAAGTCTGAGCCTCGCAACACTGACGGGGGAGGGCGAAAGCTCTCCCCCGTTTTGCATCCGCGATCTTCGGTTCCTCGACAGTTGCCGCGGCGTAGACGTGCCCCATCTTTACTTCTGGATGACGGCCCGGCCTTTTCTGCTCTTCGTGTGCGCCAGCGTGGGCGCGTGTGGTGATGGTTCATCGCGGTCGGGGGATTCCAGCTCCGTTCGCGATCTTCCTGCGGCTAGCACCGCTGCTTCGAGCGCGGTGCCCAGTTCGGCGGCGCAAGGGGATTCGTCTCCGTGCCCGCGAACAGGACAGTGGGCGCTTTGCAGCCTCGAGAAGCGCCTGCAGCAATCCGGTTTTGTCGCGAGACGTCTCGCTGGAGACGCTCCGCGAAGAGCGGGGTTCAGTGTCGCTCCGGTCGCATACACGCTTGGCCATTCCCGGCTCGAGGTGTTCGTCTATCCGGACGAAGCCGCGCTCGCAAGAGACATCGCTAGCATCGACACCCTGACGGCGTCGCCGCGCGGCAGGCCGAACATGTGGGAGACGACTCCTACCTTCGTGCGTTCAGCTAACCTGGCGGCGATCCTCCTGACCGATAGCCCGGTCCAGGCCGAGCGTCTGACGCTCGCCATCACAGCGGGCGCGCCGCAGCCGAATTCGGGGCGTTAAGAGCGCCTCATCGCCGCAGGCCGTGCTGGACATCACCGCTCTCTACAAGCAGAATTGGGGTCCTCCCCAAACTGGAGTTCTTCACATGCAGATCAGGATTCACTACGCGGCTTTCGCCGCGCTCGTGCTTCTGCCGGGGGTTGCCGCCGCACAGCAGGCAAACCCCGTCGCCGACGCATTTCGTGACAACGCCAGGGAACAGGCAAAGAATCTGATCGCGGCGGCGGAAGAATTCCCCGCTGACAAGTTCGGTTACAAGCCCACGCCAGCCCAGATGAGTTTTGGAGAAATAGTAGTCCATCTGTCTCAGGGAAATGATTACCTGTGCGGCTCGATCGGAGGCATGAAAGCGCCGACGCGCGCGAAGGTCGACCACGGCGATGCCAAGCTTACGCTCATCGCCCGGCTCCGCGAAACGTTTGCTTTCTGCGATCAGGCGCTCGCGCCGCTGACTGACGCTAATCTGGCCGAGCAGCTTCCCTTCTTCGGCGGGCGGAAGATGTCGCGCGCATCGATCATGACTCTGACAACCGGGGATTGGGCCGACCACTACAGCCAGTCGGCCATCTACCTGCGTTTGAACGGTCTCCTTCCGCCGACCGCGAAGAAGCCGGCGCAGTAAGCGCCGGTACGCCGGACTCCTAGGAAGCGATCGCCGCCGTTCGCCGGGCCGGATGCTCGATCTCCAGCGCTGTCGTGTCAGTAGATGGCGCTGCAGAGATATCTGCGGCGATGGGAAGACTCAGCGTAAAGGTCGAGCCAACTCCTTCCACGCTTTCGAGAGTCAGGTCGCCAGACATGGCACGGGCGAGCTCCCTGCTGATTGAAAGACCGAGGCCGACGCCCTGTTGCGTTTCCGTCGTCAGGTGTCTGTCGATCTGAACGAA
>DHJO01000170.1:3953-4446 GCA_002404375.1 Gemmatimonadales bacterium UBA4718 | reverse complement strand
ATGTAAGTTAGCAAGAGGGCGGATATCTATCCGCCCTCTTGGCGTTTAACGAACGAAGTCCAACCCCCCGATGAAGTCCACTGCGCCTGACGAAGTCCAACCCGCCCGATGAAAATCCTCGTAATCGAAGACGATCCTACCGTCGGACAGTTCGTCAAACGGGGCTTTGAGGAACAACGCTGGGGCGTTGATCTCGTCGCGAATGGCGACGATGGCGAGGCCCGGGCAATCTCCGAAGAGTACGACGTAGTCGTGCTCGACATGCGGCTTCCGGGGAAGTCTGGTGGGCAGGTACTCCACGACCTCCGCGCGCGCGGTTTCGACAGACCGGTTCTGATCCTCACGGCGCAGGACGCAGTGGACTCGAAGGTGGAGGCCCTACGCGCGGGCGCCGACGATTACGTCACCAAGCCCTTTGCGTTCGAGGAGCTGCTCGCGCGAGTCGAGGCGCTGTCTCGCCGGCCACGCGCCCGGCTGACACCGATTCTCAAAG
>DHJO01000170.1:3490-3695 GCA_002404375.1 Gemmatimonadales bacterium UBA4718 | reverse complement strand
GTGCTCGAGTACCTGATGCGCCACGCGGGCCGGGTGATGAGCAGAACCCTGATCACCGAATACGCCTGGGGGTATCACTTCGATCCGGGAACCAACATAGTGGATGTCGTGATCAACCACCTGCGAAAGAAGATCGACGCGAGCAATCCGCGAAAGCTCATTCACACCATCCGCGGCGTAGGCTACGTGATCCGCGAAGAGAGCG
>DHJO01000170.1:2223-3362 GCA_002404375.1 Gemmatimonadales bacterium UBA4718 | reverse complement strand
CTGACCGCGCGCAACAACGCGGTCTACCACGACATCGCCCAATACGCGGCCGCGCAGGGCGATCTTGCCTCGCGCGTGATAACCGACGCCGCGCAGTCCAACCAGAAGGTGCTCGCCAACGGCGACACCGCGCTCGTCCCGCTTCTCGCGCCCAAGCTTGTCGATCGGCTTCAGGCAGTGCCTGGCTACATCGTCGTCGTCGACACGGCGGGGCGCGCGGTTTACCGCTCCAACGACGTGATGCGTCTCAAGGGTCAGGATATGGCGACGCTGCAGTCGCAGCTCGAGGATCTGCCAAAATCCGGAGAGGCGCTGATCTTTTCGCTGGACTCGCTCCAGGAAAAGCTTCTCTTCGTGTCCCACTCATTGCCCGGCACTCCGGGCGGCTTGAGCCGGATCGCATCGGGCGCGGTCGCTACCCGCGCCAGCACGGTTCCCCGCGAGTACCTGCTCGATGCCTCATTGATCGTGCCGCTGATCATCGGCGTGGCGGGAATGGGCGCCTTCGTCTTTCTCGGCCGAACTCAGCGACAGCTCGCGGAGATCACCACGGAAGTCGCCGCAATCACCGACGGACGCAGCCTTCACAAAAGATTGGCGCTGAGTGAGGAGACGACAGACTTCGCCGATCTGGTGACGACGCTCAACGCCATGATCGGCCGCCTCGAGACCTCGTTCGGCGCGCTGCGACGATTCACCGCCGACGCCAGCCACGAGCTCAAGACCCCACTCGCGGTACTGCGCGCTGATGTCGAGCGGGCGATGCACGAAAACTCGAGCCAGACCGAGCGAATGGTGGCGCTCGAGGAAGCGCTCCAGGAAGTTAGGCGCATGACGGATCTGGTGGAGAGCTTGCTCACTCTCGCCCGTGCAGACGAAGGGCGGTTCGACATCTATCGTGAGCCCATCGAGCTCCAACCGCTGGTGCAGGAGGTCTACGAAACCGCGCTCATTCTCGGCGAAGCGCAGGGCGTGACGGTGAACCTGCCATTCACGACTGACGTCGTCGTGATGGCGGATCGCACGCGCCTGCGGCAGCTCTTTCTCAACCTCGTCACCAACGCGATCAAGTACACGCCGCCCGGTGGCAAGGTTGAGCTTGGTCTCGGCCGACACCCGGACAACGTGACGTTCGCGGT
>DHJO01000170.1:1079-2135 GCA_002404375.1 Gemmatimonadales bacterium UBA4718 | reverse complement strand
GACAGGGTTCGGTCGCGAATGTCGGAACGGGGCGGGTTCGGACTTGGTCTGGCGATCAGTCAGTGGATCGCGCAGGCGCACGGCGGAACGCTCACTGCGTCTTCCCGGCTTGGGCGGGGCAGTTTGTTCACTGTCACGCTCCCCATCGCCAGCGAGGCCGAGCGCGCTTAGCGACTCTATCCCGACGATTAAGTCTGGGTTAATACTATTTCATGGATTCTTAATCTTGCGGCTATTCCATCGTGTTCAGGTTATCAACAGTTTTCGTCCACGAACTTCCACTTGGGTGAGGAATGTTTAACCAACTGATCGAGTCGAAGGCGAAGAAGCAGAAGATGGCCGGCGGTACGGTGTTCAGCATCGTGCTACACACGGTCCTCATCGCGGGGGCCGTCTACGCGACTGCCCGTGCAGGTGTGAAGGACGAGAAGTCGAAGGCCGAAAAGATCCAGTTCGTGGAGATGAAGAAGGAGCCGCCCAAGGTGCCGGACAAGCCACCGCCGCCGAAGGAGGTCATCGTCAAGCCGCCTCCGCCGAAGGGCTTCCAGGTTCTTCGCGCGCCGCTCAAGATTGACATCAAGATCCCCGAGATCGATCTCTCGAAGGCCATCACCAACGAAAATGATTTCAGCGGCAAGGGCGTGAAGGGCGGCACCGGCAACGGCATCGTCGGTGGAACCGGTCCCGTCACCAACCAGACGTACTTCGAGTTCCAGGTCGAGAAGCCCGCGGAGATGCTCCAGGACAGTCCAAAACCCAAGTATCCGTCGGTTTTGGAGAGCTCAGGCATTGCCGGAGAAGTTCAGGCACAGTTTGTGGTGAATAGCTCGGGCAAAGCCGACGTGGATCAGTTCAAGGTGCTGAAATCGACCAACGAGCTTTTCACCCAGGCGGTCAAGAGTGTTTTGCCGAGGATGCGGTTCAGTCCGGCGATGATTGGCGGCAAGCCGGTCAACCAGCTCGTTCAACAGTCCTTTCAGTTCGCCGTTCCGCGCTAACAACAAACCTTCCGGAGTAAACAATGCAGCTGTCACTACTCGACATTTTCAACCAGAT
>DHJO01000170.1:0-909 GCA_002404375.1 Gemmatimonadales bacterium UBA4718 | reverse complement strand
CTCATTCAGGACGGATCGGTAACGGTCGCCGACATCAATTCGGCTGAGCGCGCGGTCGAGCGCGAGATGCTGATGACGATCACCGACCTCAAGCGCGGCCTCGGCGTTCTGGCGACGGTCGGCGCAACGGCACCGTTCGTCGGACTTCTCGGAACTACAATGGGAATCGTGAACTCCTTCGCCGCGATGGCGGCGTCAGGATCGGGCGGACTCGCCTCGATCTCGTCCGGTGTATCCGAGGCCCTCATCACCACGGCGTTCGGTCTCATCGTCGCGATTCCCGCCGTGTGGCTCTTCAACTACTTCCAGATCAAGATCGACAATCTCACCGCCGAGATGACGTATACCTCGAAGGAGATGATCGACTACATGATCAAGAACATCACCGGCACCGGAGAGTTCGGCCGCTCGCGCTTCACCCGTGAGTTCAACACCACGGCCACCGCGGGCTCAGCCCCGATCTCGCAGTAACCCGGGAGGGTTGATTTATGGCAATGTCTGCAGGTACCGCGGGGGGTGTGAAAGCATCGCCGAATGTGACGCCGATGATCGACGTCATGCTGGTGCTGTTGATCATCTTCATGCTTGTTATCCCGGCGATTACCGCGGGATTCCAGGCAATTCCGCCAACCGGCGTCAACCTGAAGCCGCATCCTGAAGAAGATCAGGATCAGGTTCTGGGCATCGATGCCAAGGGGCAGTATTACCTGAACAAGAAAGCAATCCCGAACGCGGAGCTTGGCGTGCGACTCAAGCAGATCTTCGAAAATCGCACGGAAGACAAGCTCCTGTACGTCAAGGCGCACAAGGATCTGCAGTACGGCAAGGTTCTCGACGCGCTGGACATCGCGGCCCATAACGATGTTACCGTCACTGGCATGATCACGGATCAGCGTCCGGGCACGGTCT
>DHJO01000006.1:6541-7053 GCA_002404375.1 Gemmatimonadales bacterium UBA4718 | reverse complement strand
AAAGCGACGATGGCAAAAAAAGAATCGGTGGCGGTTCTCTCGATCGACGGGCGCGAGGTTCGCATCAGCAATCCGGACAAGCCCTACTTCTCGCGCGACGTCAAGCTCTCCAAGCTCGAGGTCGTCCAGTATTACCTGTCGATCGCGAGCGGAGCTGTCGCGGGCATTCGCGATCGGCCGAGCATGCTCAAGCGATTCGTCGATGGCGCCGAGCACGCGCCATTCTATCAGAAACGGGCGCCGGACAATCGTCCGGAGTGGCTGAGGACTGTCACGCTGTCCTTTCCGTCGGGACGCACCGCCGAAGAAGTAGTCGTCGACGATGCTGCCGGACTCGCGTGGATCGTGAATCTCGGTTGCATCGAGCTGCATCCACACGCCGTGCGCACGAACGATCTCGATCATCCCGACGAGCTGCGCATCGATCTCGATCCGATCCCCAGCGTGGAGTGGGACGATGTGCGTCGGGTGGCGATGGAGGTGAAGCAGCTGCTCGAGGAAATGGGACTCAA
>DHJO01000006.1:2987-6483 GCA_002404375.1 Gemmatimonadales bacterium UBA4718 | reverse complement strand
CAACCAGAACGCCAAGGACCGCACGACCTGCTCGGCCTACTCCATACGCCCGCTCCCGGACGCACGCGTCTCGGCGCCGCTACGTTGGGAGGAGATACCGGATTGCGAGCCGAGTGATTTCACAGTGCTGACGATGCCGGCGCGATTGAAAGCTATCGGCGATCCGAATGCGCGAATGGACGATGCGGCGGATTCACTCGAGCAACTCCTCGAGCTCGCCGATCGCGACGAAGCCGCCGGACTCGGCGACGCGCCGTGGCCGCCGCACTTTCGGAAGATGGAAGGCGAGCCGGTACGCGTGGCTCCGTCGCGCGCCAAGGGGGCGAAGACAGGGGGCAAGAAAACGGCAAGCAAAAAGACCGCAACCAGGAAAACAGCCTCGAAGTCGCGATTTAAGATGCTCCTCATCGTCGTCTCCAATTCGCCCAACAAGGAAGCGGCGCTGGCAGGTCTCGAGCGATGGAAGGCGAAACATCCCGATGTGGCGGCTCATCTCGCCGTCGACGACGTGCTTGTCGATTCAATGCGCGGGAGGTCGTCGACATGGACGCGCATCCGCGTCAATCTGCGCAACGTTCCGGAGAATATCAGGCCGACTCAGGAAACCCCCGACCCCGACGACGACCCAACACGTACGTGGCGTGAGGCGTACGGAAAAAAAAGCTAAAGTCGCTCGCGCCGGGTTATCTCTCTGACAGGCGCGCCGTTTACAATTCATTCTGGCATTGTAGGCACCCTCCAGGAGATTTCTTGATAGTACGCTCTGTCGCGATCGCGACACCAGGCCCCGATGACGGTCGAGCAGGGTCGCAATGCCAGCAGGACCCAGGTCAGCTTTGCGGCGCGCAAAAGGTTGGTGAACGACCAGCTGAGCCTGACGCTTCGCTTGATCGATCCGTTCGGCACGTCACGCGAAGTATTTACGATGAGTGATCCGCGGATCTTTCAGGTGTCGAATCGCAGGAACGTGATTCGTGGCCTGCTGGTCAGCGCGAACTGGACGTTCGGCAAGCCGCCGAAGCGCGGTCGCGACCCGAATGACCTGGTCGGACCCGACAATTAGGGCGGCCGCCCCATAACTTTGTTCTATGAAAAGCTTCCCACTCCTTCTCGCCGCCGCCGCCATAGCATCGATGGGCGCGACATCCGCTCATCGCTCTTCCACCGCTGGTGCGGTGGCGAGCTCGCCGCCGAGTTGCTCGTCGCACCCAGCCACGACTGAGAACATCGCCGCGCAGCTCGCCAAGTTCCGACCGGTTCAGATGCCGTTCTCTACCGCCGGACTGTCCGCACGAGAAGTACGCATGGTGCGAAAGCTCGTCGAAGCGGGACAGGACCTCGAGAGCGTCTTCTGGCGAGAGAGCGATCCAGAAGGACTCACGCTCTACAAAGCGCTTGCAAACTGTCCGGGCGAGACCGAAAAACAGATTCACCATTACCTGTTGATCAACGGGAGTGGATACGACCTGCTCGAGGGGAACAAGCCCTTCCTCGCGAACACCGTCTACGAGCCCGGACACGCGCTTTACCCCGCCGGCATTACTCGGAAGGAGATCGAGGACTACGTCGCCGCACATCCCGCGAAGAAGGCAGAGGTTTATAGCCCTTGGACAGTAGTTAAGCGAAGCGGCGGAGATCTCGTCGGCGTTCCGTATCACGTCGAGTACAATCAGTGGCTCGTGCCGGCAGCCAAGGCGCTGCGTGACGCGGCCTCACTGAGCGACGACAAGGCGTTCGCCAATTTCCTGCGCCTCCGCGCCGATGCATTGCTCACCGACGATTACTACAAGAGTGATCTGGCCTGGGTCGATCTCGATAATCCAAAGTTCGATGTGATCTTCGCACCCTACGAGACCTACCTCGACGACCTGCTCGGCGTCAAAACGTCGTACGGGGTGGCGGTGATGATCCGCAACCCGGGCGAGAGCGCCAAGCTTGTCACCTACAAGAAATACGTGGCCGACATCCAGGACGCGCTCCCTCTCGCCGCTTTCGACAAGCCATCAAACGCTGGTCATCCGACGCCGATGGAAGTGATGGATGCGCCGTATCGGAGCGGCGATCTGCGCCACGGCTATCAGGCGGTCGCCGACAATCTGCCCAACGATCCGCGCATTCACGCCGAGAAGGGGACGAAGAAGATCTTCTTCAAGAACTTTATGGACGCACGCGTGAACTACGTCGTGCTTCCGATCGGCAAGCTCCTGATGCGTCAGGACCAGGCGAGTCTCCCGTCGATGGATGGATATCTGTCGGTCGTCGTGATGCACGAGATCTCTCACGGTCTGGGTCCGGCGTATTCGCGAGTTGCCGGAAAGCAGGCCGACATTCGCGAATCGATCGGTCCGATCTATAGTGGCCTCGAGGAAGCGAAGGCCGACATTGTCGGCCTCTACGGACTCGACTGGCTGATGAACAAGGGCGTACTGCCAAAATCCCGTGCACGCGACTACTACGCCTCGCACGTAGCGGGAATTTTCCGCACCGTACGATTTGGGGTGGCCGAAGCCCACGCCAGAGCGGAAATGATGGAGTTCAACTATTTCGTGGAGCAGAGCGCCATCACGCGGGATGCGACGACCGGTCGCTACGCGATCGATTTCGCGAAGATGCCGGGTGCTGTGGCGAGTCTCGCGAAGGAGCTGCTCGAGATCGAGGCTACCGGGAATCGCACCAGGGCGGAGGCATGGTTCAAGAAATACGGAACCATGCCCGCCGATCTACAAGCCGCCTTGAGCAAGACGGGGCGCGTTCCAGTGGATGTGGATCCGATTACCTCGTTCGGCGAAAACGTCAGGTAAAACCGCTAACGGCTGCCACGTTCAAGCGATATGGAACCGCTCGATGTATATCACGATGCCGATCAGCGCCTGAACCACGCCGATGATCAATAGCGTGATATCCTTGCGACCTTTCCAGAAGCGCCAGCCCAGGCCCGCGATGATGGACCCAGTCACGAGGAGAATCAGGAAGAAGCCGAAGATGTGGTCCCTGTAATAGATGTAGGTGCCGATTGCTCGCGCAGCAAAAAAATGCCCGAGGAAGCCAACCACGATCAGCAGTACGCCGAGCCAGGCCAGGCGGCGGTTGGGCGGGCTTGCGACTGCGACTGATTCAAACTCTGCCATTACTCCTCCGGTGGTAGCTTCTTGGGCGGCGCGGACTCGCCTCGTTCCGTGTGAAGCTTGTCTTTAAAGCGCTGCGCCTCGCCGATGCGCTCCACTTCGAGCGCGAGGGCATCGATTGACCGCTGGAGGTAATCGATGCGCTGATCGCCGAGCTTCTGCGTCGAATCCCTGCCCGATGAGGGCAGCGGGGATGCTTGGGACAGCTGGTCNNCATGCGCCATGGCGTGCATCATCTCATCCATCGCCAGGGCGAACCCCATTCCTGCGAGGTTGACAAAGGCGAATAGCATCGCACCCGCTCGCCATAGCTTGGCCCGTCGAGTCATCACAGCTCCTTATCGCTAGAGAACCGTACGCGCCGGACGGGC
>DHJO01000006.1:1079-2874 GCA_002404375.1 Gemmatimonadales bacterium UBA4718 | reverse complement strand
GCCGGACGCTCGGCGAGGCGCCGCATGTACCAGCGATACCACGCCGCTCCATAACTGACCAGTGTCTTCACGATGTGCCCTTCAGCGACGAGGCGGCGCTGGGCGGAGTCGCGAATGCCGTAAAGCATGTGAATCTGGTACTTGTCTTTTCCAACGCCAGACGTCGCCGCCCGCTCGACGATCCGTGCGATCAACGCCAGATCGTGCGTACCAAAAATGGGAACGCAGACCCCATGACGCGCTCCGTCCAGCATTCGTGACGCGAGCTCGTAGTACGCGCGGTCGGTGTCGCTCTTTTTCTCAAATGCGACTTCTTTGGGCTCGTCGTATGCTCCCTTCACGAGTCGGATCACTGGATTGAGCGGTATCAGCCTCGCAAGATCCTCAGGCGTACGATGCAGGTACGCCTGGAGCGCGATGCCGGTAGAAGAGTGAGTTCTCTTCAGCGCGGTGTAGAGATCCAGCGTTCGATCCACGTAACTCGAGTCTTCCATGTCGAGCCAGAGCGCTGATCCGGCTTCCTCCGCCTTGGCCGCGAGCGCGAGCAGATGGCGCTCGCATTCAGGGAGCGAGAGATCGAGACCGAGCTGCGTCGGCTTGACGCTGACCTGTGCCGGAAGCTTCCTCGCGCGAATCTGATCGAAGAGCCGGAGATAGTGATCGCGCACAGCAACGGCAGCGTCGGCGCTCGTGATCGCTTCACCAAGCTGCGTGAAGATCAGCCCGCGTCGGGTCGCGGCGATGGCGGCGCCCGCTTCGAGTGCGTCATCAGCGTGCTCGCCAGGCATGAACGTCCTCGTCGCGCGCTTCACGAATTTGCTCCGCAGAGCGAAATCGTTGAGCGATCGACTTCGTGATGCCGCCAGCAGGATGGAACGTCCGAAAGCCACCGTAAAGCTCGCGAATTATCTGGTGTTCGCGTTCATTGGCGTGCTCTGGCTCCGGCTCGTTTGCCTTTGCCTCGCTTAACCGTTCGCGCCCGGGCCGCCGATTCAGCGAGTCTCCAGAACTGTCGCTCGCCAATCACCTTCACGACGTGCCCTTTGCTCGCCAGACGCCGAATCTCCAGCAGCTTCGTACCTCCCGCCGCACCAGCGATCTGCAATGCGTTCGGCCGACCGCGCACCAGCACGTCCGACGATGGGCCCGGCTTCGTTTGTACGATCGCACCAGCTTTTTTTGCGGCGGCGATCGCTTCGCTCCGCGGCCGGCTCAGAAAACCTGTGAAGGACACGCGCTTTCCCTCGAGGCTTACTACGCGGCCAAGGTGAGGCTGCTTCGGACGGTGCCGCAGCGCCGCGATTAGCTCGCCCGCCGCTTCGTACCGCTTTCCTCGCGCGCCGAGGCAGCGGTAGATGACTTCCTTGAGATGATCGCTGCACGGAAGACGGCGCACATCGCGACTGGTCATCGAGCTTGAGGTGTCGCCCCGTAGTATCATCACCACGATTAGCCCCACCTGGTAGATGTCGTCGCGCTGCTGCCACCGGCGGACTCTTCCCCAGGCGATTTCCGCCGGCACGTTGAACACGTTGAATGCGTCCGCGGTGACGCCACGCTGGCTGCGTTGGTGCATCGCGATCCCGAAGTCGCCCAGCTTCAGCTGCTCGTTCTCGCAGACGAAAACGTTGAACGGCGTGAGATCGCGGTGCAGCGCCTGCCCGCGGTGCAGGATATCGAGCGCCTGAAGGATTGCGGCGATCTCACGCCGAACGAAGCGCTCGGATTGCGCGCCCTTCTTCTCGAGCCACACGCTCAGGTCGCCGTGCACCGCGTACTCCAACGCGATGCAATA
>DHJO01000006.1:0-935 GCA_002404375.1 Gemmatimonadales bacterium UBA4718 | reverse complement strand
TCGGTGATCTTGATGCAGACTTGCGCCGGCAGTCCGTCCTGAGGATTGGGGGTCGCAAGATAGACTTCGCCGAATCCTCCTTTACCTATCAGCTTGTTCAGCTGATAGGTGCGGCCGCTTTCCGAGCTAAATGCCGTCTGCGCTGACTGTTCGTTCAAAATCTGACTCCGGCGTGATCATCGAGTCGCCGTGCGCCTCACACGCGCTGACAACGCTGGCGCCTGGTAAGCGAACTCGTAATTGCCCGAGCCTACCTCGACTACCACAGTATCGCCAACCTGCGTCGATCGCGTAACGCCGGCCGTGGAGGCGAGCGGCGAGCTTCCCTCACGGACATCCTGAAGATGTGCGCCGGGCAAATTAACGGTCGCGCGCGCATTCGGGGGGACACGCACGGTTACGCGCAGACGATCTCCATCGATCTTCCACCCCGATGTCGCTTCGCCGTATGGTGTTACCAGCGTCGCCGTCGCATAGGTGAAGCTGCCGCCGGGCTGCGGTCGCACGATGATGTGCTTGTAGCCCGGTTGGGCGGGATCGCTGTTCAACCCCGCCACCACCCGATACATCCAGTCGCCGACGGCGCCGTATGCATAGTGGTTGAACGAGTTCATGCTCGCTTCCTCGAAAGTGCTGTCCGGCTTCTTGCCATCCCATCGCTCCCATATCGTCGTCGCACCCTGCTTCACCTCATACAGCCATGACGGATATTTGTCATTGAGCAAAAGGTTGTAGGCGTCGTCAAGGTGCCCATTCTCGCTCAGCATTCGAGTTAGCGCCGGTGTGCCGAGAAATCCCGTAGTGAGATGGCCCATCGCCCGCACGTCGTCAGCGAGCCGCTGCGCTGCTCCGGCGCGCATCGCATCCGGAAGCAAATCGAAATCCAGGGCGAGCACGTAGGCGGTTTGTGTATTCGAGGTTAGCCGCGCCGTCGA
>DHJO01000161.1:38441-39227 GCA_002404375.1 Gemmatimonadales bacterium UBA4718 | reverse complement strand
ACTCCTCCCTCACCCTGGACAGGCTCGACGATCAACGCCGCAACCGTTTCTTCGTCGAGCGCGGTCTCGAGGTCGGACAGATCGCGCTCGCAAATTGACACGGCTCCCGCGAGAGGACGGAACGGCGCGCGATACGACGGTCGATCTGTCGCTGCCAATGACGCGAACAGCCTCCCGTGAAAGCTCCCGCGCAGCGCGATAATCTCGACCTTGGCATCCGTACCGATCTTTCGTGCCCACCGTCTGGCGAACTTGAATGCGCCTTCATTCGCTTCCGCTCCGGAGTTGCAGAAAAAGACCTTCGATGCAAACGAGCGCTCCACCAGCTTGTCCGCGAGCTGCTCCCCGGCAGACGTCCGATAGAGATTCGAGGTATGAATAAGTCCATTGTTCAAGGCCTCGCTCACTACTCGAGAGATCCCGGCATCCCCGTAACCGAGTGCGTTTACGGCGATTCCACTGGCGAAATCCAGATACCGTTTGCCATCTGCATCGATGAGCTCCACGCCTTCTCCCCTCACGAACTCCATTGGAGCACGCTTGTACGTACCGAGAAGCGACGTCTCCACGGCGGCGGCGGTTGCGATAGCTTCTTCTTCGATGGGCAGCGAGACGGCGGTCATATGACTACGCTCTGGGATTGAGTGATGAAGGTGCCCCGCCCGTCATCCACGAGACCGGCGAGATCACAGATTCGCACACGATCGACTCCTGCGAGAAGAGCCGCATGGGCCGATTCGAGTTTTGCCGCCATTCCTCCTGCGGCTGTTCCGTTTTCGATCAGAT
>DHJO01000161.1:36948-38365 GCA_002404375.1 Gemmatimonadales bacterium UBA4718 | reverse complement strand
GCGGAAGCGGCATCATCGCCGTTCACGTTGAGCGCCCCACCTTGTGCGCTGTCGCCGTTGTAGCCAACAGGTGAGATGACCGGAAGGTGGCCTGCATCCATGAGAGCGTGAAGAAGCTGCGAGTTGACGTTCGTTGGCCTCCCGGCAAAACCGAGAGACTCGGCATCGATAATCTCCGCCCTGATCAGCGCGCCATCCTCCCCGGATAAGCCGACCGCGGAGACCCCTGCCGCAACCAGGCCATTCACCAACCTCTTGTTCACGACGCCCGACAGTACCATTCGCAGCAGGTCGAGATCGTCCTTCGACGTAACCCGACGACCGCCGATAAATACTGGTTCTCGGCCAAGCGCTCTCTGCGTCGCCGAAACTTCGTCTCCACCGCCGTGCACTACGCATAGTGATGTTGGCGAGTCATTCCACGCTTTACCAAGGAGCTTGAACAGGCGGGGATCCACCTGGGCACGCCCTCCTATCTTCACCACGCGCATCACGCGGGCAGCCCTGCCTGTTCGCTCAATCCAAGGAGGATGTTCGCGTTCTGCAGCGCCTGTCCCGCCGCTCCTTTCATCAGGTTATCGATCGCTGAAATGATGATCAGTGTAGGCTTCCGCACATTCGCGGCTTTGGTGACGCTCAGGCGAACCACATTCCGCCGGATGACGTCGCGGAGTGACGGCGGCGCATCCGCAATCTCGATGAACGGCTCGCCACTGTAACAATCCTTCCACAAGAGAGAGGGGTCGTCGGTGTGCTCCTCGATCGGCACGGTAATCGTCGCCAGAATTCCGCGCGCAACGGGAAGTAGGTGCGGAGTGAACAGGATATCGTTGTTTCGGCCACCCAGCTCGTTCGTGACGGCCTGCATCTCGGCGAGGTGCCTGTGCTCGTTCCCGACCGCGTAGGCGCGAAAATCTTCAGCGACCTCCGCGTAGAGCAGATCCGGGCGAGCGGCGTATCCGGCTCCAGTTACTCCGCTCGCTGCCGATACATTGATGGTCGCACCCGGCGTCACCCATCCTTCCTTGAGTAAGGGTGCGATTGCCAGAAGCACGGCCGTTGGGTAGCAGCCGGGATTGGCGACGATTTCAGCTCCCGGAATGTTTTCACGCATCAATTCCGTGAGTCCGTATTCAGCGTTTGTCGCGCTTTCCCCGGCTCCCGGACGAAAGTCCGAGGAAAGATCGACGACCCGCGCGCCCGTTGAGCGCGCGTTCCCCACCCACTTGGCCGACGCACCATGGGGCAAAGCAGTGAACACGATCTCTGCATTGCCCAAAGGCGCGTCCTCAGTCGCGACATAGGTTATCTCCAATGGGCCTACGCGCGCATGCTGTCCGCGCTGTTCGTTCGCTGACGCAAACGCGAGCTCGAGCTTGGGATGCCGCGCGATCAATCCGCACAGCTCCCGCCCGGC
>DHJO01000161.1:32466-36841 GCA_002404375.1 Gemmatimonadales bacterium UBA4718 | reverse complement strand
CGGCACGACACGATTCTGGAGATAATCGGGGCGCGGGTAGTAAGCAGCCAGGAGGATCTCCGGAAGCTTCTTCTCCAGCGCGGGTGGGACGTAACCCAGGCAACCCTCTCCCGCGACTTGCGCGAGCTCAGGCTCGCCCGCGTCCCGACGCCCGAAGGCGCCCGATACGCTGTTACCGACGGTAGCATAGAGGAGAGCCGCGCCGCGCTCGACACCCTCCTGCCCCAGTTGTTCCTTCGGCTCGACGGTGTGAGTGAAATGCTTGTCCTGCGGACCGTTCCCGGAGGCGCCCAGCCAATCGCTGCCGCACTCGACGGCGAGGGTTGGTCGGACATACTGGGGACGGTCGGGGGCGACGATACCATACTGATAATCTGCCGCTCGGTCGCCGCCCGCGACCGCGTGCTGCGGCGGCTGCGGGCGATGGCTGGAGAGCCCTGATCGAGTGTTGACGTAGGCCCTCCAAACGATTAAATATTCAGACATTCTGAATACTTATTGAGGAGCCCGTGATTCGCACAATTGCCCTCGCCTACTCCGGTGGGCTCGATACTTCGATCATCGTCCCCTGGCTCAAGGAGCGCTATAACGCGCGCGTGATCTGCGTCGCCGCAGACATAGGCCAGGGAGAGGAGCTTGAGGGCGTGCGGGCCAAAGCGATTGCTTCGGGCGCGGACGAGTGCTACGTCGAGGATCTCCGGCAGGAGTTTGTCGAGGATTTCGTCTGGCCTACCCTTCGGGCCGGAGCGGTTTATGGTCGAAAGTACCTCCTTGGCACCTCCATGGGCCGCCCCCTCATTGCGCGCCGACAGGTCGAGATCGCCCGGCAAGTTGGGGCAGATGCCCTCGCTCACGGGTGCACCGGAAAGGGCAACGACCAAGTCCGCTTCGAGCTCACGTACGCGGCGTTCGCTCCCGATCTGCCCGTCATAGCACCATGGCGCGAATGGAACATCCGGAGCCGCGAGGACGCGATCGCTTACGCGGAAGCTCATAATGTTCCTGTTGCCGCGACGCGCGACAAGATCTACTCGCGCGATCGGAACGTCTGGCACATCTCCCATGAGGGTGGCGTGCTCGAGCAGCCCGCTGTCGCCCCACCGGCAGATCTGTTCATGTTGACGACGGCGCCCGAGAATGCGCCCGATCAGGCCGAGGAAGTCACGATTGGATTCCACTCGGGAACGCCCGTCTCGGTCAACGGTGTTGAGCTCGACTCCGTCGATCTCGTCGTCGCGCTCAACAAGATCGGCGGGCGCCACGGGATTGGACGCATCGACCTCGTGGAAGATCGCCTCGTAGGAATGAAATCTCGCGGAGTTTACGAGACTCCGGGTGGTACTCTCCTTTACTCCGCCCACAGTGAGCTGGAGCAGCTTGTTCTCGACCGGCGCACGCTAGCCGCGAAAGATCTCATTGCTCCCCGCTACGCCGATCTGGTTTACGAGGGACGTTGGTGGACCACCGAGCGCGAAGGGTACGACGCCTTCGTTAATGTCACTCAGGAGCGCGTTACCGGAGCAGTGACTCTCAGACTCTTCAAGGGAACGGCCTCGGTGGTCGGTCGTGAGAGCGAGTACGCCCTGTACGACGAGCGCTTCGTCACTTTTGGTGAAGACGACGTCTATCAGCAGAGCGATGCCGCAGGATTCATCCGGCTCTATGGTCTCTCGGCCCGTGTCCGCGCTATCCGCGACCAGGAAATGGCCGCCGCGAAGGCTCAAAAAGAGAGCAAGAGCGAATCGCGAGAGTCGCAGGCTCTCGCGATAGCTTGAGCCTGCCCTTCTCCGTGTCCGATCACACGTCCCATAAGCTTTGGGGAGGACGGTTCGCGGTGCCGACCGCGGCCGCTCTTGACGCCCTTAACCGATCCATTGGTACCGATTACCGGCTATGGCCGTTCGATATCGATCTATCTCGTGCCTGGTCTGTCGCTCTTTGGGGAGCGGGCGTCATCACTCTCGAGGAAAGCAAGAAGATCGAGAAAGGCCTCGCGGCGGTTGCCGAAAAGCTCGCGGGGGGTGCGACACCCGTTCCATCCGATGAAGACGTCCACACGATGATCGACAGAATGCTTCACGACGAGGTGGGAGAGGTCGCGTCGAAGCTGCACACCGGTCGAAGCCGAAACGATCAGGTCGCGACCGCGACACGTCTATGGTCAATGGATGCGTGCGTCAAACTGGATTCCGCCGCGCGGATGCTGCAGCAGGTGATGCTGGACCACGCGGAGACGCTCCAGGACACGCTGATGCCGGCGTACACGCACCTTCAACGCGCGCAACCGGTTTCCGCCGCACATTGGATGTTGTCCCACTTTTGGCCACTCGAGCGCGATCGGGCCAGAATCGCGTCCGCCTCGCGGGCTGCCGGGATTCTCCCTCTGGGATCTGGCGCCATCGCCGGTTGTGCATTCCCCGTTTCGCGCGTGCTTCTCCAGGGCAGCCTGGGATTCAGCGCCGTGTCGCAAAACAGTATTGATGCGGTTGGCGACAGGGATTTCGTCGCCGAGCTGCTGTTCGCCGTCGCGATGATGGCGACGCACCTATCACGCCTCGGCGAGGATTTGATCATTTATGGGTCAAGCGAGTTTGGATTCGTCCAGTTTGGCGATGCTTTTACAACAGGCTCCAGCATGATGCCACAGAAGCGCAACCCGGATGCGCTCGAACTGGCACGCGGATCAGGTGCGCGCGCGATTGGCGACCTCTCGACATTGCTCTCGACCCTCAAGGGTTTGCCCAGCGGGTACAACAAGGATCTCCAGGACGACAAGCGTGTGCTGTTCGATGCCGTCGACACCGCCCTCCTCGTGCTTCCCGCAGTCGCCGGCGCACTCCAGGAAACGCGATTCAATGCAATGCGCATGCGGGCCGCGCTCTCGAGCAGCATGATGGCAACGGACCTCGCTGATTACCTGGTAGAGAAGGGAGCTACTTTCCGCGAGGCCCACGGCGCTATCGGTGCGTTGATTCGCGAGAGCGAGCGCGATGGCTGCGATCTGGACGGATTGCCGCTCGCATCGTTCAAAGCTGCGCATCCCCTGTTCGGCGACGACGCGCTTGATTGGCTCGAGCCCTCTCGATCGGTTGCGCGTCGGGACGTGCCAGGAGGTACGGGGGCGAGCGCGGTGAAGGCGCAGCTTCGTTCGGCGCGCGAGGCGCTGTGGCCGGTAGGCGAGGCAGCGCGCGGTAACGAGCTGGTACTTCGCGCCATCTAGGGCAGAGAAAGATCCAATAGAACGGGCGCGTGATTGTGCACCTGTTTTTGTTGCGGGTTTAGAACATTACTCCGAGCGTGATCGGGACGAAGTGTATTACTCCGCCTTTCGTTGGCTCACGGGATATGAAGTGATATCTCGACTCCAGGAAGCTCGCGACCGGTCCCACCCCGAACGTTACCCCGACTCCCGCATTCAATCCCCAGTGGTTTTCGGCCTTCGTTCCGGCGATGTCGAATTTCGTGTTGTACAGCCCTCCTCCGGCCACGATGTAGCTCTTTGCGGTGGTTCCAGGGAACGCGTAGATGAGATTGCCAAGTATGCCGGCGATTCGAAAACCGTAGGTGTTGGTCGGCGGTGACGTAACGTTCTTGCGGGAGAAGCTATTGTAGATCCCGTCGAGTCGGACCCCGATTGGTAGTTCGGCGACACCGAGTGCGAGAGCAACGATCCCGTTGTACCCAGTAGTCTGAGTGTTACTCAGCTTCCCGACGGGTATGGCGGCGCCTCCCCCGATCCCAAGGGCGTAGGTCTTTTGAGCACTGGCTTGGCCCGAAAGCAGGATCGACGCGAGAGCCGAAACCGCCATGATATGAGGAAGACACTTCATTTTCGTCTGTCGGGAATTCATTGTAAGCGAGGCGCGAACGGCGCAATATAATGAGGAGAGGCGCTTGTAACGGGAGAAAGAGAGGGCTACCCTTTTATATCCTTTTCTTTTAGGATAATTAATGCCCAGGGCCTATACCATTGCTACAGCTGCACTTGCGCTCGGGACTTCCGTAAAATGGCTCGACAACGTCATGTCGCATAATCGGGTCCCCGGAGTAGCCCAGGAGCGCCAGGGAATATCTCGTCGCCTGACAGTAGAAGGCTTGTTGGTCCTGGCATTGGCGGTTTTGCTCATTCAGGAGCTCGGATTGCCGACGGTAAAAGCGATCGCGCTGGCCGAGGATCTGGCGAAGAGCGAAGGTAGACACATTGCGCAGCAAGGGCTGAACCTCGGCCTCGACCTGCCGGCTTTTCGAGCACGGCTGCTGGAAAGCCTGGAAAGCGCGGTTGAGATCGCACCGGTCCCGAAGAGAGGACGTCCACCCCGAAACAAAACGGGGCGCCTCGATTGAGACGCCCCGCCAGATTGTGCCAGTGAAGTCG
>DHJO01000161.1:27923-32293 GCA_002404375.1 Gemmatimonadales bacterium UBA4718 | reverse complement strand
GTGATAAAGCCAAAGCCCTTCGCATCGTTGAACCACTTCACTTTGCCGGTCGTACGCATTCCCTGCTCCTGAAAAATTTGTGTCTTGGGGAGCGGAGAACGCCCGACCCTCGACAATCTGATATGCGGGTCTCACTAACCCCGCACTGGACTTGAGAGGGAAGCACAGACCTTCGCCCGCCCTTCCCAGCTCGACTTGGCGGAAAAATAGCAAGGACCGGCTGAGCAGACAATAGACAGATTCAGGGACCGGTTCTGTGGACCCCCGTAACGAAATACTCCGTCTCGCCAAAGCAGGTGGTTGGCACTCCCCTGTGCTGGTCGTAGGTCAATGAAACCTGCTTGCCCGCATTCTGCTCGATCACCTTGGCAATCGAGTCGTTTCGAACCGTAAATACAAAGATCTGCGGCATTGTTCCGGGCAGATTTGCCATCGCCAGCTCACCTTCCCAGGTCTTACAGATCCAACCCTTCTTTGAAATCTTCTGGACATACCCCGCCCGCTCTCCTGAGGAGTACGTGTAGCCCAGAGAGACCCAGATCCAGAGCGCGACGATGACTGCGGGAATGAGAAGCAGCGCGAAAAGAACGATGAACACCTTGCGATGCCTCTTCCTGACGGGAACTGGCGTAGCCGGTGTATCGGGGGTATCAACCATCTGAGCTCCAGAAGTGCCGGGAAGGGAAGATGTTCACGGTCCGACATGCACCGCTCGGACCAGGGAATTAGCTTTCAAAATCACCACACGCAAGCAGACGTGTCGACCGTAACGCGAAGACCGACCGCATCCACGATTGTAGGGGACGTACCCATTGGGTCCGCCTATCCGATCGCCGTGCAGTCGATGACCAACACCGACACCGCCGACGCTGCCGCCACCGCTCTCCAGGTGGCGGAACTTTCGCGCGCGGGAAGCAGGCTCGTCCGGGTAACGGTCAACAACGACGAAGCCGCACGGGCGGTGCCGGAGATCGCCAGCAGACTTGTTGACATGGGTGTGTCTGTCCCGGTGATCGGGGACTTCCACTACAACGGCCATTTGCTCCTCGCCCGATATCCCGCCACCGCGCAAATTCTGGCCAAGTACCGAATCAATCCTGGAAACGTCGGCGGGAAACGTCGCGACGAGAATTTCCGGACGATCATCCAGATCGCGCTCGACAACGACAAGCCCGTCAGAATCGGAGTCAACTGGGGATCGCTCGACCAGGATCTTCTGACGTCGCTGATGGACGCGAACGCCCAGAGTTCCGCCCAGCGCACCGCGAAAGAGGTCTACATAGAGGCGATGATCCAGAGCGCTCTACGCTCCGCGGCGATCGCTGAGGAAGTCGGACTCGGACATGACCGCATTATCATTTCGGCAAAGGTTTCCGGAGTACAGGATTTGATTGACGTATATCGACAGCTGGCTGCTCGTTGCGATTACCCGCTCCATCTTGGACTTACTGAAGCGGGCCTTGGCTCAAAGGGAATCGTTGCCAGCACTGCGGCTCTCTCGATCCTCTTGTCCGACGGGATCGGCGACACGATTCGGGTTTCGCTGACACCGCGTCCTGGTGGAGACCGCACCGAAGAGGTTCACGTCGCTCAACAGATTCTTCAGTCGCTCGAGCTCCAGAACTTCAATCCTCAGGTGACTGCCTGTCCGGGCTGCGGCCGTACAACATCGACATTTTTCCAGCACATGGCCGAGGACATCCAGACCTATCTGCGCGAGCAGATGCCCGCGTGGCGGAAGCGGTATCCCGGCGTGATCGACATGAAAGTCGCCGTGATGGGATGCGTTGTGAACGGGCCCGGTGAGTCGAAGCACGCCAATATTGGCATCTCGCTGCCCGGGACCTCCGAGGAGCCCAAGGCTCCGGTCTACGTCGATGGCAAGCTCATGGTCACGCTCAAGGGCGAGACGATCGTTCCGGAGTTTCTGAAAATACTCGACGACTACGTCGAGAAGACGTACGGCAAGGCGACCGTCGCTATTACGGTCTAGCCGCTGGTGAGCCGGCGAGCTCGAGAAGCTCGCCCGAGACTTGGTCCAGCTCCGTCATTATCGGAGCGGCGAAACCCACCTCACGAAGCCTGTCGTAAACCTGCCGGTACCAGCGCGCGGTCCCCGATTTTCCGCCGCCAAACCGGTTCCAAACCGTCTCCGGATCGATTGTTCTCCGCAAATCCGCGACGATCGACGACGCATTGTGAATCTTGTCCGCCGCGCAGACCCAGCGTGCCTCTTCATTTGCCGCGGCCAGTCGTTCCAGGTAATCAGCCTTACGGTCATCCCCCGAAAGCTCGACACCGTCGTCGTCATTTTTTCGATACGTGATGGCGAGAACTGCGTCCAGCACTTTCGTGCCGAATTTGTCGCCGATCCGCTGCTCAAGCATTTCTCGCGTGTAACTATCTCGGACGCAGTCTTCGACGACATCGTGGAGAATCCCCGCCACGACGGTGTCGTTATCGCGTCCGTATCGCGTAAGGATTATTGCTACGTTCGCGGGATGGGTCAGGTAGGGAAGCTTTGTTCCCTTTCGCACCTGCCGGTCGTGATGTTTGGCTGCGAACGCAAGCGCGTGATTGACGACGTCCGAATAACCGGCGGCTGTCATTGCTTCACTGTCGCGAACCAGGATACGAGCTGCTCCAGTCCGCCTTGATCTTCTTCATTGAACGCATTGAGTTGGCCGGAATCTACGTCGAGAACAGCGAGTAGATCACCCCGCGATCCAAGAACCGGCACGACGATTTCGGAGCGCGAGCGGGGATCGCATGTGATATGGCCGGGATATTTGTCGACATCGGGAACGATGACCGTCCTCACTTCGGCCGCGGCGGTCCCGCAAACTCCACGACCGAAAGCGATGTCGAGGCAGCCCAGGGATCCCTGGTAGGGTCCGACGCGCAACAGCACTCCGGGCTCGACGACCCGATAAAAGCCAGTCCAAAGATGTCCGAACGCATGATGGACAAGCGCGGCAATCGTTGCCATTGCCGTAATCGGGTCGGATACGCCGTCGAGAATCGCCTCACAATGCCCCTGCAGTTCCTTGTACGCTCGGGCCTTGGGAATTCCTCTTAGGTCGGGAATTGTTTCTGCCATTTACCGGCTAGCGCGCAGCAGCAAGCTCTGGCTGAAATGCTTCCGATTGTCGCGTTGACCCAAGCATTTCCTCACGGGTTTCCAATTGCGGCATCTCTGCATCCCAAAGTACCAGGCCGTGAATGCGCATGTCGGCACCGCGCAGAGTGTCCACTGCTGTCTTCAACCCTCCAACCGTTGTGTGAGCGATCCTGGCACAGAGGATCACGTCGGGTGCCGGTATGATGCTGGTTGCGCTCCTTTGGACGTAGCTCGTGGGGGCGGCGATGATGATGAAATCGTACCGCCGCTGCATTCGAGCGAGCTCTTTTTTGACCTCTTCGACCACGTTTGCCTCTGGTAGACCCGACCGTCGAGTTCCGCTCGGAAGCACGTCCAGAGGTCTGTCGCGGCCAATCGTGGTCGGCACAATGGCCTCAGGCCAGGTCGAGATGCCTGTGATGATCCCGGAGAGACCGGGGTCCGGCCTGATCCGCAACACGCTCGCGACACTGCAAGTGGTCGGATCGACGTCCACGAGCAGCGTGCTCCTCGCCTCGTAAGCAGCGGATGCAGCCAGATTAGCCGCAACTGTTGCCACGATTCCTGGATCATCGCCCGTTATCGTGACAATGGGTACGCTTGCCTCAACCGACGCAATGTGGAGATAGAGCGTTCGGTAGCTCTCGGAGACTACATCGATCAGCGGCGGTGCTTCGATATCCGCCTGGCGCCGGCTTCGCTCAACCACGACCTCGGGCGGCCTGATCACCGTAAGCACGCGCGCCCCGCTGACCTGCTCCGCTTCACGGGGGTCAGCAATGTGCGGTCGCTTGAGCTCCGTTCCGAATGACGCGGCGAACCCAACCGCCAGCGCGAGCACTACCGCCGCAGCCAGCATCGCCCAGGGTGGAGCACCAACGTTGGAGAGCTCACGCGCCCGTGCGGATTCACGATCAATGCGCAAGTTCTTGCTGCTGATCTGATCTACCTGGCGCGTCGCCTGGGAGTAGCTCTGCTGGACGGTCGCGCGCTGCGCAAGGAGTTTTGCCGTGTCCACCGTAATGGCGGGTTTCACTACCGGTGCTGGAGCCGGCCGGATCAATGCCAGCTTCCCTCTGATCTCACCCCTTTTTGCATCCGCAACTGCCTGTATCGACCGACCGATCGCGTTAGCCCTCGAAGTAAGGGCCAGATACACCGGGTCGACGGTGCCTACTGCTCCAAAGGCATTTCGATCACGCTCGATACCAGCCAGCGAATCGAGAAGAACCCTCACCTTGGGATCTGC
>DHJO01000161.1:24478-27786 GCA_002404375.1 Gemmatimonadales bacterium UBA4718 | reverse complement strand
GGGCGCCGAGCGAATCCCGCTGTGCTCGGACAGCCGGGGGAAATGTATCGATCACTGGCGCGGGGACAGGATTGGCTGCGCGACGTGCCGCATCCAATGCAGAATCGACGGCCGTGACCTCTGCCAGGTAGCGATCTCTCGCCGCAACAACAGGTGATGAATCGGTCTTGGCCTCGATCTGCGCTGCCACCGCCAATGCTTTTCGTGACGCATTTCTCGGCACTAGCACAAATGCTATCAGCGCGGCGATGAATACCACGCCTCCCACAATCCCGAAGACGACGACCCGGCGCAGCGCATTTCGGGCACGCGCAGCCATCCAGAGATAGGCTGAGCCACCGCTCATCCGTGCAATGCTATGAACGTTCATGATTCAAAGAATCACGGAATAGGGTGCAACGCGACAGTCCGGGCTAGCTAGGCGTCTGGACGGCTCTAGAGAACCTACTTGGGTTCTCATACGGACAATACAATCTAAGCGCCGTCCGAGAAGCTGAGAATGACAAAAAAACGGCGAGAGCTCTCGCCCCCGCCGCTTTTTCTCTCCGCATTGAAAAACGCTATTGAACTGTAATTACGCCCTTCATGCCAAGCGCAAGGTGCGGAGTGCAGTGAAAGGGATACTGGCCGGGTTTGATCTTCCCGAACGAAATTGTGACGGACTCCCCCGGGTTCGTCTTCAGGGCGCTCGAGAGCTCTCCTAGCTTGTCAGTGCCCATGTTCGAATCGAGTTGAGTCTTCACATCTGCCGCAACCGTCGCCGCATCGAAAGCAACGTTGTGCGGTCCGCCGCCCACGACCACGAACTTGGCGCCATCTCCCTCTTTGACCGTGAAGTTCGCAGGTTCGAAGCGGTAGCCTTTTGCGTCGCCGTACATCTTCACTTCGTGGACCTTACCCGTTATCGGGGCCGGCGCCACTGAACCTGAGGTAGTTCCGCCAGGCGTGGTGGCAGTGGTGCTAGAAGTGGAAGCCGATGAAGTCGAAGTATCGACTGCAACGTGCGTCGTGTCAGTAGGCTTCTTTTCTCCGCCTGCGCAAGCGCCAAGCGTAATTACTCCAACAGCAACCGCGAATCCATAGAACCGCATCGTTTAAGGCCTCCCAGAGCCGTACGGTAGTGCATAGATAACAGTGGACTTCGTTGTTACAGAGATTGTGAATTTATTCACAAGCCCCTCAACACGCAAATCGTACTACGCCTACGTCTGTCATGATTCGTGCCTTGAACGTTACCTACGCCGGATGATCGCAATTCCCGCACTCGACCTGAGAGAAGCGGCTTGCGTCCAGCTCGCTGCCGACTCTTACGACAAGGAGTTGTTGCGCATCCCGGATCCGGTTGGCGTCGCTCTCGCCTGGCGACAGTATGGATTCCATCATCTTCACGTCGTTGATCTTGATGGAGTCGCTGGACGAGGAAAAAACACCGCGGAGATTCAGGCAATTCTGGCCGCCACCGATGCGGAGGTTCAGGTCGGTGGAGGAATCAGAAGTCAGGCATCGATTGATCAGATGTTGAATGACGGTGCTCAGCGGGTGGTGATCGGAACACGAGCGCTAGAAGACCCGGACTGGCTCATCGATATGAGCACGACCTTCCCCGGATGCATTGTCGTCGCTGCCGATGTGCGCGATCGAAGAATTCTCTCCCATGGTTGGACGCGCACACACTCGAAGCTGGTGCTCGACCTGATCGAAGAGCTCAATGGCCTGCCCCTCGCCGGCGTACTGGTAACCGCGGTACATCGCGAGGCGGCGATGCGCGGGACGGATCTACCCCTGATGGAAGATGTCGCCGAGGCCGCGGAATTTCCGGTTTTCGCTTCAGGCGGCCTGGGGAGTCTCAACGATCTTCGTGCTCTTGAGGATCGCGGGGTCGCCGCCGCGATAATCGGTATGGCGCTCTACAGCGGCGCGATGGATCCTCGCGTCGTCGCCGAGGAGTTCGCTGAGTAGCCGGTCGCTTCGTCGCCTGCACCCTCGGCTACCCCACCCTCGGCTACCCCACCCTCGCTAGAACAGGCTGATAGTCCGCGGGTTCAGCTTCGATGGGTCGCCCACGTACGCGAAGCGAAATCCCTTCATGTACTTTCTCGCTACGCGCTGAACGGCTTCGGGTGTGACGCTCTTCAGCTCGTCGACGAACTGATCGGCTTCGCGATAGTCTCCGCCGTACAACTGCGATCGGGCAAGGAAATCAGCCTGAGCCGCGTTTGTTTCGTTGTCCAGGAAGTACTCGGTGATGAATTGCTCTTCAAGCTGCTTTAGTCCGGCAGGGTCGAGCATGCCCTGCTGAAGATCGACAATGGCGGCTCGCATCAGTTTAAGCGTCGTGTCGGGCGAAACTGTGGAGACGTAGAGTCCGCCCAGCGTTGCCGCCCTGTCCACAAAAGGCGCGTGAACATCGTAGGTCAGGTTCTGGCGTGTTCGAATCTCCGCGAACATGCGTCCGGTCAGGACAGAAGTCGCTACTCTGAGGGCCTGATAGTCCTCTCCTTTTGCCAGTGGCCCACTGTAATAGCCAAGTATGTAATTGGTGGGCAGCTGTCGGCGCGCGATCACAACCGCCGTTGGGGACTCGGGAACCCGGGGTGGAGCAGTCCACTCATAGCTGCCACGCGGAAGCTGCCCTATCGACTTGTTCACCAAACGCTCGATATGAACGCGGTCGATGTTGCCTACGACAACGAGCAGCATTCGCGATGTGACGAACTGTGTGCGCTGATAATCGCGGAGCGCCGCCGAGTCTAGCGCTTGAATTGACTTTTCGTTTCCGCCGACTGAAACCGCATACGGATGGCCGACGAACGTGATGCTGTCGGCGAGAAGGTCAGCTAGCGCATCGGGATCGTCTCGCCGCTGCCTGATTCCGGATAGGTATTGGGCTTTGACGACGCTTATCTCCGATTTTGCCAGCGTCGGATGCATCACTCTGTCCACGAAGATAGTCCACGTAGAATCGAAAACCTCGGTGCTCGACCGAATTCCGAACATCGTCCAGTCGGCGCTTGGGGCCACTACAATCTCACTTCCAAGCTTTGCCATCGCGCGACGCAGCGCATTTTTTGGGTACTGCCGCGTGCCTCGCTCCGAAACATCGAGAAGAATCGGCTCTATCCCGGCGTTGGCATCGGTGACCTGGCGCGCACCGCCAAGAAGGTAGAGGTTCGCTTCGACGACATTGTTCGCGCTATTCTGGCGAAGAATCACGTGCACGCCGGATACATCGAAGCTGGTGGTCAGCGCGGTCATCGCGAGAGCAATGGAAAGCAACATCAGCGTGCCCCCGCCATCACGAGATCTCC
>DHJO01000161.1:23050-24372 GCA_002404375.1 Gemmatimonadales bacterium UBA4718 | reverse complement strand
ATGTATTTGCGTGCGTACGCACGTAGATCGTCCAACGATTGTTGTGCCATGTAATCGACGTATCCCATGTAGTACTCGAGGCTGGCCACGCTCCACCAGAAGCCGAGTGTGTGGGCGAATCCGGAAGCGCGTTCACGGTCAAATGCCGATGTCACGGCTCGGTGCGCTTTCACTGCCTCCAGCTCGTCCGAGGCGAAGTATCCGGGCGTGTCGAACTTGGCGATCTCGCCGTAAAGCGCCGCCAACGCCGGGCGGAGCTGCTCTGCTGAAGTTTGGCCGCTGATAGTAATTGGGCCAGTATGATTCAACGTGTAATAGTTGACTCCAACAGCCTGCCACAGACCGCTATCGACGAGCTTCTGCTGAAATTGTGACTGCGCATCGTTGAGCACATCCGAGAATACATCTGCAGCGTAGGTCGATTTCGGATCCTGTCCGACGCTCGGACCCTGCCATTGAATTTGAACCGTCACGGCTCCCACCGGGGCTTCGACGATGAGCCCTTCACTCTTCTGAAGGGGTGGAATCGCTGGAATCGGGTCGGCCGCGAAAGGGTCGGCGCCGCGACTCCATTGACCAAGCTCTCGTTCGGCCATGGCAAAAACTGTCGCTGGATTGACGTCACCGGCTACGATCAGAGCCGAATTATTCGGAACATAGTACTTGTTCTGAATGGTGCGCATCTTTTCGGGCGTAGTGGTCAGAACGATCTGTCGGTCGCCAATGACGTCCTTTCTGCTGAAGTTGCCTGGATAGAGCTTTGCATCCATCTCACGCGATAGCGCGAAGAACGGACTCGACTCGTTTCTATCGTACTCCCCGATTACCACCTGTCGCTCCCGTTCGAGCTCGTCCTGCCGGAAGAGAGGAGCACGCAGCGCCGTTGCCAGGAGATGCATTCCATCTCCCAGCTTTTCCGCGGGAACCGTCATGTAATAGTTGACGCGTTCCTCGGCCGTAGTTCCGTTGAAGACTGCACCCAGGTCTGAGGCGCGGTCCCAGAATTGATTTGGGTCGGGATATGTCGAGTTTGCGCGGAAGAACATGTGCTCGTACATGTGAGCCAGCCCTTCGTATGCGGGCGATTGCGTGAACGATCCGTTCTTTACATCAATCTCGATCGTCGCTAACGGAACGCCGTGGTTCTCGACGACGATTATCTCGAGCCCGTTCCCGAGAACTTTGCGCTGAATGATCTTCTGCAGCTCCGCTCTCTGGGCTCCGGCTCCCATGGGCAAGAGCGCGGATAGGAAAAGCGCCAGAGTAGCGCAGTAACGCATGACACCTTTTCTTTCGGACATGTCAGATTCTGGGAAAGCCCG
>DHJO01000161.1:22423-22962 GCA_002404375.1 Gemmatimonadales bacterium UBA4718 | reverse complement strand
GATGAGCCACTTGCTCAATACACCACATTCAAGATCGGTGGTCCAGCCGATTTCTTCTACGATGCCACATCGACGGAGGATCTGGCAGGGGCTGTCACTGCTGCCCGTGAGCTCGGAATCGAGTATTTCGTACTCGGACTCGGTGCCAACATCCTCATCGGCGACAAGGGATTCCGGGGTCTCGTCATCCGGAATACTTCCAGTCATTTGAAGTTTTTCGACGATGGCAGGCTCTGGGTGGAGAGCGGAGCAGTGATGGCAAAGTTGATACCTCAGGCCGTCGAGCGCGGATTGTCGGGTCTGGAGCACTACGTCGGGATTCCGAGCACGGTCGGCGGAGCGGTCTGGCAAAACCTGCACTTTCTTTCGCCTGCCCCAGCGAGAGAGAGGACCATGTTCATCGCGGAAGTTTTCGAGTCGGCCGAGCTCCTGACACACGATGGCAGGCGACAGACGGTCGATCGGGACTACATGCAGTTCGGCTACGACACGAGCACACTCCATAAGCAGCGGGACATCGCGCTCGCGGTGACTTTCCA
>DHJO01000161.1:19364-22312 GCA_002404375.1 Gemmatimonadales bacterium UBA4718 | reverse complement strand
AAGCATCCATGGCTCGAGTATCACCCAAGTGCCGGCTCGATCTTCAAGAAAATTGAGGGTGTCGGTGCCGGGCGTCTGATCGATGAGGTCGGACTGAAGGGTTTCCGCCACGGTGACGCGCAGATTTCGCACATTCACGCGAACATCATGGTCAATCTGGGAAAGGCCACCGCTAAAAACGTTCGCGAGCTGATCGCGATTGCCCAGGAGAAGGTGCAACAGCGATTTGGCCACCATCTGGAGGTCGAAATAGGGTTCATTGGCGAGTTCTGACCAGTCAAGTCGCCGATAGCTGCTCAGCACGCTCGGTGGCGCCCGTCCATCGCTCGATTGCGCCATCCAACTGGCGGCGCGCCTCATCGAGCTCCTTTCCTGACAGCCGTGATCTCTCCATTCCTTCCCGGGTAGTGTAAAGCTCCGGATCCTCGAGAAGGGCGGTCAGCTCCGCTACTCGTCGCTCGAGCATTGCAACCTCCTTCTCGCACTTCTCCACCTTCTGTCTCGCTTCGCGTAGCACTGCTCGGCTCTCATCTCCTTTGACCTCGCGTCTTCTTGTCGTCTGGCGCTCTCTCACCCTGCGAAGCGCTTCCTGCTCAGATGCGGCAACGGCAGCGGCGTGCTCGCGCTCGCGGCTCTGTTCCTCCCACTCTCCGAATGATCCGGGAAAGTCCGTGACGTGGTGCTCGTGAAGTACCCATACTCGCGAGGTCAGGGCTTCGAGCATTGCGCGATCGTGACTCACCAGGAGGATGGTGCCTTCATATGATTCGAGCGCCTCTTCGAGAGCCTCGACTGACTCGATGTCGAGATGGTTCGTTGGCTCATCGAGCACGAGAAAATTTGCCCGGCTGAGCACCATCATAGCGAGTGCCACACGAGCCCTCTCTCCGCCAGAAAGTGTCTCGGCGCGACGTTGGGCTTCATCCCCTGAAAAACCAAAGCGAGCAAGGTGACCCTGCACCTGACGGCGTTCCCAGTTTGGCCTCAGCTCACTGATGACATCGAAGAGCGCACGGTCCACTGGCACCTGTGCCATGTCCTGTCGGTAGTAGCTGGGACGAACTGATCCGCCGATGCGAAGCTCTCCGCTGGAGATCTCGCGTTCTCCCACGAGTGCACGCAGGAACGTGGATTTTCCGCTCCCGTTTGGGCCTACAAAGCCAACTATTTCGCCGCGCTGAATTGTGGCGGTGAAGTTTCGGATAAGGGTGCGTCCCTCTACTCCCAGCGTGACATCCCGGGCGACAATGACCTGGTCACCGCCTCGCTCTGACATGTCGAGCCTGAGGCCCATGGCACTGCCTTCTTCCGCGGTCGGACCGCTGAGCCTCGGCAGTCGGCTCAGCCGCTTGCGTCGTCCCTTCGCCTGCTTCGAATTCTGACCGGCAATATTGCGTCTGATGTAGTCTTCTTCTTCAGCGATCACCTTGCGCTGTTTATCAGCCGCCCGTTGCTGACTGAGCCGTCGTTCTTCGCGCTGCGCGACGAATGATTCGTAGCTCCCCGTGTACTCCACAGCCGTACCACCTTCCAGATGGAGCACGTGATTCACGACGTTGGCGAGAAAGGTCCGATCATGGCTTATCAGCAGGATCGTCTTGTCAGCATTGTTCAGATAGTCTTCGAGCCACCTGGTTGTTTCGAGATCGAGGTGATTCGTCGGCTCATCGAGCAGAAGCACATCGGCCGCGCTTACCAGCTGTCGTGCCAGGCCGAGTCGGCCGCGTTCGCCACCGCTCAGTTGCTCCAACGGTTGTGTGCGCGCCTTTTCCGCATCGAACCCAAGGCCTTGGAGCACTGCGTCTACCCTTGGGGCAAATGTGTAGCCTCCCTCGCGATCGAATCGCTCGAGATCGCGGTCGTACCTCGACAACATCTGCGGGGAAGCAGCCTCCCCGACCTTCGCTAGCTCACTGCCTTGCTCCGCCAAAGAGTGTTCTAGTGCGAGAAGGTCCGAGAATTCTCCCGCCCCCGCTTCCCAGACAGTTTGCGCACCACCGAAATCGCGATGCTGCTCGAGGAGCGCCACACGCAGTCCGGGCTGCTGTGTCACAGCACCTTCAGTGGGTTTCTGAACTCCGGTGATCAATCGGAAAAGAGTGGTCTTCCCGCTTCCATTGCGGCCAAGGATTGCCCAGCGGTCACCATTGCCAACCGTGAACGTTACACCTTTGAATATCCTGGTTGCGCCAAACTCCACACCGGCATTCGAAATGGAGATCTGTGTCAAGCGCGCAGCACGCTCGAACAGGCCGAGAGACAGCGCTCCAGAGTTTCGAGCGTGTGATCGCCCATGTGCCCGATCCTGAAAGTCGAGCTCTTGAGCTTTCCGTATCCGCTACCTACGACGATGCCCCTTTTCGCGACGGCGGCAGTGAATGTCTCCGCTGGAAGGTCGCTTGGGAGTCTGATCGTCGACACAGTGGGCGATTGGGATCCAAGGGGTGCGATGTTGACGACGCGCTTCCCGGTCTCATTGGCAATCTTTGCCAGCCATTCCTGGGTTCTGACGGCCATTGCTTTGTGCCTGGCCCATCGAGCTTCGATTCCCTCGGCAGCGATGGACTTCAGCTGGAGCTCGAGTGCGTAGAAAAGCGACAGGGCCGGAGTGCTTGGGGTTTGGTTCCTTCGCGCATAAGCGTCTAGCTCCACCAGATCGAAGTAGACTCCGCGCGCAGGGGCCGCATTCGCCTGATCCACAAACGGGGGCGAAGCGACGGCGAACGAGAGACCCGGCGGGAGCGCCAGCGCCTTTTGAGAGCCTGTCAGCAGATAGTCAAGCTTCCATTCGTCAAACCGAAGCTCCGCTCCAGCAAATCCGCTTACGCTATCAACCAGGCAGACAGCGCCGTGGCGGTGAGCACAGTCAGAAATCGCACGTACGTCGTTCAACGCGCCCGTCGAGGTTTCTGAATGTACGACCGTGATAGCGCTGTACTTTCGCATCG
>DHJO01000161.1:17932-19244 GCA_002404375.1 Gemmatimonadales bacterium UBA4718 | reverse complement strand
TCGAAGCGATGTGGGCGAACCGCTCAGAGAATGCGCCATTTACCAGGCAGAGCATACGGCCAGCCGGCGCGCAACGAATCGCCGACTCCATCATTCCCGTTGCGGACGAGGAGTTGATATAGACAGGACGCTCGGTCATGAGCAACGGTCTCAATCCGCGCTGAAGGCGCTCGAACAGCTGCTCGAACGCTGACCCGCGATGCGCAATCATCGGCTGCATCATGGCGGCCAGGATTTCCTGTCTAACTTCAGTTGGACCGGGAAGAAAAAAGGTGCCGAATGGCTTGTTCGTGCTCATTCAAGTACAAGGGCTCGGAGTTGGTCAAAATTCTCGATTACATAATCGGCGCGCTCAACGACGGGATCGCGCTTCATAAAGCCGGTGAACGCGGCGAAACCGTCTACGACCGGCCTGATATCGCAGTCCGTCATCCCATCGCCAACTGCTAATACCGGACCCTTCAAGTCCATCTCCTTTACCGTCGCTCGCTTTCCGTTCTGGCGTGTCATTAGAGAGCGCTCATCGAATCCGGTGTATTCGCCGTCTCTGCCAAAGAATACAGAAACCGCGTGAACCCGTTCTTCACCGACTCCGAGCTCTTTGGCAAGAGGCAGGATGGCCTCACGCAACCCGCCGCTGACCATTACAAGCTCGACATCGTTCTCGCGAAGCTCGGCGAGCGCTTCCCGTGCGCCTACCGCCACGCGATCGATGTAGACAGCGCTCAGCGCCTGAATCTCAAACAGAGTCGGCTTCACTAAACTCATCCTCTCTCTGTAAACCGCTTCGATCGGAATAAGTCCATCCATGGCCCGAGCAGTCAGGGAATTGCTCCATGCTTCAACTTCAGCACCACGCAGCGATGCGAGCCAATCGATTCCTTCCACGCCGCTCAAGGTTGAATCCACGTCCAGAACGACCGAGTTGAATCGAGTCACAGAATGTTGCCAGGCGCAAGAATGCCGAGTGGGTCGAGCTCACGCTTTACCGCTGTCATCATCGATATCTGGAGTGGATTCATCTGCAGTGGGAGCCATCGACGCTTGATCTTGCCGATGCCGTGTTCCGCCGCAACCGTACCGCCGAGTGACAGAACGTGTCTCAGGGTTTGCTCAACCACCTCCTCTATAGTAGTGAGCTCCCGCGCGTCACGAGCGATGAAATTCTGATGAGGGTGACCATTGCCGGCATGTCCGTAAATCACCGGCGCTCCGAGCCCACGCTCTGCTGCAAATGACCGAGCAGCCTGAATTGCTTGCTCCAGCTTTCGGTAAGGAACAGCCCAATCGGTGCCGACCTTCCTGCCTCCTG
>DHJO01000161.1:15595-17782 GCA_002404375.1 Gemmatimonadales bacterium UBA4718 | reverse complement strand
CGGACAAGAGTTGAGTCGAGATCGTCTTTGATTTCCTCTTCGACGTACACCATCGCTCCGGCATCTCGCGGTATGGCCGCGCCTGGGGCGCTGTGTCGGGCAATTTCCAGCGCCTGCTCATCGAAGTATTCAATGCATCGTGGGGAGACCGATGCAACTTCCCGACTGGCAATCACGAATTGCAGGGCTTCGCTTTCCTCCCTGAACAGCGTTGCGAGTCCTACTACACGCTGGGGCAAAGGAAGCAGGCCAAGCTCCGCCTCCACGATGATTCCCAAAGTCCCTTCACTCCCGACGAACCAGTCGATCGGATCGTGCGCAAACGCATACCCGACAGTGTTTTTCTCGAGGTCCGATCTGCGGAATTCGACCAGCTCTCCACTCGCCATAACTACCTTGAGCGCACGCACGTGCTTTCGGGTCGCGCCGTATTTGAAAGTGCGCGCTCCCGAAGCGTTGCACGCGATCGCACCACCGATGGTCGACTCTTCCTCACTCGTGGGATCTGGTGCGAACAGCAACCCGGCTGCTGCCACCGTTTTCTTTATGTCAGCGACGATTGCGCCTGGACCGACCCTGACTGTCCTGGATTTGATGTCGAACTCGCTGATCTGATTCAGAGATCGAAGGGAGAGCAGCATTCCATTGTCCGTGATCGATGCGCCCGTGGTGCTGGTCTGCGCGCCGGCGGATGTCACGGGAATCCTCTCGGCGGCGGCCTTTTTCACGAGCTCGATCACGTCGTCGATCGTCTCAGGCCGCGCTACCAGGTCCGGAATCAGCTGAAGACCGGATGAATCGGCTTCGTATGCTTGCCGTATGGCTCGGTCGCTGCTTACGTCCGTGCTCACCCTGACTGAAAGCAGACGACGGCAGCAGACAGAACGTCCGGCAGCCGAAGCAGCGACTCCCGGATGGTTTCACTCACGTCTCCGTCGACTGAAACAGCAGCCAGCGCCTGGCCTCCTTGAGCGAGTCGCGCCTGATGATATTCGGCGATGTTCACGCCTGCTTCACCAAGCAGTGTTCCGACTCGTCCGATCACTCCGGGAACATCATGATTCGTAAGAATCAACAATGTATCCCTGGGTTGGATGTCGACGTGGAAAGCGCCGATTCGAGTTAGTCTTGGAGCGGCACCGGGCTGTGCGGTGCCTGCGACTGCAATTTCCTGCATCCCCCCACTTAACCGCACTTCAATTCCGTGAGGATTGTCCTGGGCGGCTGTTTCCGTGGTCGATAGCTCGATACCGCGTGATTCTGCGACAGAGCGAGCGTTGATGAGATTGAGACGCTCCTGTTCTACGGTTCCCTCCAGAACGCCGCGCGCGGCCGCTGCCACGAGCGCACTTCTCGACCCGACTAAAGCTGATCCGGCGCGGACATCCACGCGCTGTACCGCTCGCGTTCCCTGCGTGGCAAGGATTGCCCTGCCGACCGCTGCAGCTCTCCGGGCGAGTGTAAGCGCTGGCTCGACCTCGGCCCATTGGCCTCCTACATCGGCGACGTTGATTGAGCGGGAAAGCTCGCCACTCAGCAACGCATCACGCACAGCTATGCACACATCCACCGCGACGTTACGCTGCGCCTCCGTAGTCGACGCGCCGATATGCGGAGTGAGCACGACATCTGGCCGCTTCCGGAGCGGATGATCTGCCGCCAACGGCTCCTTCTCGTAAGCATCGATTACTGCTCCAAGGAGATGTTTGCTTTCGAGCGCTTCTATCAGCGCCTCTTCGTCGACAATCCCTCCTCGAGCCATGTTGACCACTATTGATCTCTGGGGGAGCCTTGCGAGCTCGCGGCGCCCGATCATCCCGGTGGTCTCGTCGGTAAGAGGCGTGTGCACAGTGACCACGTTCGATTGCTCGAGCAGGGAGTCGAGTGAGGTCGTCTCCTGAACTCGCAGTGCCTCAAAGCGTGTCTGAGCGATGTACGGATCGTATGCGAAAACATTCATTCCGAACGCTCTCGCCCTTGTCGCGATCTCCCCACCTATCCGCCCCAAGCCGACAATTCCGAGCGCCTTGTCTTTGAGCTCGGAGCCCAGCAGGGCCGATCTGTCCCATCTTCCCGCATGCATCGAGCTGTCAGCACGCGATATGTGCCGGAGAAGCGAGATCACTGCGCCGAAGAACAGCTCTGCAACCGCGATGGTATTCCCTGCCGGAGCGTTGATCACCGCAA
>DHJO01000161.1:6084-15564 GCA_002404375.1 Gemmatimonadales bacterium UBA4718 | reverse complement strand
AGGCGGCGGCCTTTCGCGAGGAGCTCCGCGGAGATACGCGTCGCGCTCCGACCAATAATGGCGTCGTAGTCACCAATCCGGGCGAGAAGCTCGTCCTTGGAAAGTGTTGGCACTTCGTCGACGACGAGCTCGGGCTCGGCCAAGAGAAGTGCGACACCTTCGGCATCGATCTCATCGGTGACGAGAACGCGATAAGTCACTGTTCCTAAGCCGGTTTTGAGCGGGACGGGAGGAAGCTCAATATCGCTTGACCGAGCTTGGCGCCACAAGCGACCAGAAAGCCTCTATCGTTCGGTCCAGGTTTTCCACGTGCCCTCGTCAGCTCCGACCGCAAGCTGGTTTGCATTTCGTACCAGGGGAATTCTCAACAGCAGTGGCTCCTCGGAGAGCTTCTGAAGCCAGCGATCGTCCGAAAGTTGCGCATAGCGAAGTCCGAGTTCTGCAAATCGTTTGGAATCTTTGTTAACGAGTAGCATTACGCCAAATTTCTGCGCAAATCTCCGTAACTCCCCGAGAGATGCAGGTTTCTCCATCAAATCGACGAAATGAGTCTTGATCCTCCGTTCCGAGAAAAAGCGAAGAGCTTTACGGGTGTCCGCGCTTTTTTTGATCCCAAAGATCTGTACTTCCAAGACTGGCCCCTTCATGTCTTCCCGGGAATTCGCTGGCAGGCGCCATCGATCCTTCCGCTCTCGATCTATGGCGCGTGACATAATCTATTCGCCGGCCTGGTGGATTCCCGGCGGTCATCTGCAAACTCTGTGGGGAAAGCTTTTCCGGAGACAGGAGCGGGCGCCGACAGTCTTGGAGCGTTGGGATACGCCGGACGGTGATTTTCTGGAGATACATCGGCTGGCCGCGGAGCGCGACGCTCCACGAGTATTGTTGCTCCACGGACTCGAAGGCACCGTGCGCTCCCACTACGCACAAGCTCTGCTCAATGAGGCCGCCAGAAGAGGGTGGGGAGCCGACCTCCTGATCTTTCGTTCTTGCGGCTCCGAGCTGAACCGCACTCGACGGTTCTATCACTCCGGTGAAACCGGCGATGTCGGGTTCGTCCTCGACAGAGTATTGGACGAGTTTCCGGCGTCCCCGCTCGCGCTTGCGGGCGTATCTCTCGGTGGGAACGTGTTGCTGAAATTTCTCGGGGAGCGAGGTGAAGACCTTCCTTCCCAGCTCAAGGCTGCTGCCGCTGTTTCGGTCCCGTTTGACCTAGCGCGTTCGTCCAGGCGGATCAATCGGGGATTCTCGAGGTTCTATCAGCGATTCTTTCTGAACTCGCTTCGGAAAAAGGCGCAGGAAAAAGCACGGCGGTTTCCCGATCTTGCTCCTCAGGGGAGGATAGCCGCGCTAAGGACTTTGGAGGATTTCGACGATCTGATCACAGGTCCCTTGCATGGATTTCGGGATGCTCAGGACTACTACGCTCGTTCGAGCTCACTACCCTATTTGAAAAACATTAAACTCACAACGCTACTATTTAGTGCGATAGACGATCCCATGCTTCCTGCTGAAGTCCTCGATGAAGTTCGCGAAGCGGCCAGCGACAACCCCGCACTCGAGGTCGATTTCGTTGAGAGAGGCGGCCACGCCGGTTTCATCACTGGCTCGCTACCGTGGCGCCCGTTTTATTATGCGGAGCACCGGGTTGGAGAGTTCTTCGCTCGGCAGTTTGATCTGTCCGGCACCTGAAGCTTTGGCCATCAAATAGTGAGGAAGACATGAGAATTCGAAATTACTGCGCCAGAATCTGGGTGACATTTTCACTCGCAGCCCTGGGGTGTACGGCCAACAAGATGGTGCCCACGACCGATTCACATGCCGGGGCCGATCACGCCTCGCCATCTACGTCAGCAACGATCGCAGCTGCTTCTCAAATGCAGGGACTGCCACCGGATGCTGCTGGAGCGCTTTCCCGTCTCGGCAGCTCACCCCGACATGGAGAATGGGTGACCATTCGCACTGGCGGCGGAGACAGCCTGCGAACATGGGTGGTTTACCCGGAAAGGAGCACGAAAGCACCAGTTATCCTCGTCGTACACGAGGTGTACGGATTGTCTTCCTGGGTCCGGAGCGTGGCAGACCAGCTGGCAGCCGACGGATTTATCGCGATCGCGCCGGATCTGCTTACGATGAAGAACCTTCCGGACGTGCCGGATAGTGTTCTAGCTCCGCTCGCAGTTGCAGCCATCAGGACGCTCGACCCAGCATGGGTTCAGCGACAACTCGACGCCGTCGCACAGTACGGAATGTCATTACCCGCGGCGCAGAAAAAGTACGGCATCGTCGGCTTCTGCTGGGGCGGGGGAGTCTCGTTCGCGCACGCTGTCCATTCTCCGTCTCTCGGCGCGTCCGTGGTTTACTACGGAGTATCACCGGCGAAAGCCGATCTCGAATCGGTTCGTGCCCCTGTCCTTGGGCTGTATGGCGGCAGTGATGCCCGCGTAGATGCCACTATCCCGCCGGCAGACTCGGCTCTTCGAGCTCTTGGTAGAACCTACGAGCACAACATCTACCCAGGTGCCGGACACGGATTTCTGAGACAGCAGAGCGGGATGGATGGGGCTAACATGATTGCCACGCGAGCGGCGTGGCCCGCAACCGTAGCGTGGTTCAGAAAATACCTGGAATCATGAGCGCGACTCGCATCAGGTCCAATCTGGATACGTGCTCGAGCGAGTGACGATCCTGCGCATAGTTTTTCTCGCGTCGTTCATTGGTGGGTTGTTGCTGGCAGTATTCGCCATGCTGCACGGCGTTGAGCACGCGCGGAGAAACCGCTCGAGGGCGCCTTCTCCGTTCTTCAACCTCCCGGCGATTGCTGCATTCGCGGTAGGCCTCGGAGCAGCTGGATATCCACTTGTCTCCCGCACTCGTTTACCCTCGTGGGCCATACTACTGATCGCTATCGCGAGCGGTGGACTCGCCATCAGCGGAATGATCACGCTTCTCGCGCGATGGGCACTACGCGCCGGCCCTTCCTCCGGACACATTGATGAGATCCAGGGTCAGCTCGCGGTGGTTACCCAGGAAATCGCACCCGGCGGTGCCGGAGAAATCGCCTACGAGCATTTGGGCCGGCAACTTCGAGTTCCCGCCCGCGCGTTGAGCGAAAGATCATTGTCCGTCGGTGCGGAGGTCGTGATCGACAGAATCGAGAGTGGCATTGCCTTCGTCGAAGAGTGGTCCGTCGTCGAACAGCGCCTCTAGCTTCGCCCTGTCTTTACACCCCGCGCAAAGAGCGTCAGCCACTCCGGCCAGTTTCCGCTCAGATCGAAGAAGTCGTCGAAGTAAACGAGACCACTTCGCTCGAGATCGTCGATCAGCTCCGGTAGGATATCGTCCGACGGGAGCGGGCCCAATACGACCAGGCCCTCCTCAACCCGAAATTCATCGACGGTAAGATTGTACCGCTCATCAATTGCGCTACGCGTTATCCCGCTACGCTCGAAGGCACTTTGACGGATGAGGATGACCGCATGACCGTGAGCAAGCTCCAGCGCCATGATTTATGTTCGATTAGAGACTAACTGCGTCGGGTGTTCGTCGCGATGCTTATCTTTAATGTATGTCCCAGTCGAAGGATTTCGAGGCCGAGTTCGATGTGGTTGTCATCGGGGCCGGTCACGCCGGAACTGAAGCCGCAGTTGCGGCAGCTCGCCTGGGTTCCCGTGTAGGGCTCATCACTAGCGCGCTCGAAACGATCGGCCAGATGTCGTGCAACCCTGCGATCGGTGGGATTGCGAAAGGAACCGTCGTACGCGAAGTGGACGCTCTGGGCGGGATAATGGGAAGAGCCACGGATCTCGCTATGCTCCAGTTCCGCATGCTCAATCGGAGCAAGGGTCCAGCGGTATGGGCTCCACGCGCTCAGTGCGACCGGGGGCTCTATCGACGCGCAGTGAGGTCCCTCCTCGAGGAACATGAAACCCTGCGTACCGTGCAGGGGACCGTCGCGCGGCTTTTGCTTGACCAGGACGAAGCACGTGTACTTGGCGTCGAAACCCTCGAAGGAAGACGCTTTGGTGCACGGGCGGTCGTTATCACTACCGGCACTTTCCTCCGCGGGCGAATCCATATTGGCGCTGAAACCCACCTTTCCGGCGGCCGCGCGGGTGAAAACGCAACTACTCATCTTGCCGAACAACTGGAACAAGCAGGACTCACTGTTGCCCGGTTCAAAACCGGAACTCCGCCGCGCATCGATGGACGCTCTGTCGATTTCTCCCACTTGGAGCGACAGGAAAGCGAGATCGAGCAGTTCGACTACTCGTGGTCTCATTTCTGGCGCTCGAAGCGCCAAAACGGATCGGACACGAGGCATCCCGCACAAATGCCGTGCTGGATCACTTTCCTCAAGGCAGAAGGTAAGCAGATAATCAAGGAGAATATCACCAAATCCGCGATGTACGGTGGTGCGATCTCTTCGCGCGGCCCTCGATACTGCCCATCCGTTGAGGACAAGATTGTAAAATTTCCTGACGCGGAGCGGCATCAGATCTTTCTCGAGCCCGAGGGACACGATACCTCCGAGCTCTATGTGAACGGCTTGTCGACTTCCCTTCCCGCACCTGTACAACTCGAGATTCTGCGATCTATCCGCGGATTGTCGAATGTCGCAATGAACCGTGCGGGCTACGCGATCGAATACGATTACTATCCGCCGACTCAGCTCGATCCTTCGCTTCAGGTAAAAGCCATACGCGGGCTCTATTTCGCCGGACAGATCAACGGCACCACCGGGTATGAGGAGGCTGCCGGGCAGGGAGTTGTTGCCGGGTTGAACGCAGCGCTTTCGACGCAAGACCGGAAGCCACTCATCCTTGGCAGAGAGACTTCCTACATAGGAGTTCTCGTTGACGACCTGGTTACACGCGGCGTCGACGAGCCGTACAGGCTATTCACTTCGCGCTCCGAGTTCAGGCTCACAGTCCGTCAGGACAATGCGCTGCGACGCTTGGGTAGTATCGGACTCGGTCTTGATCTTTATTCTGCCCCAGAGGAGGAAACCATCAGCACGCGACTGCATCATGAGGATTCAGCCCTTCGACTGGCGGAAACGACGAGCATACAGCCGCACCAGGCCGCGACCATTCTGTCAGCTGCTGGAAACTCTGAGCTCCTGCAGCCCGTCAGAATCGTCGAAGTGGCGCGCCGTCAGGATGTTTCGCTTCGGGCCTTGCTCGATGCGGTAGGGCAGGGTGCCGATCTCGACGACGAGGCGCTCATCACCGCGGATCTGGAAATCAAATACGCCGGCTACTTCGAGCGCGAGAGAGCGCAAGCCGATCGTATGCGCCGTATGGGCGACTTCTCTCTCGATGATGATCTCGAGTACGGTGATATGCAGTCACTGTCGACGGAAGCGAGGCAAAAGCTCTCGAAGCTGAGACCGCTCTCGCTCGCTCAGGCTTCGCGAATTCCTGGTGTCAGCCCCAGTGATCTGCAGAATCTCGTCATCGAGGTCGAACGCCGACGACGACTTGCTGCTACGCGATAACTTCCAGCCGAGTCGAGCTCCACTGTATCAGCAGCACAGCGGAAGCGATGAGGATGCCGCCAACCAGCGTAGTTAGGGTTAGCTGATTTCCGAGCACCGCCACACCCAGCACTGCGGTGAAGAAAGGCTCGACGGTCGCAATTACGGCGGTTCTCACCGGCCCGAGAACTGATAGACCTTTTATCAGAGCGGAAAATGCGATCACGGTCGATACCAGTGCGAGCAGGAAAATGTTCGACCATACTGGCGCACCTGTTGGCAGATCGAGCTGGCGCGAAAAGAGTGCGGCGATGACAAAAGTGATCGCTGCGCCTACAATCAGTAGAAAAGCGGAAACCAAAGCTGGCATCCCCTGCTGAAGGTGCTCGAGTGAGGGCAGGTATGCCGAGTAGAGTAGCGCGGAGGCGAGAGCGAGTACGACTCCAGTAGGATTCAGCTTGTCGGTAGAGGGCGCTCCCACCATTACCGCGACGCCGACAAGGGCCAGAGTCAGCGCGACTGCGCGCACTGACGTCAGTCTTTCGGTTCGGCGTATCGCCGCCAGCAATGCGACCCATGCAGGATACGTATAAAAGAGGAAAGCCAGCGGACCAACGGGTATGTATTCGAGTGCGTGCAGGCTGAGGTAAGTGATTAGCGCCTGTCCGAATCCGCCGATCAACAGAAGCTGCACCAGACGTTGCCTGGGGATCGATCCGAGTTGCCTGACGCCAATGATCGGGAGAAACAGAGCCGCAGCCACTACATAACGCCACGCCATCGCGGTGAGGAGCGGAACTCCGGCTCCTGTGATCAGAACAGTGAGCACGGAGATCGACCCGAAGCTCAGCGCGGACACCACGATCAGCAGTGTGGCACGACCGATCGAAGTGTCCGGGGGTTTCATCGCAGCAATGTAGCGTTGGCTAACAATCGTGGCCATTTTTCCGATGTAGCTCAATCAGCGCAAGCATCCTTCAGGAAAGGTCTCGCGTGACGTCACCGACATTCACCGACCAGGCCGTCGCCGTTCCAAGAAGTTCGGAGGAAGAGTTCAAGGATCTTGGTTTCGGAACCGAGGTTGCACGAGGTGCACGGCAGCGATTATTGAATCGCGATGGAACCTTCAACGTAGTCCGCGAAGGCCTGAATCCACTTTCCGCACTGAGCCTTTACCACTGGCTGCTCATTATATCGTGGTCAAAGTTACTCGGCTTCATCACAGCATCTTACGTCGCTGTCAACGCACTGTTCGCGTTTGCGTTCCTGCTGTGTGGGCCGGACGCGCTTCAGTCCGCCACCGGGAGCTTCGCGGGCCACCCATTCTATCGCGCGTTCTTCTTCAGCGTCGATACGTTCGCGACAATCGGATACGGGAATATCATCCCGGTTGGAGTCGCCGCGAACACTCTTGTAACGATCGAGGCGCTGATGAACATTCTCGGGATAGCGCTCGCGACAGGCGTGATTTTCAGCAGATTCTCCCGGCCTTCTGCAAGAATTGTTTATAGCCGTAATGCGATCGTCGCTCCATATCGCGACAAGACCGCTCTTGAGTTCAGAATTGCGAATGGGAGAAGCAGTCAGCTCATCGAGGTTCAGATTCAGGTCATTCTTACCAAGCTCGAGCAGGTCGACGGGATGAGCGTACGGAAATTTTACGACTTGAATCTGGAGCGTCAGCGCGTTGTTTTCTTCACCCTCAGCTGGACGGTCGTCCATCCGATCGACCCAAGCAGTCCCATTTGGGGGCTTACGGACAAGGATCTTCTCGACGCGGACGCGGAGGTCCTGATTCTTCTCACCGGAACCGATGAGACCCTTTCGCAGACCGTGCACTCGCGATCCTCATACAAGGCGGACGAGATTGTGTGGGGCGCAAAATTCGCGAACATGTTCATGCGGACCGAGGCTGCCGGAATCATCGGCATGAATCTGGGCAGGATTCACGAAATCGAGACGGTTTACACCTGAAGGCTCAATGTGCAAGCTTGGCGGACATTGACGTCTTACTCAGTACCCCTTCATCTTTGAGAATTGAAATGAAACATGCCGCAAGACTCCTAGCGCAGATGGCACTATTGGCGCCACTAACGCTACATGGTCAGGACATTCGAGCGACAGGCGAGCCAATACCGCAGATTGCTGTTATTGGGAGAGGAGAAATCAAAATCTCCCCGGATCGTGCTACCGTACAGATCAGTGTGCAGACCCGGGCAACTACGGCCGCGGCCGCAGCCGCCGACAATGCAAATAAGCAGCAATCAGCGATGGTGGCGTTGCGAGCTCTGGGTCTTGGAAACGATCAGCTGTCCACGATCAATTACAACGTCTATCCCGAACAGCGTTACGAGCAGGGGAAGGAACCGGTGATTGTTGCGTACAATGTCACCAACACGATTCTTGTCGATGTTCGAAAGTTGAGTCAGGTGGGACCAGTAATCGACGCAGCACTTTCGCATGGAGCGAACATGATCACGTCGCTTCAGTTCTATGCTTCAAACACCGAGACGGCTCGACGAACGGCGATCGCGTCGGCGATAGAAAAGGCGCGGGCTGATGCGGAGGCGGCGGCACGTGCTGCTCATGGGTCACTCGGGACGCTTCTTGGGATTGATATCGGGTCTTATTCCCCGCCTCCCCCGCGGCCGATGATGATGGGCAAGCTAATGGCGGGAGGCGCTGCACAAGCAGATACTCCAATCAACCCAGGTGAGGAAACGCTCTCCGTCGAGGTGAGCACCCGCTGGCGTTTCATACCTGGCCAATAGCCTATTTCCACGTGGAACAGTGGTTCTAATTGTTCCACGTGGAAACTACCCTGACAGGTCACCCTAACGGGTCACTAGATTACGCGCCATGCCTCTCAGTGTGAATTCGTGGCGCGAATAATTGCAATTGCAAATCAGAAGGGTGGAGTCGGAAAAACGACGACCGCGGTTAATCTCGCCGCGAGCCTTGCTGCCGCCGAACAACGAACCCTCCTCGTCGACGCTGATCCTCAAGGGAATGCAACCAGCGGTGTTGGCCTTCAAAAAGAAAATGTACCGCTCACCCTATACGATGTCCTTGTCGGAAACTCCGATCTTGGATCCGCTCGTCAAACGAGCATCCAGTTTAAGAAGTTGGACGTCATAGGCGCGACTCCCGACCTGGCTGCAGCAGAGGTGGAGCTCATCGATAGGTCTGACCGCGAACATGTCATGCGGCAGTCGGTCGAGTCCCTTCGCCCCGAGTACGAATACATAATCATCGACTGCCCGCCGTCATTGGGCCTGATCACGATCAACATGTTAGCAGCCGCAGACGCCTTGCTCATCCCCCTCCAGTGCGAATACTACGCACTGGAGGGTTTGTCTCAACTCTTGAATACTGTCCATCGAGTCCAGCATAGCGCGAATGAGAAACTAGGTATCGACGGGGTCCTGCTGACGATGTACGACTCCCGGTTAAACCTCTCGAGACAGGTTGCTGACGATGCTCGCGAATACTTTGGACCGAAGGTGTTCAACAGCGTCGTACCCAGAAATGTCCGACTCGCGGAAGCCCCGAGCTTCGGCAAGCCGATCATTCTTTACGATGCCGCCTCGGTCGGTGCACAGGCTTACATGAATGTCGCCAAAGAGTTGATCGAGCGAACTGAGCAAGGAGAGAATGGTGACCACTGAGAAAACACCGCGGCGGCTTGGAAGAGGACTCGAGGCACTCCTCGGGACAGCTGGAGGCCTGGCTTCGAGCGACGAGGGTGCGTTGAAATTGATTCCGATCGCACAAGTAGCTCGAAACCCCTTCCAGCCAAGAACAGAATTCAACGCTGGAGATCTCCTCGAGCTGCAGGAAAGTCTCAAGACGAGCGGGCTCCTCCAGCCGATAACTGTCCGGCGCAGGCCTGGTAAGGATGGATTTGAGCTTATAGCCGGCGAACGTCGTCTACGTGCAGCCAGGAAGCTTGGCTGGAAAGAGATCCCGGCAATCATCCGGGAGACTGACGATAAGACACT
>DHJO01000161.1:711-6019 GCA_002404375.1 Gemmatimonadales bacterium UBA4718 | reverse complement strand
AGAATTGTGACTTTGGCGAACGAAATTGTGAGAGAAGGACTCACAGTGAGAGAACTGGAACAACGGCTCCGGCAGGTTGATGGTGCGCCAAGAAGAGGGAAGGCGGGTCGACCAAGAACCGCTGACCGTCAAACACCTGAGATTCGACAAATTCAAGACAGGGTTAGACGGTTCCTTCAGACAGATGCAACATTGACTGTCGGACCGAATAACCGAGGCACGCTTACCCTTCATTTTTATTCGGCAGACGACCTTGAACGGCTGCTCGACGTCATGCGCGTACCAGACTAATCAACAAGGTTGTCAACCTGAGCTATAACTCATTGTAGCCCAATTGGTTAGCTCATTATTGCCGAGTTGAGTATGGCGTTTCTCCACACAAATCTGCCACCCGATGACGATATCTTTAGGGGAGCTCGCGCGCTACACGGACGGCTTGCTTGAGACCCCTAACACCCCGGATTATCCGAACGCGATCAATGGGGTTCAGGTATATAACCAGTCACCCATCCGAAAGATCACAGCGGCAGTCGACTTTTCCACGCGGGCAATTCAGGGTGCAATCACCAGTGGTGCAAACCTTCTCGTTGTCCACCACGGCATGTTTTGGGGCGGACTGGAGCCTATCACTGGTCCCCATTATAGGCGCCTACGAATGCTCGTCGATGCAGACATCGCGGTTTATGCTTCGCATCTTCCGCTCGATCGGCATCCAAAGTTCGGCAACAACGTGCTACTCGCAAAGGAGCTCGGCCTCCAGCCAAGTGCACCCTTCGCTCGCTTTGAAGACATTTTCATCGGGCTGTGCGGAGAGAGCGATATCGAAACTGCGGCGATCATCACATCCGCTCGTAGGTTTGCGCAGAAGCACGGCGGAGATCTCCACACGTCGCTCGTGCAGGCTGGCCGACGAACACGGAAGTGGGCAATCTGCACGGGTGCGGGAGCATCAGCCGATACGCTGAGAGAGACGAGCGCGATGGGAATAGACACACTCATCGTAGGAGAGGGACCGCACTGGACATCAATCCATGCGGAAGAACACGATCTTGTTATCATTTATGCGGGACACTACGCGACGGAAACTCTTGGCGTTTGTGCCTTAGTGCAGCATCTCAGCGAAAAATACGATCTGCCCTGGAGTTTTCTGAGTGCACCAACGGGTCTTTGAAAGATCAAGACTGCGAGATGTTCAGCAGGTGGTGTAGGCGCTCTTCCAGGTAGAACGCCATTGACCAGGTCCAGTCCGTTCGATCAGCCCAAGTTTTACACCTGCTTCTGACTCGACGCTGACAACAATTGCCGGGCTCTTGGATACTCCTACTCGCAGCGCGGCGAGCAAGTCTGTCGCTTGCATCGTTTCTTCCGCACCGGCTATCCGGCTAAAGTATCCGACAGCGTACCTCCCATTCGTTCCGGTTGGGCGCTCACCTATGAGCAGGAGATGCTCAATCCGCGGATTGGCTTCCTCATTGAGTGTGCGAACAATGTCAGCAATTACTACGTCGACGGAATCCAATCGAAATGTGTAGGCTGACCGCACTCTGAATGGAAGCTTTCGAAACGTCGGGTCCGACGACACCGGTAGGGTCGCCGCGGTTTGAGCCAGTGATGCAGCGAGCATTGCTGAATCCGCGCTGGGCAGTGACTCAATCGAATCGAGCGGAATTGCATTTACATGTCCGCGCACAAATCCAACACGCCAGTCCGGATGCGCGGATTGCGTTCTGCCAACAGGCCAAGTGCTACAGTCTTGCGTCGTGTCAGCTCTCCCTTTCTGTGGCAATACTCTGGTGGAATCAACTTTTCCACCCCGGTTGAAGAGTTCGAAGACGAGACCGGAGACTGGTGGTGTAACGTCCTGGATTAATTCCATCGTACTGTCGGTTGCCTCTGGCAATACTATCGAAACGCTGTCGGAGCCATTCCCAGCCGACAACAGCATTACCGGGCCGGCGTTCACGTTCCAGTTGGTATTACTGGTCGGGCCCAGAGAAAAGACAGGTGGGAGAGATCTGCTGGCATCGGCACTGTCTGCCGCCTTATCCCGGCAGGCGAGTACCACAAGCAACGGAACGAAGATCCCGACGGGAACAACCAGACGACCTGCCATAAAGTTAAATCTGCGTGTCACATCTTCCAGCGTCGAGAGTGCGTAGGTCGTGCTACGTCACGATACGTATTTGAGTCAAGGGTTCAGCAGTGTAGAGTTTCTCGTGTACGACTTTAACGCGCGGAGCAACCGATGCAGTCTACAGCCATAGTTGCGAGCGTTTCTCCGGCGGGCGGCCCGGATATCACGGGCAGCGGAGATCTGAATCCGCCCCTGGCTCCCGTACGCGAGCGGGTGAGCTGGGCCCTTTACGATTTTGCCAACACTGTTTTTTCGATGAATATCGCTACGCTCTACTTCTCGGCGTGGCTGGTGAAAGATCTGGGTCATTCCAATACGCTCTATGCTACGGTGAACGGGATAGCATCGGCGCTTGTAGTGGTCTCGATCCCGCTTTTTGGTGCGATTTCGGACGCGACACAAAGGCGAAAACCGTGGGTTGTCGGATTCACGCTCATTGCGTGCGCGTCCACGATACTCATTGCCATTCTCGGCCAGATCGGATTGCCTCTCGTTGGCGAGGGAATAACAGCGCTAGCCCCGTCACCCGCGTTGATACCGCCCGGGGTCGCATTGTTCGGGGTACTCGCGGCTTTCACCATCGCCAACTACGCATATCAGGGCGCCCAGCCATTCTACAACGCAATGTTGCCGGAGCTCGTTCCCGTCGATCACAGAGGCCGGCTTTCAGGATTCGGCGCTGCGTTCGGCTACGCCGGCTCGATTACCGGCGTTTTGCTGACATTCCCTTTCTTCACCGGATCGTTACCGATACTCGGAGCAATTCCCGAGCGCGCAATTCATTTCTTGCGAACCGCAGTCCCATTCACAGCACACGGTGGACGTGTTTCCACATTCGTCCCGACAGCGATTCTCTTCCTCCTGTTCTCACTGCCACTTTTTTTCTTCTGCCACGACCACAATGCGATACACGGGAAGAAGCGCATTCCGTGGCGTGAAGCATTCCGAGATGTGCGCCATACCTTGAAGGAGGCAAAACAATATCCGGGAACATTGAGATTCATCCTTACGTCTTTCCTGTACCAAGATGCGATGGGGACAATCATCGCGAACATGGCCCTCTATGCAATTTTTGCGATGGGATTCAAGGGCGGTTCCGAGGCGACCCTGTTCGTAATACTTACGATCCCGGCGGTGATCGGAAGTTATGGCATCGGTCGTTTGGTAGACCAGTTCGGGCCAAAGCGCACCCTGTCATGGGTGCTCATGGGTTGGGTCGTGCTGCTGGTGGCAATGATCGTGGTACCGACTAGGAGCGCCTTCTGGATCGTAGGCGCATGCATAGGGCTGATTTACGGAGGTGTAGCGACCGCGGAACGTCCTCTGCTGCTAAGCCTTGTCCCTGACGTCGAGGCTGGGCGCTTTTTCAGTTTGATGGTGCTTTCGTCCAGAGCTGCGGCCGTTGTTGGTCCATTCGTGTGGGCATTCGCCGTCGATGGGCTCAAGCCTTCGATGGGAACCGGGTTCGCATATCGCGCCGGGGTTGCAACAGTTGCAATCGGGATGATTCTGGCGCTCCTGATGTTGCGCGGAGTGCCCAATAATTTCACGAGCCCGGCTCGCGCAAAATGATCTACGGCTTATTGCGGTGGATCACTGGAATAGCACTTCACTGGTTTTACAGCGATATCCGTATAACAGGAGCAGAAAGGATTCCAGCGACCGGTCCTTTGCTCATCGCGGTCAATCATCAAAACGCGCTGGTTGATTCTCTGATAGTAGGGTGGCTCGTTCCTCGTCGCATTGCCATGACTGCGAAGGCAACGCTCGCCGACAACCCGTTCATTTCCATTCTCTTCAGAATGTTGCATGTCGTGCCGCTTCGCCGAGTGAGTGACGAGGTCAGGAAGCAAAACGGATTACCTGTCGACAGATCGCGCAATGCGCAAGCATTCGCGGAGATATTCAATCTCCTCGAAAGAAGTGGAGCACTGCTGATCTTTCCTGAAGGCAAGAGCCATAACGAGGCTGGGCTCGAGCCATTGAAGACCGGATTGGCGCGACTCGCGCTACAGGCAAGAAATGACCGTGGAATCACGCGTCTCGTGATTCTTCCTCTTGGGCTCGTCTTCGAAGACAAGGGTACGCCGGGCACCGCTGTCGGCGCGCACGTAGGAACGGCAATCGAGATGGATTCCTGGCGAGGCAGCGATCACACAATCCTTACCCAGGAAATAGCCGATCGGTTACGAGCCGTCTCCGAGGATGCCGCATTACCGCGAAGAGAATTCAGTCAAGCAAAGGAGAACAGCAATACCCTGCGCGAAAGAGCCATCGCCCTCGCAGCATGGTGGGGGCGTCTCACCCACGAGTTACCGGTGAGGATAGCGAGAAGCATTGCCGTCAAGCGCAGCACGGACGCGGATGAGCCGGCGATGTTCACGATCATGTTCGGGGTCGGCCTGGTGCTTCTTACCTACATCATACACCTCACAATCGTAGGCATGATCGTTCATTCCTTCTTTTTCGACTGTTTGTACCTGGCCGGGTTGCTGAGCGGGGCGTACTGGGCAGCATTTCAACCGCATCCGCGGCGTTATTGAGGCGCTAGAGTTTTGTTTCCAGCCAATTCTTCCCGACTCCGAGATCGACAACCAAAGGTACTGACAGCTCCGCTGCGTGCTCCATCTCGTACTTCGCCAGCTCCTGCACCTGATCGAGCTCGTTCGGAATTACCTCGAAGACCAGCTCGTCATGGACTTGAAGCAGCATTTTGCTCTGCAGCTGCCGGGTTTTTAGCGCATCATCGATCCTGATCATCGCGATTTTGATCAGATCGGCAGCCGATCCCTGAATCGGGGAGTTGGCAGCTACTCTTTCGCCAAACGCGCGGATATTGAAATTCCGCTCGCGTAATTCAGGGATGTATCGCCGCCGGCCAAATATCGTCTGCACGTATCCGTGCTCGCGGGCGAATGCCACCATCGAGTCGAGATAGTTGCGCACTCCCTGAAAGCGCTCGAAGTAGCGCGTGATGAATTCCTTGGCCTCAGCGTGTTCGATACCAAGCTGGCGGGAGAGAGCGTGTGCTCCCTGACCGTAAATCGTGGCGAAATTGATCGTCTTGGCTCGACTGCGCATTGTGCTCGTCACTTCGTCCAGCGGAACTTCAAAGATCAGCGCTGCAGTTTGACGATGGATATCGCCACCCGCCTGGAACGCTTCGACGAAGGC
>DHJO01000161.1:0-612 GCA_002404375.1 Gemmatimonadales bacterium UBA4718 | reverse complement strand
TTCCGCGGGATAAAGCCTCGCCTTATGTCCCGGCCCAGCTCACGACGAATCGGAATGTTCTGGAGATTTGGATCATTAGATGAAAGCCTGCCACTGCTGGCAACTGTCTGATTGAACGAGGTGTGCAACCGGCCAGTTTTCGGATTGACGAGTCGAGGTAGCGCGTCGAGATAAGTATTCTCGAGCTTGGACAGTTCCCTGTACTCCATGAGCAGCGTCGGCAATTCATGCCCTGCCTCTGCGAGTTCCGTCAGCACAGCGGCGTCGGTTGACGGGCCCGTACTAGTTCGCTTGATGACAGGGAGATTCAGCTTCCCAAACAGTATATCCCGAAGTTGTGGATTGGAGTTGATATTGAATTCCACTCCGGCGACTTCATAGATCTGTTTCTCCACTGCCTCGCGCTCGGCCTGGAAGCGTTGTTTCAGCGAGGAGAACAACGGCAGGTCGATCGAGATTCCCGTCCATTCCATCTCGGCCAGCACGTCGACAAGAGGTACTTCCACGGCGTCGAAAAGTCTGGTGAGCTCGTAGGACTCGAGCTGAGGCTCAAACACCCTACGCAGCCGCAACGCCATGTCGGCGTCCTCACAGGCGTAGTCTCGGGCCGCT
>DHJO01000001.1:51588-58778 GCA_002404375.1 Gemmatimonadales bacterium UBA4718 | reverse complement strand
AGCTTGAAAGTTCCCCAATGAGCTGCGGCCATCACGAGCCTGGTTCCATTCTGGCCGGTCTCCAATTGGTCGACGGCGTTGATGCAATCTTCCGGGTTCATGTGCACGGAACCCATGAACCAGCGAGGCTCGTAAGCGCCGATTGGCAGAATTGCGACGTCGAAAGGGCCGCATCTCGTGGCGATAGACCCAAAATCCGGATGAAGGGCAGTGTCCCCGGCAAAGAAAAGAGAGTGGTTCTCTGTGCGCAGCCCCCAGCCACACCAGAGGGTAGTGTTTCGCTTGCCGAGGGTTCGTCCCGAGAAGTGTTGAGCGGGAAGGCAAGTCAAATGCAGCTCACCCAACGTGCTCTCGTCCCACCAGTCGCTCTGTATAACGTCACGTGCGCCACGGCGTTGGAGAAATGCTCCCACGCCGAGCGGCGCGTACCACCTCGCCGCGGGATAACGCTCCGCGAGACGTGATACAGTAGACGAGTCGAGATGGTCGTAGTGGTCGTGCGAGAGAATTACGGCATCGATGGGAGGCAGCGCATCAAAGTCGACCGCAGGTGGCACCCATCGTCTCGGCCCGGCGAACTGTACCGGTGACGCACGTTCGCTCCACGTCGGGTCTGTCAGCAGGTTGAGTCCGCCTGTCTGGATCAGGAAGCTGGTGTGTCCGATCCAGGTAATGGTGGACAAATCGGGAGCTGTCCGCGGAACGACGTACGAGGGGGGCACTCGAGTGAACACGCTGGGGTCGGGATCCGGGCGGCGCGGATTCCGCCGCCGCTCTACTAATGACCACTTCAGAAAATCAAGCAATCCGTGCATCTGCGAGGACGGCCAGGGATTGCGAAAGCCACCTCCTGGCCGATGGTGGGCGGGAAGATGCATTTGTTGTTGAGCCATACGATTATGTCGCGACCAATTTCCGAGTTGCGGATCTCTAGCTGAGCGCGGCGCGCTCCAGATTCTGTTCGAGGTGCGCCACAGATTTCATTCCAACCAGCGCGGCGGTGAGGGGGAGGGACTGTGCGAACGCTATGGCGCGCCGGGCATCGCTGTTGAACCCGGGAAAAGCGGAGCGAAGCTGGTCCGGGAGCGATCGTGTGAGCTGCGATTGCATGAGAGTGGCGCTTCCAACCACTCCAATATCGACACGGTGCGCCGCCTCCAGCAGCGAGATTCGGTCAGTGCCCACACGCTGGGTAGGAACGCGCACTGCCTCGGTCATGGCGAGGTTGATGGGGAGCTGGATGATCCTGAAGTGGTGGTTCTCGCCTCCAACCTCGCGCGCAACGGTTACGAGCTCTTCGAGGCTCAAATGGTTTCGAGCTTCGGGCGGTACGCGGAACCCATTCCAGGTCGAGCAGCCGTAACAACCAACGATCCCACGCTGGACCTGTTCCTCCAATGTTGAAAATGCCGCACGGATCACGCTCAGGAATTTCGAGCGATTCAACACATCGAGTTGTTGCTCGGGGTTGTGGAGGTAATAGACGTCGATGAATGCGAGTCCGAGGTTGCGCCTGCTTCGCTCGATCTGATCGTTCAAGTATCGCGGGGTAAGACAATGGCCTCCGGATACCACGTCCTCCGGCTGCATTACGCCGGGCCCGTAATACTCGCTGTCGAGAAAGCCGCGATATCCCTCCTTGGTACCGGGCGGCGTGCGCTCGAGAGGTATGTATCCGCCCTTGGTGCAGATCACTATTTCTTCCCGCTCAACATCGCCCCGGGAGATCAGGATGCGAACGGCTTCTCCGATTGCGCGTTCCGAGCGCTGACATCTGTAATTGATGGCTGTATCCAGCAGATTCACGCCTTTTCCCAGAGCCGCAATGACGGTTGCCGTGTAACGACCGTCTTCGGCGTCGTCGCATTCGCCGAGGTAGGTACCGAGACCGAGTGAGGAGACTACGAGGCCGTCAGAGAGTGGCCGGTAGAAGTGGTCGATTTGCCCATTCTCGAACCGTTTTCGAAAACGGTTCGTGCCCTCCGCGGTAGCGCGTCCCTCAACGAGAGGCTGTAGTGCTTTGGACCGACTCATTGGGGAGAGGCTACGGACGTCGAACAACTCGCGCAAGTGGATGTCAGGCGGGCTGGCCCTTACGTTGCTGTCTACCCGTCCGCAAGTTACGAATTCCTCAACACAACAGCTCTTGAACGTGAAGAATTACGCCTTTCTGCTTGCCGCACTTGCAGCGTGCGCTCAGCAGACCCCAGTCGTTCTCGCGCCGGTGCGAATGCCAGTCGCCACTGCTACAACATCCGGCTCTGTTTTCGATACCCAGCGCGATGATCCTTTTGCCACCACCAACCGAATCGATTGGCCCGGCCCAAATCGCTACCGCTCATCAAGCGGTGTGCCGGGCCCCGACTACTGGCAACAGAGAGCGGACTACACGATAGCTGCATCGCTCGATACTGGCGCGGCGCAGCTCAACGGCTCGGTGCAGATCAGATACACCAATAATTCGCCCGACACCCTTCGATATGTCTGGGTTCAGGTCGACCAGAACCTCTACCGCGCGGGAAGCAAGGGATCCGCGCTGTTTCCTGCGGACTCGCGCTGGGGAGTGAGGGGATTCCAGGGGGGCTACGACCTGACGGATGTGCAGGTGAATGGGACGTCCGTGCAGCCCCGGATCAACGACACCATGATGCGTCTCGATCTTCCCACACCGCTGACGCCCGGCGGGGGGAAAGCGACGATCTCCATCAAGTACTCCTTCAGAGTGCCCGAGCACGGATCGGATCGGATGGGACGAGACAGCGCGCTCTTCGAGATCGCACAGTGGTACCCGCGCATGGCGGTTTACGACGACGTTCGGGGATGGAACACCGATCCGTACCTCGGCCAAGGCGAGTTCTACCTCGAGTACGGAGATGTCGACTATTCAGTGACGGTGCCAGCGGGATATACCGTTGCCGGCAGCGGCGTGCTGCAGAATCCTGCAGATGTCCTGACCGCGGAGCAACGCCGCCGTCTCACGACGGCGTCACGGGGCACCGACGTAGTTCAAATCATTACCCAACCGGAAGCGGCCGCGGCAAAGACACGACGCGTTGCTGGAACGAAAACCTGGCATTTCCGCGCGCAACACGTCCACGATGTCGCGTGGGCGGGTGCTCCTGATTTCAGATGGGATGCAACCAGCTGGGACGGCGGACTGGCGCAAGCGTACTACGAATTCCCCAAAGCCGGAAAAGCGTGGGAACACGCGGCCGAACAGACGGCGTGGACCATTCGTCAGTACTCACAGCTCTTCTTTCCCTATCCCTATCCGCAGGCGACGAGCGTCGCGGGCCCGGTTGGCGGAATGGAATACCCGATGTTCGTCATGGTGCACTACGGCAATGATGATCCCTCGTCGATCTTCGGCGTGATCAATCACGAGCACGGGCACGAATGGTTTCCGATGATCGTCGGCTCGAATGAGCGTCGCTATGCCTGGATGGACGAAGGCTTCAACACCTACCTCAATGCGTTCGCGAATGAGGCTCGTTATCCGGGACAGAATGCCTACCCCGGCTACCTGAAGAACTGGGGCGATGCGGTAACGGCGGGAACCCAGTCGCCGCTAATGACGGCGCCGGACAACATCGATGGTGCCGCGCTGGGCGCGATCGGCTACCGAAAACCCGCGGTTGTGCTGCTGACGCTGCGGAACCACGTTGTCGGACCTGATTTATTTGATTCTGCGTTCCGCGAATACACCCGGACTTGGGCGTTCAGGCATCCAACACCCGGAGATTTCTTCCGCAGCATCGAGAATTCAGTCGGCGAAGACCTCTCCTGGTTCTGGCATAGCTTCTTCTACACTACGGACGTTCTCGACATCGGCATCGAAAGCGTTTCCACACGCACATCCGAGGGTCAGACATTCGCCGTGATCGCGCTACGCCGGAATACGTCCATACCGTTTCCGGTCCGGCTACGAGTGGCCTACGCGGATGGTACAAGTCAGGATTTTTCGCTACCCGTCAACATCTGGGCTCGCGGCAATCGATTTGAGGCGGTGCTACCGGTGCGCGGTCCAGTAACGGGCGTTCGGCTCTGGCCGGATCCTTCGGTACCTGATTGGAATCCCACGAACGACACGTGGGGGAGCCCTCCGCCGGCGAATCCCGCGCGCCCGGTTACGCGAGAGTAGTGTGGTCGTTTGGTTTAAGAGGGGCTCTCCGATAGATTGCGGGCGTACCCGATACAGATCACTGGAGTTAGTAATGCCGGATTTCGGAAGCTGGGCAACGGCTTGGTGGAAGCCGATTTTGTTCGTAATTGTCGCCGGACACCTCACCAACGTGTCGGTCACACTCTTTCTGCATCGAGCTCAAACCCACCGTGGGGTCAAGTTGCACTTCCTCGCAGCCTTGCCAATGCGGCTCTGGTTGTGGCTCTCGACAGCCATCGTTACGAAGGAATGGGTGGCATGTCATCGAAAGCACCACGCATTCGCAGACCGCGAAGGGGATCCGCACAGCCCACTCATGGAAGGATTGCGGAACATCGTGCTGAAAGGTGCCTTCTACTATAGAAAGACGGTTCGTCAGCCTGGAGTCCTCGACAAGTACGGGAAGGGGACCCCGAACGACTGGCTGGAGAGGCATCTCCTCTCCCCACTCAACTGGGTGGGCATCCTGGTGATGCTTGCCGTCGACATCTATCTATTCGGCTTCTTCGTTGGCCCCCTGGTTTGGGGCGTTCAAATGATCTGGATCCCGTTCTGGGCGGCCGGGATCGTAAATGGAGTAGGTCACGCGGTTGGATACCGGAACTTCGACGTCAAGGACGAAAGCCGGAACATCTCTCCGATTGCGATCTGGCTGGGTGGCGAGGAGCTGCACAACAACCATCACGCCGATCCCCACTCCGCGAAATTCAAGGCAAAGTGGTATGAATTCGACATCGGCTGGATGTATCTGCGACTCCTTTCCATTTTTGGCCTCGCTGAAATCTCCTACGCGCGCAGGTAGATCCGCGCGTGCCTGAGACAGTAACCTGCGCGCGGTGTGGTCAGACGCGCGCGGGATTCGTAAAGCCGCCCTTTCCCGGACCAATCGGGGCCCGCGTCGTCGAGGAGATCTGTACCCAGTGCTGGGCGGACTGGCTCAAGCAGCAGACAATGCTGATCAATCATTACGGGCTCAATGTGATGGACCCGCAGGCGCGGTCCTTCCTGACGAAGAACATGAGTGCGTTCTTCTTCAAGACCGGCGCTTCCTCCGACATCGACACCAGCAAGAAAGGGACGATCAGTCACTAATGGCGGACCCGAAGAGAGCTCTCGCTTTATTCCTCTTGCTCGCAGGTTTCGGGTGCAAAACGGCCAGCACCAATCCGGCGGATATGACAGGAGCGGCGGTCTCGTCGCGCTGGACCGATTCCATCCTTGCCTCGCTCAGCCTTCGCGAGAAGGCAGCGCAGATCGTCTGGCCGAGCGTGTACGGCGACTTCGTGTCGGGCGATTCTCCGCAGTGGCGCAGACTAACCGACTATATCCAGAAAGAAAAAGTGGGCGGTTTCACGATATCGGTGGGCTCGCCAACCGAAGTGGCGGCCAAGTTGAATGCACTGCAGTCGATGAGCCAGGTGCCCCTTCTTTTTGGGGCTGATCTCGAGGCAGGGGCGGGATTTCGCGCCAGGGGCGGTTACTTCGTTCCCAATGCCATAGATCTCGGTGGCGCGATCGTATTTCCTCCCGAGATGGCCGTCGGCGCAACTCGTGACACCACGCTCGCTTATGAGCAGGGAAGACTCACCGCGATCGAAGGGCGGGCGCTAGGAATCCATATCGCGTACGCGCCGGTGCTCGACGTCAACAACAATCCCGACAATCCCGTCATCAACACCCGCTCATATGGGGAAGATCCGCAGCTCGATGCGCGTTTGGGCGTCGCGTTCATCCACGGAGTGCAGGATCATGGGATGATTGCGACGGGCAAGCATTTTCCGGGTCATGGCGACACCGGGGTCAATTCGCATCTGGCCTTGCCCGTGGTGACTGTGAGCCGGAGCAGGCTCGATACCGTGGAGCTGGTTCCATTCCGCGCCGCTGTGAATGGCGGGGTTGGAGCGATCATGTCCTTTCACGGTGCGATGCCGGCACTCGATTCGTCGAACGTGCCAGGAACGCTTTCACCGAAGGTACTGACAGGGCTGCTTCGCGGAGAATTGGGCTTCAAGGGGGTAATCATCTCCGACGCGATGGACATGCGGGGAGTTCTTGATCAGTACGGCTCCGACGAAGCCGTGAAACGCGCGATTTCGGCAGGAATCGATGTGCTCATACAACCGCTGGACGTTTCGCAAACCATTGATGCAGTCGTGGCCGGCATCCGGGAAGGCCGCTACACCGAAGCGCGATTGGATTCTTCAGTGCGTAGAGTCGTTGAAATGAAGCGTCGGCTCGGGCTCGCACAGCGGAAGCTCGTCGACCTTAACGCGTTACGATTCCTGGTAGGCGACACCTCGAATCTTCAGATCGCGCGCAGAGTGGCGGAGAAGTCCATCACATTAGTGAGAGACTCGGTGAGGCAGGTTCCGATTGCACCGGGAATGGCGAAGGTTCTGTCGATAACGCTTGCACGGCGCGCCGACCTTGGCGCAGGGAACGCGTTCAACGCGGAGCTTCGGGCGGGACTGCCAAATCTGCGCACCGAATTCATGGCAACCGAGGATGCTTCGCTGAATTTTCCGCGTTTGATCGCCGCAGCTGATTCAGCCGATGTCACGATCGTCGGATCCTACGTGGGTCAAAGCTGGGATGCGGTAAGTGCTAGCGCGCCGCAGGCGTTCGCCAACTTCATGCAGACTCTGGTTCAGCGTGGAAGAAAACCAATTGTCATCGCGTTCGGGAATCCGTATCTGCTTCAGCAGCTGCCGTCGATTGGTACTTATCTGGTTGCGTGGGGTGGTTTTCCAGTTTCTCAGACTGCGGCAGCTCGAGCACTGCTGGGCTCGTCCGCGATCTCTGGTCACCTACCGATCAGCATACCGCCATATGCCAGTCGCGGAACGGGAATTGAAAGGGCACCAGTATCGAGGTAGCCGAATGTTGCGTCGTCGTCAAATCAGTTGATGCGATAGTGAAATCGATTCGGATTTTTTTCTGTTGACGGCGCCACAGTCGAATCGTATATCAGACGGGCGCTCCTCCTCGCGACGTTTCGCAAACAGCTGAGACGTCATCCACAAAAAAA
>DHJO01000001.1:36913-51498 GCA_002404375.1 Gemmatimonadales bacterium UBA4718 | reverse complement strand
ATGGGAAACGAGCTGGCGATTCTCCTGATCCGCGGCTCGGCTGAGCGCGAACGGTGGGCTCTTCCATGGCGAGCTCCGCAAACGGGTGAGACTCTCGAAGCCGCGGCTGTCAGGGTGGCCGAACATGCGTTGGGTGAGCCGCCGATCTGGACGGAGCAAATCGGCGCATTCGGAGACGCCAAACGACATCCAAGCGACTCCGAGATTTCCGTAGCATTCGTCGGGCTCGTCCCGCACGAAACCGCCTCCCCCAGCGCAGGTTACACGTGGTTTCCGATGCGCGACCTGCCTCCCCTTTCACCCAGGCAGCGCGCTATCGTCGAAGTCGCGACCCGGACGATACAAGGGCGGCTCGATCAGGCCCCAATTGCGTTCAGACTTTTGCCTTTGACATTCACGTTGAGCGAGCTGCAACAGGTGTACGAGCTGCTGCTTGGTAAACGCCTGCACAAAGCCAGTTTTCGACGTGCCCTTCAGGCGGCCTGGCTCGTCGAACCTACAGACGAATGGCGCAGTGAAGGGAGAGGCCGACCCGCCCAACTTTTTCGGTACGCACCGAAGAAAAGGCGCAGACCTCACCGGGGTGTGAGGTTCGATTTTCTCTACCCCTGAGACGAGTTAAGGCCAGTATAAACCCCGCTAACCCCGGGAACCCCTTGCGGTAGCGGTGTATTAGTTGCAATGTGTACCTAAGGCTCGACCCCTTGAAAAAGGAGCCCGGTAGCTATGCTGGCTTATCTGGACAGTTTGTGCGCAGCCCTGCTCGCACGAGACAGCACAGAGATACAGCGACTTTTGGCACTTCCCGCAGCGCGCGATCTACCACGTAGAGTGCGCGAGGAAGCCGTTGCCATTTCCCGTGCGGGCAACCGGAGCTTCATGGCGCCGATCCATTCGCTCCACTTCTATTACAAGCTTACTCACATGGTCGACGAGTCGAGCGATCCGATCTTCGGAGATTCTTCGAAGCAGAGCGAAGCAGAGGGCGGACAGATCGAGCTTCCCCTCCGCAAAGTAGGAAACGGTGGGCGTTAAGCCCCACTAAACGAGCGCCCGAAGCGAGTTTTTTTTCCTCATCGCTTCGCCCCAGACATCCCCCATTTTTTCGAAACGCTCAGCGGCATTTCCCAAATGGAATGCGCGCGGATCGAGATCGTCGGTGATCTCATTCCATTTGAGAGGAGTCGAAACCGTAGCTCCGGGCTTTGCGCGCACGCTGTAGGCGGAGGCGACGGTTTTTCCCTGGATGTTCTGGAGGTAATCGACGTAAACCATTGCGGCGCCGCGCGCTTTGACGGAGCGCTCGATCGTGGCCGCTTTGGGGTGCGCGTCCGCAACTTTCGTGGCGATCATCTGCGCGACGAGCGTCGCCGCCTCGTTCGGCGTCCGTGAGGGGAGAGGTAGATAGATATGTAATCCCGTAGAACCGGAAGTCTTGATCGCGGCGTTGAGCCCGAATCCGTCGATCACGTCCTTGGCCCAGCGGGCGACTTGAATGACTCGGCCAAAGTTGGCGCGCGGCCCCGGATCCAGATCGATGATCGTGTAGTCAGCGTACTGCAGCGATTGAACGCGCGAATGCCACGGGTCGACGGAGATGGCCCCAAGCTGGACCGTATATAGGAGGGTGAGGAGATCTCCCCCGATGATCCGTGACTGTTTTTCTCCGCTGTCGGTTTCTATCACCTCTACCCGGACCTCAGATGGGGTCGTCGCCGACGCCTTCTGCTGGTAGAAGCTCTCGCCGTTGATCCCATTCGGGAACCGCTTCAAAACGAGCGGACGGTCCTGAGCCACCGGCAGGATAAAGTCCGCGATGCGCGTGTAGTAGCGCATCACGTCGCCCTTGGTGAACTTCTCCTTCGGGAAAAAGATCTTGTCCAGATTGGAGACCTTGAGCGCCTCTCCGCCCCCGAGGTCAAGGGAACCGTCGCCACCCTTCTTCTCGATTGCCGACAGCTGGTCCAACAGCGAGCCTTTATCGATTCTTCCGGGCGTTCCCCCCTCCGAGGACAAGGTTCGTCGCGCGGTCTTTCGCGGTGGAGGCTTCGTAGCCGTGTTGGCGCGAGCAGCAACGCTGAGATGGGCCTCCCGCTTGGAAATCGTGCCATTGCGCTCTGACTTTCTTTGAACGCTCGTCGCTTCGAGTCCGACTTCCTTCGGATCCTTGTCGTCGCGCACCCCGAGGAAGATCGGCTGGCGGAGGCGACGGTCCGCCGTCCATTCGCTGAACTTCACTTCGACGACGACTTCTGGCTTTGCCCAATTGGCCTTTTCGTTGGTTTTCGGCATTTCTTCGAAAGGCGAAGTCTTTTTCTCCAACGGCTTGAGACGGCGATACATCTCCTCCAGGCCCTGTCGCGTAAACCCGCCACCTGTATGGCCGACATAGATGAACCGGCCGTGGTCGAAGTAGCCAAGCAGAAGCGCGCCGATGTGCTCACGGCTGTTTCGCGGTTCCGTGTAGCCGCCGACTACGAACTCCTGCCTGAATTCGATCTTGAGCTTGAGCCAGTTGTGTGACCGGTTGCCGGGCTCGTAGCGTGAGTCAATGCGCTTGGCGATGATTCCCTCCCATCCCTGACGACGCGCCTTCTCCAGCATTTTTTTTCCGTCGTCCTGTACCGACTCCGTAATGCGAAGCTGCGCGGAGACGCGCTTCCCGACTCGCTTGATGAGGCGAGCACGCCGTTCCGACCACGGCTCTTTGATCAGCACCTCGTCCCCGTCCATCAGTATGTCGAAGAGAATGAGCGCAGCGGGCGTGGAAGACGAGAGTCGCTCGATCATGCGCGAATCTTTTACGTGCATGCGGCCTTGCAGCTGCTGGAAGCGTGCAGGCTCGCCATCGATTAGCGCGACGATCTCGCCGTCGAGCACTAGAGATCTCCTGGACTGAGACGCCAGCTTTTTCAGGGCCCCGACAATCTCGGGAAATTGCTGCGCTTTGTCCTTGCCATTGCGGGTAATGAGCCTTACCTCGGTCGGCGTTGCGTAGGCAAGAACCCGAATCCCGTCGTACTTGGGCTCGAACGTCCAGTTCTCTCCCGGCACTTCGCTTCCGACGCTGGCGAGCATCGGATCGAGCGACTTGAGAGAAAGCTTCGCCGACGATGATTTCACCGCGCCCTTCTTGGACGGCAGCGATATCGCTGCGGCCTTTTTCGGCTCGCGATTGCTTCGCCAGACTTTGCTCTTCCCCGATGCAATCTCTTCCATGGTCCGGGCCGTTTCGACCGAGGTCACATTATCCACGACGACATCCCGATCGCTCGCGAACTCATCGTGATGCTTGATCAGGAGCCACTGCGGCTTGGACGACGACCCATCGCGCGCGAATTTCATGCGAATGAGTGCGTAGGAGCCGCGCAGCCTTTCGCCATGAAATGTGATCTTGAGGTCGCCGCGTTTCAGTCCTTCGCGGATGGTGCTCTCCTCCCCTTCGGGTGAAGGGGCGAGGTCGGACGAGTACGTCCCGCGATCCCAGAGCATGACCGTTCCGCCGCCATATTCTCCCTTCGGGATAGTTCCCTCGAAGGTGTTGTAGTCGATCGGGTGATCCTCGACTTGCATTGCGAGCCGCTTGACCGAAGGGTCGAGGCTTGGGCCCTTTGGAACGGCCCAACTCTTCATGACCCCATCGAGCTCGAGGCGAAGGTCAAAGTGCAGATGACTCGCGGCGTGTTTCTGGATGACGAACCCGAGATGGCCCCCGCGCTTGGGGGAGGGGGGTTCGTCGCCAGACGGCTCACCTGTTCTGTCGAAGTCACGCTTTCTCTGGTACTCGGCAAGCTGGGCGCGAGCGCTACGCCTGGAGCTGCCGCTCGTCGTTACAGCCATGAAGGCGCCTTATGCGGTTCGTCTCTTCTTCGGCTTCGCGGATTTGCGGCCGGCTGCCACCGCCTTTTTCTTGACGCGGTCGGCTCCCCTTTTTCCGCTGCCTTCCTCGAGACTGGCGCGAAGGCGCGTCATGAGGTCGAGAACTCCGCTATCTGGAGTCTCACCGCCGGGCTCCTCAAGTCTGGGCTTCTTTCCCTTCATCTTTGCCTTGATGACCTTCATTAAATTCGCGCGATAGTCGTCGGTGTAGCGGGTGGGGTCAAATGGCTCCGCAAGGTTTTCGACCAGCTGCTCCGCCATCTGCAGCTCCTGAGGCCTGACTGCGTCACGGCCGGGAAAGTTGAACTCTGTTGCGTCGACCAGCTCGTTGGCGAATCGCATGATCTCGAGCACGAGCGCGTCGCCGATAACCTTCACACCGGCGAGATGCTGCGTCTGCCTGATGATGATCTTTCCGATACCGACCGATCCGGTCTTTCGAATTGCCTCGCGAAGCAACGCGTAAGGTTTCTCGCCGCCTTTTGTGGGGACGAGGTAATACGGTGTCTCAAAGTAGCGGGGGTCAATCTCGTCCTGCTTGACGAAGTCGAGGATGTCGATTGTCCTGGACTGCTCGAGGGCAGCAGTCTTGAAGTCTGCGTCGGTGAGCACGACGAACTTCCCCTTCTCGTACTCGTAGCCTTTGACGATCTCATTCCACGGAACCGTTTCGCCGTCAGCCTGGCAGACTCGTTCGTATTTCACGGGCGAAAGATCCTGTTCGTGGAGGAGGCGGAAGCTGATATGGTCGGCGCGAACCGCGGTCTTCAACTCCACCGGAATATTCACGAGCCCGAACGTCAGCGAGCCTCTCCAGATTGCAGCCATCCCGGCACTCCCGGTTCGAGTGGGCGATCGATGGTGGAGGGAAGCAACTCATATGCCGCCTGTGGAAAACCAATTTTGTGATTACCCACTGACGCAGAAAAGCCCCGTTGAACGGGGCTTTTTTTTTGGGTTTGAGACGGTCAGCTGACTTTTGTTACGTCCGCGGCCTGTGGTCCTTTCTGGCCCTGCACAACCTCGAACTCGACCTTATCGCCCTCGGCGAGAGACTTGAATCCGGATCCACCGATTGCGCTGAAATGCACAAAGACGTCCGGGCCTCCCTCACGCGAAATGAAGCCAAATCCCTTGGCGTCGTTGAACCATTTGACCGTGCCAGTGATGCGTGCCATTGAACTAATCCTCTCCCCGCGGGGCAATCCGTAAAGCGTCTACCTTGGGCTAGCAAGCGTGGAGAAACGCTTCGCTTGACCATTCGGCGATGCAGAGGAAGGCGCAAGTTTTGTGCAACAGGCTGGAGTCTTACGCCGCTCCAGCCACGTAGTGCGCCGATCTTCCGCAGCTCTTGCAACGCAGGGTCACATGGGTGTAGGGCGGAGGCGGTATCTGACGTGGATCTCGTTCGATCGAACCTGAGCAGGAAGGACAACTCAGGGGAGATCCACTCCGATCGTTGCTGATGAGGAAGAGTGCTTGGGCGGGATTGTACGCATTCGGACGTGGCTTGCGCATATATGGTCTCCTTTGCTTCTACGCAGCTGTTCACCCGAGCGCTGCAGGGGTGAGCTTTGACCGCTATTCATTGAAGAAGAGCCATCCACATTTGTGACTTCTGGCATGGCTCTCAGCACCGACTTATACCTACAACGGGACGAAACGTTCCCGCAGCCGGAAGCCAGCTCTGGACGGGCAATAAAAAACCCCGGCGGGATCGAATCCCGCCGGGGTTTCGCTTAGCCGGCGGCTATTGGCGCGCGGATGCGGTAGCCTGCTCCCGCTGAGCGATCGCGAACAGATCCTTTTGCGACTGGCTCTGTCTGAGAACGTCGATCGCGCGCATCAACTGGTTGTCTTCAGGAATGCCGCGACGCTTGGCGGTTGAATCACCGAATGCCAGACGTGCCACCGTATTGCCGAGGAGGCGATCGATTTCGGGACCGGCCGCCTCGTACTGCGCGTGATCGACCGTTACACCTTTGGCCTTGAGCCGGTTGTAGAACTCCTCGCGCCATGCCGGCGCCACCGTGAAGTTCGGCTTGACCGTCTTCTTCAACTCCAGCGAATAATCGATAAGAGTGGCTCTGACATCCGCGGTCTTGGGAGCGAAGGCGTTGAAGACCTTTTGTTCGATGGTCGTCAGGGTGTCAGGTCTCACGATTATGTCTGGCGTGATTGCACCCCCGCCATACACGACGCGACCGGCATCCGACTTGAAGGTCGGACGCGAGCGACGCACTGAATCTGTCTCCAGGGAATCCGGCATCACCTCGACAAAGTCTCCACTCGGAAGAAGCTTGCGCTCCTTCTGGATTGAGCGACCGCTCGGCGTGTACCATTTTGCGGTGGTCATCTTGAGGGCGTAACCGCCATCGAGCGGGAACACCGACTGTACGAGTCCCTTTCCAAACGAAGTCGTCCCGACAATCAGCGCCCGATCGTGATCCTGGAGTGCGCCAGCGACGATCTCGGATGCCGAGGCACTTCTGCCATCGGTGAGAAGAACGAGGGGAATCGTTGGTGCGACGGGATCATCACTGGCGAGGAATGTCTGATTCTCACCGTTACGTGCGCGAATGCTGGAGATTTGCAGCCCCCTCTTCAGGAAGAGGTTGCTCACGCTCAACGACTGATCGAGAATGCCGCCCGGATTGCCGCGCAGATCGATGATGATCCCCTTGGCCCCGCTTCGTGTGAGCCTGGTTACCGAAGACTCGATCTCATCCTTCGCGCTCTCGTTGAACTGGAGGAGCGGGATGTAGCCAATCTTCCCATCCAGCATCATCGCGTAGGGGACCGCGGGAATATTGATGAGAGCGCGCGTGAATGTGATTGGAATCAGCTCGGGTACGCCGGGGCGCGAGAACTTGACCAGCACCTTGCTGCCCGGGGTCCCCTTGAGAGCCTCGGATGTCTGCGAGACGGTCCAGCCGCGGGTGTTCGTCGTGTCGACGAAGTTGATGCGATCGCCTTCCTGCACGCCCGCCTGTTCGGCGGGCGTATGAGGAAAAACGCGCTGGACAGAGATGAAGCCCTGAGTTTCGGCGATCTCCATGCCAATGCCCGCGTAGCGACCGTTGGTTTGCGCATTGAAGGAGGACAGCTCCTTCGGCGACAGCAGGACGCTGTATGGGTCGTTCAGCTCGTGAACCAGGCCACGCGCGGCCTTCTCGTAGAGGGTAGCTGCGTCGACGGTATCAACGAAACGGCTGGAGACGATGTTGAGCACCTGATCGAGGAGCCGAGCACCCTGCTGGGTCTCGCGCTGCTGGAATACGAAACCTCCGGCCATCACTGGAATCAGAAGGAGGCCGAAGAGCATGTTTTTTCTGGATCGCGACATACGGGCTATGTAATTGAGGAGGGCGTTAACCTAATAAGATACGCCCGCGAGGAGGCAGTGTTCCAAGAATGACGCACAAAAGACACCAACGGACACATCGTGACTAGTCAGGCGGCTCTCGAGGCGAGCACGTAATCGACTAGCCAGTCGCGGTTCAGCTGCCGGAAGGTCGCGTCGCGCAGCAATCCAGCCGCGAGGAGCATCTCATGGGCGGGCTGGAGCACTCGTTGCAAGTGTGAGGGATACCGCTGAGTAAGCGGCAACTGCTCGGCGAGCGAAGCGAGTGGCACTCTCCAGGTCACCATTCCTTCCTCGCGGGCGACTTCGAGAAGTCTGTAGAGCCTGCGCGCGACTGGATTGGTGAGCGAGAGGTAGTGAATGGCGGAAAGCGTGACGGTGTGACCGGCAGCAATGTTCGAGCGGATAAGCGGTCCGATCGTGACGTGTGCGTCGCCGGGCTCTGATGCCGTCAGGACGGGAAACAAGGTGAATTGTTCGCGCTCGGCCAGCCTGCGCCGCGCGATGGAGACAGAAGAAAGTATGGTGAAGCGTCCTTCTAGCGGCTGTCCTTCGCTTGCTGCAACGTACACCCCGCTGGACTCGAGAATGGTTCGCTCGAGCCTGGTGAGGGCGGACCGGAGCTGTTCGTACGTTCGGCCATCAACACGTCGCCCGATCGAACGCAGGAAGGCGTGGAGGGTAAAGCTGACCACCCCATCATCGGGGGATCCTGCTTCGTGGTAGCGGTGCAGGAGCTCGATGTAGACATCCTGATCGAAGGTGCCGGGCAAGCGGTCGCCCGGACTGGGCAGAACGCGCCAGCGCCCGCCGCTCTCAGGGGAGAAGGAGATTGCCGAGTCCTCGGCGGAGTCGCTCAGCCGGAAGATGGGAAGCGATTCGAGCGACCGATCGAGGACGATAGCACGCGTCGCGATTCGCCGACGGGCCACGTAAGTCATGCAGAGAGAATATGTCACTGATCAAGTACATCGCAATCGGCGCGCTGTTGTTGTTTGCTCTGGTGTTGGCACTGATCGGCATCCTTTCCGTCACCCACGACACGCCGGTGCGCAATGTGATTGCAGAGGGGGACAAGGACGGTCCTCCGGCGATCGCAGACTCGCTGTTTTCGCGCAGCATCGAACTCTTCACCGGGACGCACATCGATCCCGGCAACAAAGTCGAGGTTCTGCTGAACGGGGACGGCACCTACCCACGGCTGTGGAAAGACCTCGAATCCGCCCAGCGCACCATCACGGTACAGATGTATTACTCGCAGCCGGGCGCAGTTGCGGACACCATGGCGAAGTATCTGATCGACAGAGCGCGCCACAAGGTGCGTGTGCTGTTGCTGCTCGACGCGTTTGGCTCGCAACCGCTCAAGCGGGATTGGCTGCAGCGGGTCAAGGCAGCGGGCGTCGAGGTAGTGTGGCTCAGACCCCTTCGATGGTACAGTCTGCAGAAAGCCGCGCAGCGGTCACACGTACGCGTGGTCGTGGTCGATGGCCGAATCGGATATACCGGTGGGTTCGGTTTGGCCGACTACTGGTTGGGCGATGGGCACCACGAAGACCAGTGGCGGGAGACGAACGTTCGATTCGAAGGCCCGACCGTCGCCGCGCTTCAGGCCACTTTCGCTGCGGGCTGGGCTGAGGCAACCGGAGAGCTGTTGACCGGGGACATGTTCTTCCCGAAAAGCTCATTTGCTGAAGTCGGCAACATGAAGGCTGGCTTGATGCACAGCGTCCCCAGCATGGGCAGCACACCAGCGGAGCGCTTTCTCGCGCTCTCGATCGCCGGCGCGCGAAAGTCCCTCTATATCAGCAACTCTTATTTCGTGCCGGGAGAGAGTTTCATGCAGCTACTGCTCGCCGCGCAGCGAAGGGGTGTCGATGTACGCGTCCTGACGGTGAGCAATAAAACAGACGTCAAGACGACGTGGTACGCGGGAAGAACGTATTACGAGAAGCTGCTGGAAGGAGGCGTGAAGATCTACGAGTATCAACCGACGATGATACACGCCAAGAGCATGGTGGTCGACGGCATCTGGTCCTATGTCGGCTCGATGAACTTCGACAATCGATCGCTTTCGTTCAACGACGAATCGCTGCTGGTTGCTCTCGATCCGGTGGTGGGAGCGCAGATGAACTCGATCTTCATGGATGACATCAAGTCGTCCCAGGAGATGAAGCTCGAGGAGTTTCGCAAGCGTCCGTTGTCGAACAAGGTCCTGGAGTGGTGCGCGCAGAAGCTGCGACGCGTGCTCTAGTAGTTTCTCCCTCTGGCCCGCGATGTGACTGGTGCTGCTTCCATGTTAGCGCGATTTCATCCTCTGGTAGAACAGTGGTTCGAGGAGACATTCGGCGAGCCGAGCGATCCGCAGCGGTCGGGATGGCCGGCGATCGCAACTGGATCGCATACGCTGATTCTCGCTCCCACCGGTACCGGAAAAACGCTGGCGGCCTTTCTGTGGGAGCTGAATGAGCTGATCGTGCGCGGGCTCGAAGAACCACTCCCGAATGCGGTGCACCTTCTCTACATCTCGCCCCTCAAGGCCCTCAACAACGACATTCAAAGGAATCTGGATCGTCCTCTCGCGGACCTGCGAAGCCGGTTCGCAGCTGCCGGACAGGAATTCCCGGAAATACGAGTCGCCGTGCGGACTGGCGACACACCGGCCTCAGCGCGGGCACGAATGCTCCGCAAGTCTCCTCATATCCTGATCACGACGCCCGAATCGCTGAACATCATGCTGACGACGCTCAAGGGGCGTGGGATGTTCAGCAGGACGCGCGCGGTGATCGTCGACGAGATACATGCGATTGCGGGAACGAAGCGAGGGTCGCATCTGGCTCTCACGCTTGAGAGGCTCGAAGCGCTGGTCGAGACCTCGCCACAGAGAATCGGTCTTTCCGCCACGCAGAGGCCGCTCGAGGAAGTCGCGCGATTTCTGGGCGGCTGCGAGGACCACGCAGGCGGCGTACCCCGGTTCCGGCCGGTCACGATAGTCGATTGCGGAATGACGAAGGAGATGTTGATCTCGGTCGAATCGCCCGTCGCCGATCTCGGAAATGTTGGAGGGAGCATCTGGCCGGCGGTTGCACCGCTCGTGCTGCGTCACATTCGAGAATCCAGTACCACACTGGTGTTCGTCAATAACAGGGCACAGGCGGAGAAGATCGCGGCACGGGTCAATACGCTCGCGGAAGAGGAGATTGCTCTCCCTTATCACGGATCCCTGGCGAGGGAGCGGCGTTTTGCCCTCGAGGAACGCCTCAAGGCCGGCTCGCTCCGCGCACTCATTACTACGAGCTCCCTCGAGCTGGGAATTGACATTGGTTCGGTAGATCTTGTGATCCAGCTCCAGTCGCCGAAGCGTGTCGCGTCGGCGCTCCAACGAATTGGGCGCGCCGGGCATACGCTGGGAGTACCGAGCCGCGGAATCCTGGTGCCGACATTCCGCGACGATGCGGTGGAGATTGCCGCAATCGTCGCGGCGATGCGGGCAGGGGAGGTAGAGCCCACCCATGTAGTTCAGAACGCGCTCGATGTACTGGCGCAAGTGATCGTCGCGGCAGTATCGGTCGACGATTGGCGGAGCGAAGACCTGTTCAGGCTGGTCCATCGATCGTATCCGTACCACCAGCTCACGCGGAGCGCGTTCGACGAAGTGCTGGCGATGCTGTCTGGGAAATATCCCTCCGATATCGCGGCGGAGCTCGAGCCGAGGATTACGTGGGATCGTGTGAACGACAGGCTGACCGGCTCCCGCGCGGCGCGCATGACGGCTGTCATCTCGGGCGGGACTATTCCCGATCGCGGGTTGTACACGGTCAACCTGCCCGACCGAACACTTCTCGGCGAGCTGGACGAAGAATTCGTGCACGAATCCAGGATGGGAGATGTATTTCAGCTCGGCTCCTCTACCTGGAGGATCGCGGCGATCGAACACGACCGCGTCGTCGTAACACCGGCACCAGGGACGCCCGCGCGGATGCCGTTCTGGCACGGGGAATACATGGCGCGATCGCTGATGCTCAGTCACCGGGTTGGCGCGCTTCGTCGCGAGCTGGCGGAAGCGCCCGATGAAAAAGATCTCGCGGACCGATACGGCTGTGACGCCGCGACGGCAAACTCCATTGTGAAATACATCGCGTCCCAGCGGGCAGCGACAGGCATCGTGCCCGACGACAAGAATATCGTGGTCGAGCAGTTCAGAGATGAAACCGGCGCGGTGCGCATTGTGATTCACGCCGCGTTCGGCGGGAGAATCAACGCACCGTGGGGAATGGCTCTCGCCCAGCGCGTGCGCGAGGCCATCAACAACACTGATCTTCAGGTACAGACGACGGACGACGGAATCATGCTGCGTCTTCCCGATCTCGGAATGACCACGCCCATCCAGGCGCTGCTGGGCCTTTCCGGTGCGGAAGCGGAGCGACTTATTCTGGAAGAAGTAGGAGCGACGTCGCTCTTTGGTGCGCGATTCAGAATGAATGCGGCAAGGGCGCTGTTGCTCCCGCGCGGGAATCCCCGGCGCAGAATGCCCCTTTGGCTGCAGCGATTGAAGTCGCTCGATTTGCTGCAGACGGTGCGGCAGTTCCCGAGCTTTCCAATTCTGGTCGAGACCTACCGCGAAGTATTGCAAGATGCTTTCGACATGGATGGTCTCAAGTCGACGCTCGCTGACATTGCCGCCGGAAATATCCGCATTCACAACGTCAATACCGACGTTCCGTCCCCATTTGCGGCGAGTCTGCAATTCGGATTCGTAATGGACTGGCTTTACGGCGATGACACACCACGAGCGGAACAGAGGGCCGCACTCCTGTCGCTCGATCGCGCTCTCCTCGACGAAGTGATGGGTGGTGAGGGGAGCGATGACACCACGCTGGAGGCGATCGAGCAGACGCTCGCGGAAAGACGAGGCACAACGGCCGGCAGGCGAGCACGGACAGATGACGAGCTCGCGCACCTGGTCGACAGAGCGGGCGATCTGACCGGGGAAGAAGTCAGATCTCGCGTGGCAACTCCGGACGAAGGTGCACGGGGAGATCCCTTCGCGGAGCTTCTTACAGGCCGCCGCGTAGTCGCAATCCAACTGGGAGCGGACGGAGCGCGAGAATGGCGATTCATCCTTACCGAGACCTATCCGAGATACGTCTCGGCGTTCAGCGCGGAGGAGCTGGCTCGCGTGCGTCAGGGTGCGAAGCTGATCGAACAGGATGCAGCGACGGTAATTCCCGATGTGCTCCTCCATCCTTCGATCAATGCGTCAATCGCGCGGCGGGAGATCCTTGCGCGGTTCCTGACACAATCCGGACCGGTGACAGCGCAGGAGATTCAGGACCGCTATGGATGGCCATCTGAATGGATCGAGTCTCGACTCACCGAGTGGGAGAGGATGGGGAAGCTCATTCGCGGAAAATTCCGTCGCGAGATACAGGACATCGAATGGTGCTCGCGACGAGTGGTCGAGATCGGACGCAGGCGAGCACTCGCCGCGCTTCGCAAGCAGATCGAAGCGGTGGAGCTTCCGCATTTTTCAGCCTTCATGCAGCGCTGGCAGCATCTCGACGAACGCGATCGCCTCGAAGGAATGCCGGGCACAGCCACGGCAGTCCGACAACTATATGGTATAGCGCGCCCGCCGGGTGCCTGGGACCGCGACTATCTGCGTGCAAGAGTAAAAGGATACGACCCTCAGGCGCTGTCGCAGTTCAGCGCGACAGGTGAGCCCGTTTGGGTGGGAGAGGGCAATTACGATCCCGAGTCCGGCGCGATACCACTCGGCCGGGTGCGTTTCTTCGAGCGCGGCACTGGGGCGATCTGGTTGGCGGATCAGGAGCAGCCCGTGCTCAGTGAGAACGCCGAGAAAGTGCGAGCAACAATCGCGGCGGAGGGCGCGTCATTCATCGGTGACATACAGGCCATAACCGGGCTCACGATGCTGGCCGTTCGTGAAGCGATCCGAGAGCTGGTAGCGTGGGGGTTGGTTACGAACGACACGGTGGAGGCTCTTCGTGAAGTCGGTCGCTGGAAACCGATGACACCGCGCACCGGTCCTGATCCGACGAGCTGGCTCCCCGCCGATTACACACCGTCTCCCAATCGCAGAATAGTTCAACGGCGTCCCAACCTGCGCCGACTTCCCAAGTGGAGACGTCCGGATAGGCCGGGTGCAGCGGCAGGGGGCTGGACAGGGCGTTGGTCTCTCGTACGCAGGCGCGGAACTCTCGGTCCGGACCTTCCGGAAGAAGAAAGAGCAGAACGAATCGCGCGTCAGTGGCTCGCGCGCTATGGAATTGTCTCACGGGATTGGTGGCGTCGCGAGCGGCCTCCGGTAACGTGGCGGGCAATCTACCGCGAGCTCAAGCGACTCGAGTTTCGCGGAGAAGTACGGCGCGGCTATTTCGTAAAAGGACTTGGTGGAGCGCAGTTCGCTTTGCCTGATGCTGTCGAGTGGCTCCGCGCGATTGCGAGCGAGGATCAATCGTCGGTGAATTTTGTGGTGATGGCGGCGAGCGATCCCGCGAATGTCTACAACCTGCCGTTGGAGCTCGTCGATCGTGACCCATTGTCGAGACCACGGGGCTCGGGGGCATTGCTGGTAATGCGCGGCGGGCGGGTTGCCATCGCGGTGGAGGCGAGAGGGCGTCGTTTCACTGTCGCAGACTGGCTATCGTCCGAGGAAGCCACGACCGCAAAGAAAGCGCTACTCGACCATCTGCGCGGCGAGCGATCAGCGCGCTACGTGATGTAGTGCTTCAGCGAATGTCCGCGCGGCCGAGAGCGGCGCGGACCGCCTCACGCATTGCGATCACCGCCTCTTCGCGCGCTGCCGGCGAATCCTCGCGAACGTGCAGCTCTATGCCGTCGGCGACAGCAAGCCTGTGCCAGCGCAGCGCAATGTCGTCGTCGTGAGCGACGGCTTCATCGGCCCCGGAGCCGAGCGCGGGAGCGAGTGACAGCGCGATCCTTCGCTCGAGCGCGTCGCCCGTGACATCGCGCATCTCACCGCGAATCGTATCGAGGCTCTGTCCCTCGCGCTGCCGAATTTTGATGGACAGCAACTGAAGGAGATGCCGATATCCGTAGGTCGCGCCGGTGCCTGTTCCCTCGGGCCGGTCGAGCAGTCCACTGGCCACATAAAATCGAACTGCGCGGGCACTTGGAGCGGCGCGCGCAGAGGCATTGGTCGGTCTTACGCCGGCCGCGTCTACAAGTGCTGTTGCGTGTGCGGCAAGTCCGCGGGCGTTCCAGGGAGCGTGTTTAGCGTGGGCGCGGAGGAGAGCGACAGGCGATTCAGCCATGTGGATAGGATAACATTAAAGTCTTCCGCTCGCTCGTCGTGCGGAAG
>DHJO01000001.1:31897-36811 GCA_002404375.1 Gemmatimonadales bacterium UBA4718 | reverse complement strand
GGCGCGTGACGCGCACCTCGCTGATGCGAGGCGGCGTAATGGATCTGCACCAGCTCGCGAGTCACCAGCGCGTCGTTGGAGTACGCGTTTCTGAGATAGCGGCGGAGGTTCGGGCGCGATACCAGGGCGTTGAACATCGCGGTGCCCGCAATCGGCGTCTCGACCGCGAAACGGCCCGCTTCACCACCGAGTCCGACGGGCTCGTTCTGGCGAACCAATCCCGATGGTGCTATCAGTGCAACGGCTGGAAAACGATGCGGATCACGCGCGGCCAGAACAATCGCGTACGCGCCCGAAAGCGACGAAGCCACGAGCACAGTGGGCTCGTCGATCACCCTGCTGACAAAATCCGAGATCAGCGAGATGTAGAGGCGCGCGGAATAGCGAATCGCGGGGCGATCCGAACGGCCGAAGCCGAGCAAATCGATGGTGTAAACGGTGTTGGTGCGGGCCAGAGAGTCGACGTTGTTGCGCCACTCGTACGACCAGCCAGAAGGCTGGATCCCGTGAATGAGGAGGATCGCCGGGCCTTCGCCGTGCCTGGTGAAGGCGACCCGTCTGTCACGCCATTCGAACCCTCCTTCCTCTCCACCAATGAGGTTGACGAGCTTATCGACGCCTTTTCGCGCAAACGCGTTGTAAGCCGCGGCTGCGCCAAGGAGGGCTCCGCCGGATAACAGGATCTTTTTCCAGGGTCCTTCAGGTTGTTCGTCGTTCTCCTGCATCAATCCTCACTCGGGTCAGTCAAGGAATAAGCGCGGCCATACCGACAGTCGTACGGGAAAAAGGGCGCGGCCACACCTACAGTAGTACTTAAGAAAAAGCGCGGCTACTTGAGAGTAACCGCGCCTCGGGCACTGCGCACGGGGGAAGGAAAATCTATCTCCGGGAGCGCCTCCTGGAACTGGAGCTCTTTCGGCTTCCGCTACTCCGTCCGCGGGCCTTAGCCCCGCCTTTGGAGCGGGAACTAGCGCCCCGCCGGGCCGAGCCCTTTTTTGCCCTCCCCCCGCTACTCGACTTCCGGGCGGTCTTTTTGGCGCGGCTCTTCTTTCCAGCAGCTTTCCGAGTGCCAGAGCGCGATTTGGCTTTGCTCGTGCCGGCTTTCTTTCGCCCCGACTTTCCAGCGCCAGAGGACCTCGAAGGGCTCTTGGCTGCCTTTTTCGGGCTACCGCCGACGCTCGCGGGCCGGGCGGCCGAGCTTGATCCGCCGGTGCCTGCTCCGATTCCCCCGCCGCTACGAGCGGCCGATGTCGAGCTTCCAAATGTGCTCCGAGCCGCGCCACCGGCAGCGCTCCCAGCACTCGATCCGCTGGAGGGTGCCCCCGGCAGGACGCTGCCGAAGCCTCCACTGGTGGTCGACCCGCCTGCTCCGCCGCCGCCCACGCTGCCGAGGCCACCTCCGGTAAGAGGCGACTCCTGCCGTTTTCCTGATCCTTTGGGACGGCCCCTTCTGCCCCTTGGAGCGCCGCCACCGAACAGATCCTCTTCTTCTTCTTCTTCCTCACCCTCATCGCCTTCGGTCACGACCGTGGCGTCGGAGTCAACCTCCTCGTCGTCATCCGCGTCTTCGGCGCTGTCCCACAGACGGTCGCTGTGATCCTCATTGATCGCCCAGCCACCATCTTCGTCTTCGTCATCGTCGTAGGAACGCTTGCCACGACTGAAGCCACCACCGAGATCGTCCGGGTCGTCGTCGTCCGCAAAACGCAATGGCTCCACTGATTCACCGCTCGGCATGGGTCCTCCTATAGAATGTTCAGCAACGCGCTGAAGTAGCGCGCAATTTTCTGATTTTGCCCGCTGCACGTCGCGTGCCTCGTAACTGCTGCGTCTGACGATGCACGCACATACGACTCCGAATACGACTCTCTTGACGCGACGTCAAGGAGCACGCGTCGGGAGGCTAGCCTGCCTGCGAGGAACGGGTACCCAATCGCCTGGTTATGACGCGGAGGAGTGCGTCATAAACACGCGGGTCGAACTGCTTTCCGATGTCGACCTTGAGGTGCTCCAGCGCCGCCATTGGTGTCAAGGGGTCGCGATATGCGCGCTTCGAAGTGAGGGCATCAAACGTGTCGGCAGCGCAGAGAATTCTTGCGCCGAGGGGGATGCCTTCGCCGGACAGACCCCGCGGATATCCTGCTCCGTCCCATCGCTCGTGATGGTGCTCGACGTAGTTCAGCGGCGTCTTGAGGTGAAAGAGCGGCGCAAGGATATCGAGTCCGATCTGGACATGGCGCTTGACGTGCTCGAATTCCTCGGAAGTGAGCCGGTCGGGCTTGTTCAGGATCGCCTCGCGAATTCCGATCTTGCCGACGTCGTGAAGCCGGCCAGCGACCTTCAGATCTTCGCACACTCTTTCATCGAGTTCCATCTCCTCGGCAATCTGCCCGGCGAGCTCAGCGACTCGCTGCGAGTGGCCCCGCAGGTACACGTCCTTCGCCTCCATCGCGTTGATCAGCGTCTCGGCGATGCTCACTGACATGAGGCGCAGGGATTCTTTTTCCTGCTCGAGCTCGGCGGTGCGGAGCGCGACTTCTTCGCGAATCAGCATGTCGAGGCGACGCATCTCGATGAGCTCGAGTCTCTTCTCGAGCGCGCGATCGACCGCCTGCTGCAGGTCAGCGAGCTCCACGGGCTTCATCAGATAGTCGGTCGCGCCGGAAGACAGGACTTCGGTTGCCGTGGCCGCATCGTTTACCGCCGTGAGCATGATGATCGCGAGATCCTGATCTCTTTCCCGGGCCAGCGGGACGATTTGGACTCCGGTCATCCCGGGCATGCGCACGTCGCAGAGCATGAGCGCGAACGAGTCCTTGTCGAGCAACTGGAGAGCCTGGTCGCCCGATCCCGCGATCTCGACCTCATAGCCGCGCGAGCGCAGAAATTTGCGAAGCGCGAGGCGGATGGTTTCCTCATCGTCGACAATGAGGATGCGGGTCACGTCGCGGCCTCTTTGTAGAGCGGGAGCGATATAGTGAACGTCGTCCCCACTTCGAGAGTGCTCTCCACTGAGATCGTTCCTCCGTGTGCCTGGATGATTCCGTAACTGACGCTGAGCCCCAATCCCGTGCCTTCGCCGGGGGGCTTGGTGGTGAAGAATGGCTCGAACACCCGCTGGCTCACGGAAGCCGGCATCCCATGCCCGGTATCCGACACGACGATGACGACTGCTTTGTTCTTGCTCCGAGTGGTCACTGAGAGATGCCGGACTTTTGCGTCGCGCAGGGCAGATTCGGCGTTGACGAGCAGGTTGAGCAGAACCTGCTGGAGCTTTTGTTCGTCGCCGCGAACCTTGGGAGCCGACTGGTCCAGATGCATGTGGACTTCGATGCCGCTCGAGCGCGATGCGAGTGCGCGAAGGCGCACTGTGTGCTGGACAATCGTGTTGATATCGACCGTGACATCCCGCGCGTCAGTCTTTCGGGCGAACAGAAGAAGATCGCGAATCACTCCGATAGCGCGATCCGCCTCGCGCTTTATCAGGCTGACGGATTCGAGCTGCTCTCCTTCCAGCTTGTCCTCGAGCAGCAGCTGCGCAAATGTCGAGATTCCGGTGAGCGGATTATTGAGCTCGTGCGCGACACCCGCGACGAGCTCTCCGATGGCGGCGAGCTTCTCGGTGCGGCCAAGGTGGTCAGCAACCTTACGCTCTTCGGTGAGATTCCGAATGCTGATGACCAGTCCGATGATCTCGTCGCTCCCATCCCGGATGTGGCTCAGGGTGACGGAAGCGGGGAACTCAGTCCCATCCTTTCTCCGGTGAGTGTGCTCGCCAGTCCAGAGAGTCTGGTCCTGGGGAATCGCCGGGATGGTTGTGGGGACCTGCGCGGAAGCGACGACGAAATCATCGACGGACAGGCCGGCAATCTCTGACGACTCGTATCCATATTCCCGGACCGCGGCGGTGTTCGCGTACTGCACTTTCGCGTCGACGCCGAGTATAAGCACCGGCTGGTCCATTGTGGCGAGTGCCGCAGCGAGCGTTCGCTCGCGCGCGTGCATGCGCTGCTCATCCTCGCTGAGACGCAAGACGTCCATCGCGAGGGCAACGGCGGGGCCGAGGCGCAGGAGCGCATCGACGTGTGGTCCCGTCTGCAATTGTGGAGTCTCCGAAGTGACGACGAGAACTCCCATACGCCGGTCGCTGGCTATCAGCGGGATCGTTATCGCGGGCTCTTCGGGAACACGATCCGGGTTGTGAGCCTTCTCGCGGAGGTTCTCGACGAACGTTGGCTCTTCCTTTGCCCACGCCATACGGACGGCGCTTCGGGCAACCGGTGCAACTATTCCTTCCATCTGTTCGCACGTGCCGCAGGCAGCGACACAGACGAGGGTTTCCCCGTCCGGCGAAACGAGGCCGATCGCTTTTCCGCTCGAGGGCACCACGTCGTCGAGGATCTTGAGGATGCTGCGACTCGCTTCAGCTACCGAGACTTTGCGCAGCGCGAGACGCGCAATGTCCGCCGCCGCCTCGGTTTGCCTCTGCTCGTACCGCTGGGCTGCGAACAGACGGGCATTCGCTATTGCCACAGCCGCCTGTCGGGCTATGAGCATGATGACCTCGAGATCATGCGCGTCGTAGGCGTTGGTCTTGTACGAGAGGACCTGCATTACTCCGACGGTACGGTCGTGATAAGTGAGCGGTGCCGTGATCTCGCTCTGCACTTCGCGCCTGGCGGCTACCTGGAAGATCGTTCCCTTCCACCACTGCTCTGGCTTTGACGAGATGAGCGGAACGGCGGTCTGAAATACTTTGGCGATAGTCTCGGTGCCGTTCGGAAAATCGAGGACGCTCTCACCTTCGCGTTCCTCGGAATCGACTACGATGCAGTGGGCCTCGAACCGCTCGCATACCGGATCGGCGATCATCAGCGCAAAGCAGGGCGCATCGACGACGGAGGCGACCGCTTT
>DHJO01000001.1:19242-31754 GCA_002404375.1 Gemmatimonadales bacterium UBA4718 | reverse complement strand
AGCTCGTCGATCAGCTCAGTCGTCAACGAACTCCACCGTCACCGGTCGCGTAATCACTCCCGATTTGACCCCTTCGTCCAGGAAGAGGCGGATAGCACGGCGACCACGCTCGCCGTAGTCGAGCGTCCAGTCGTTGACGTACATCCCGACGAAAGTGTCGGCCTTGCTGCGATCGAGGCCGCGCGCGAAACGCATCGCGTGGTCCAGCGCGTTCTTTCGATGGTCGAGACCGTAGGCGATGCTCTCACGCAAGTGCCGGGACACCTTCTTCTGAACGTCCCGTGGCATGTCCTTGCGGATGACGTTTCCACCGAGAGGCAGCGGCAACCCGGTCTTTTCCAGCCACCAGGCTCCCATGTCGGCGATGAGATGGAGCCCGTCGTCCTTGTACGTGAGCTGGCCTTCGTGGATCAGCAATCCGGCGTCGACTTCCCCTAGCAGAACCGCCTGCTCGATCTGGTCGAATGGCACGACGACCGGAACGAAATCCGGCTGGAATAACTTGAGAGCGAGATAAGCGCTCGTCATCATGCCCGGCACGGCGATCGGCCTGCCCACAGTGTCGGCCTTCTTCATCGGCTCTTTGGAGACAAGCATCGGTCCATAACCGTCTCCCATCGATGCTCCGTGAGGAAGCAAGGCGTAGCGGTCGGACAAATAGGCGTAAGCGTGGATCGACACCGCGGTGACATCGAGCTCCCCACGCAAGGCGCGACCGTTCAGCGTCTCGATGTCCTGAAGCTCGTGCACGTAGCTCAGGCCCTGGGTGTCGATCTGGCCGTCGGCCAGCGCGTAGAACATGAACGCGTCGTCCGAATCGGGACTGTGCGCGAGATGAATCGTGCTAGGCGAGGTCATGGTCTTCCGGCCAGACTCTTCTTCGCCTGCTGTAAAGCGTTGGTGATGTCATCCTGGTGTCGCAGATATTCCTCACGTTTCTTCGGTAATTCGGATTTTTCGGCGGTAATCAGGCGCCGCTCGTACGAGTGAAGCTGAGTGGTATCTCCCGCGAGGGTTGCGAGCCGGGCCTCGAGTATGAGACCGAGGAGATGGTTCGGATTTTCGCGGAGAATGCTGTCGGCCTGCGCTTTCGCCAGTGGAAGCGCTCCAGCTACTTCGCCGATCCGCCCCATGTCGTACCGTTGATCGGCATTAAGCGGGGCGAGCATCTGGTACGCAGTAAGCGCCATCGGAGCGAAAAACTCTACGCTATCAGTCTTTCCCTGCGTGGCGAGCAGCATCACCCGATTGTAGAGACGATCGGCGCGCTCCTGTGGTGATAAGCTGGAGATGTCGGGAGCGCGAACTCCGGCTGATTGATCGTCAGATGGCGCGCCTCGGTCATCGAGCCCCGCCTGTGGCAGCGCGTTCTGCGATCCGTCTACGGTGCTACTGCGCCGAGCATTGAAACCGCGCCCGGCAGCCATCGCGAAGAGCGCAAGAAAAGCAAGCGCAGCCACGATCCAGGGAAGCGAATTCGTTTTCGATCCCGCGACCGGCGCTGCCGCTCCGGCTGGAGCTCCGCAACGGTGGCAGAACCTGGCGCCCGGACTCAGGTCAGCGGAGCATGAAACGCAGGTAGCGCCGGCCACCGGAGCGCCACAATTTGCGCAATAGTGCCCAAGGGCTGTTGCACCGCAGGAAGGACAGATTTTGGACGATTCAGTAGCCGGAGAAGACGGCGAGGTCATTTGCTCAAGTTACATAGCCGCCGCGCTCCCCGCATCGTAGTCCGGTCAGTTCAAACCGGGAAGAGCATTTCCCTGTATTTGGGTAGAGGCCAGTAGTCGTCGCCGACTATCAGCTCCAGCGCATCGCACACTTTCCGGACTTCGGCCATCGTGTCTGCTCCCTCTGACGTGAGGAGGTCGGCCTGTCCCGGAGGATCCTCGTGCATAGCCTCCGCGCGCGCAATTACATCGCTCAGATCTTCGCGAAATTCCTGGAGCTCCTGCACCAGCTCACCAACCTGGTTGGCGGTAGCTACTTGAGGAACTACAGCGATTCCAGCCGCCTTCGACTGCGATGCTGATTGCGACAACTCATTGAGGTAGCCGTACGCGGCGGGAACGATGAGCGTGTCGACCATCTCGCGCATGGTGTGCAGCTCGATCAACATGTCCTTTACGTAACGCTCGACACGGACGTGATATCGGGACTCGAGCTCCTCCTTCGTGAGAACACCATGCTTGGTGAGGAGGGCGCGCGATTGTTTCGACACCATCTCCTTCAACGCCTCGGGAGTGCGGCGAATATTCGGAAGCCCGCGCTTCTTCGCTTCCTTGACCCAGTCCTCGGAGTAGTTGTTGCCCTCGAAGCGGACGGGCGTGCTCTCCTTGAAGGCTTCGCGCACCACCTTGATCACCGCGTCGTCGATGGACTTGGTTTTCTTGAGCGTTTCTCGCAGGGAGTCGGTGATCTCTGCAATGGTATCGGCGACCACAATGTTGAGCAGAGCTACGGGGAAAGCGATCGACGCGGACGATCCGACCGCGCGGAACTCGAACTTCTGGCCAGTGAATGCGAAGGGAGAAGTGCGATTGCGGTCGGTGTTGTCGCGCCGGATCTCCGGAAGTCGAGCCACGCCAAGTTTGATCATCTGCTGCTCCGCGCTACCGGAGCTTTTTCCGGCGGCGATCTCTTCGATGACCTTGGTGAGCATGTCGCCCATGAAGACCGAGATGATCGCGGGCGGGGCTTCGTTCGCGCCGAGTCTGTGCTCATTGCCCGAGGAAGCGATGCCGGCACGGAGAAGCCCGGCGTGCTTGTGGACTCCCTTCAGCACCGCGGCCAGAAACAGCAGGAAGCGCAGATTCTGGTGCGGAGTCTTCCCCGGTTTCAGAAGATTCAATCCGTCGAGCTCCGAGGATTCAGCGGTAACGGACATTGACCAGTTGCAGTGCTTCCCGGACCCATTGATTCCGGCGAACGGCTTTTCATGCAGAACCGCTTGAAGGTGATGTCTCAAGGCCACTCGCCGCAGTGTCGCCATGACGAGCATGTTGTGATCGACGGCGAGGTCTGTCTCCTCGAAGTAGGGCGCCATCTCGAACTGAGAGGGCGCGACTTCGTTGTGACGGGTGGTGATCGGCACGCCGAGCTTGTACAGCTCGAACTCGGCTTCCGCGATGCAACCCTGGATCCGCTCAGGAATGCCGCCGAAGTAGTGATCCTCGAGCTGCTGTCCGCGGGGCGGTGGGGCACCGATGAGGGTGCGGCCGCCCATCACGAGATCGGGGCGCATGGCGAAATGCGCGCGATCGATCAGGAAGTACTCCTGCTCGGGACCGAGAGTGGTGTAGACGCGCTGCACTCCCTTGTCGCCGAGGAGCTCTAACAGCGCGATCGCTTTCTGTGAGAGGACGTCGGAGCTGCGAAGCAGAGGAGTCATCTCGTCGAGCGCTTCTCCGTTGTAGCCGATGAAAACTGAGGGAATGCAGAGCGTGCGCGCGCCAGTGGCTTCGACGATGAACACAGGACTCGCCGGGTTCCAAGCCGTGTAACCGCGAGCTTCCCAGGTCGCGCGGAGTCCGCCCGAAGGGAAACTCGATGCATCGGGCTCGCTCTGGATGAGCTGGTCACCAGTGAACGATTCCATCGGCTGCCGGTCGTCATCGAACGCGAAGAAGGCGTCGTGTTTCTCAGCCGTGAGACCGGTCTGCGGCTGGAACCAGTGAGTGAAATGAGTCACGCCGCGCGCGATCGCCCATTCCTTGATTACCTGCGCAACAACTGGCGCAATCGCCCGGTCGAGCTTTTTACCCTGACGTATTGAGGCCGCAAGACTGGCGAAGACCTCTCTCGGGAGCTTGTCGCGGAGCTGCCGGACGCCGAGAGTGTTGACGCCGAAGTACTGCGAGGTGGGGCCGGGTATTCCGTCCTCATTGAACCCAGGAGCAACACGGGGCGACCTGTTGGTGAGCTCCTGAATGAGGGCCTTTCGCGGGCTGGTTGTCGCTGCTGTCATGAGTCTACGCTGGTGGTGTGTAAGGCCAAATCGTGTAATTACTGCACGCTGAAGCGATCAAAATCGCTATTTGACAGCCAATATGCAAGGAATAGGCACATTTCCATGCATGAATTGCAAAATCGGAGCAACCGGGCTAGGTTGGTCGGATGGTCCGCCATCGCTCCCAGATTCCCGATACCTCAGGCGCAAGCGCCAAGGATATCCTCGATCTAGCCACCCAGAACAACGTTCGATTCCTCAGACTGCAATTCACGGACATCCTCGGCATCAACAAGAACGTCGAGGTTCCGGCCTCGCAGTTCGAGAAAGCGCTCGCGGGTGACATGATGTTCGATGGATCATCGATCGAAGGCTTTGTCCGGATCGAGGAGTCCGACATGCTCCTCGCGCCGGATTTCAGCACTTTCCAGATATTCCCCTGGGGCGACGAAAGTAGCCGCGTCGCCAGGGTGATCTGCGACATCAACACTCCGGATGGCAACCCGTTTTCCGGAGACCCGCGAAGCGTCCTCAAGAAAATGATCGCGCGCGCGGCACAGCTGGGCTATACGATGAACGCTGGCATGGAAGCCGAGTTCTTCATGTTCAAGCCCGGACCGGATGACGAGCCGTCAACCGTCACGCATGATGTCGGCTCGTATTTCGATCTGGCGCCCGCGGATCTCGGCGAAGACGCGCGCCGCGCGATCGTAGATGTGCTCGAGCGGATGGGGTTCGAGGTCGAGGCCGCTCACCATGAGGTTGCTCACGGGCAGCACGAGATCGACTTTCGCTATGCGGATGCTCTCAAGACCGCGGACAACCTCACGACGTTCCGATTCGTCGTGAAGTACGTAGCGCGAACTTTCGGACTGATCGCGTCGTTCATGCCAAAGCCCATCTTCGGACAGAATGGAAGCGGGATGCATACGCACCAGTCGCTGTTCCGCGGAAAAGAAAACGCTTTCTGGGACGAGAAGTCGGAGTGGGAGTTATCCAGTACGGCGCTGCATTATATCGGCGGGCTATTACGTCACGCGCGCGGATTCACCGCGATCACGAATCCGCTCGTCAATTCGTACAAGAGACTCGTTCCTGGCTACGAGGCGCCGGTCAACGTCGCATGGTCCATGCGGAACCGATCGCCGATGATTCGCATTCCCGATCGTAGAGGGATGGGAACAAGAATAGAGCTACGGATTCCGGATCCGTCGGCGAACCCTTACCTCGCGTTGGCCGTACAACTCGCCGCGGGACTGGATGGTATCGCTACCAAGGCCGATGCGCGCGAGCCGGTGAACACCAACATCTGGGAGCTGTCGCATCGCGAGAAGCGTCGTCTGAGGATCGATGATTTGCCGCACAATCTAGAAGAGGCCTGCAGCGAGCTGGAGAAAGACCAGGTCATCACTGACGCGCTCGGCGAGCACATTACCAGTCAATTTCTGGCGGCGAAGAGGCTGGAGTGGGACGAGTACATAAGTCAGGTCTCCAAGTGGGAGCTCGACAACTACCTCGCCAAGTACTGAACCCGCCCGAGGTCTTTCTACCTCAGCGCTTGCGCGGAACCTTGGCTCCTTTCTTACGTGCCTCGGACAAACCGATCGCAATCGCCTGCTTGCGACTCTTTACGGTCCTTCCGCTTCTGCCAGACTTGAGCGTTCCCTTCTTGCGGCGGCGCATCGCGCTCTCCACGCGCTTCGATGCCGCCTTACCGTACTTGCGTCTGCTTCCTGATTTCCGTGCAGCCATGCTCTAGTCCTCCGGTAGAGTGGTATAACTGAACCGTGTCGGGTTGGCGCACGTTGTGCCGGAGAAACAAGGCGTCGAACGATCCCCTCTCGTTTTGTCGCACGTCTCCAATCGCATTAACATGAGCAGTCGGACGGGTCTGGAAGCCGAAGCCATCAATCGTCTCACCGACGGTGTGCAGCCGCCGGTGATGCGGGCAATTCTCGTGCAATGCCTGGCTGGAGACATCGCCCCGTCGGCCGCTATTTCACGGATGCTTGCTGAAGGACCGTTGTCCACGGTGCGTGGGGCGATCGATGTCGTCACGGAGCGCGCCGCGAGCATCTCGCGTGCGAGCGACATGCTGGTTCACGACAGGGTCGACGAGCTGACGCAGGTGTTCGTTGAGAAGATGGCCGCCCTGGTCGATGTGGGTGACGCTACGAAGATCTCGTCCGCGGCCAAGGCGGCGCGGGAAGCGCGCTCTGCTCGCTCCCTTGAATCCGGGGATCGCGGCGAACCGCGAGTTTCTGACTAACCGAAAGCGGCTGTCAACTATCAGAACCAGGCGACTCGTTACCGGGTGACTCATTCTGGTCGCGACGATCGGTGTGCCTGCGATCCCCTCCTCTCCGATCCTTCTTCGAGCGGGCACGAAGCCAGCGCCAGGTCAGATAGAACGCGACGGCGAGGATGATCCAGTAAAACGGCAGCATCAGCTCGTGCAGCGCCGGCGCCTGCGTCTCGAGCCAGTCGATCGACAGGATCAAAAGCATCGAGAAGCCCCAAACAACTATCAGCTGTCGCGGTCGCCGACCGTAGATCACGGCACTTGCCTGTAGCCGGACGCTCGCGCTCTCATATCAGTTCGCATTCATCTTCTGGACGATTCTTTGCACCCATAGGTTGCAATGCGGGTTGGTCTCAAGCCAGCCAAGCGGCCTTTCAACATCCACGCGATGCTTCGCCGCATAATGCAAGAAGTTAAGCAGTTCGCTGACGTCGCGATGTTCGACCTCGCGGAGCAAGGTTACTATTTCACCTTCGATTTGCGGCCGGCGATCTGCGCCAGCGTGTCACCGGTCAAGCGAAAGCTTGTCCAGTCGTCCATTGCCTTCGCGCCGATCTGCTTGTAAAAGTCGATTGCCAACTCGTTCCAGTTCAACACCGACCAGTCGACGCGCCCACAATCCCGGTCCATGGCTATCTTCGCCAGCGCACGAAGCAGCGCGAAGCCGACCCCATGCTTTCTCGCGGCAGGCCTGACGAAAAGATCCTCCAGGTAAATGCCGCGCTTGCCAAGCCAGGTGGAATAGTTGTGGAAGAAAAGGGCGAATCCCGCTGGTCTGTCGCCGAGATATGCGATGAGGACCTCCGCGGCGGGCCTCTTGCCGAAGAGGGTATCGGCGAGATCCTTCTCGGTCACCGGCGCTTCACCGGGGAGCGCGCGCTCGTATTCGGCGAGCTCGAGGATGAACTCGCGAATGAGAGGGATGTCTTTCTTCGTCGCAGTAACAATGCGCGTTTCATCGGATCGAGTCTTCATTCGCGCATTATCCGACTGGCAGAATCTGGTGTCAATGCCATCTTTCGCCGGATGAAACGCACATACATGAGTTTGCTGGCGGTGTCTCTGGTCGGCATCGCGTGCAGTTCTCCCTCTCCGCGCGCACAGGCCACAATTGCCGTACAGGATCCTTCCGGACCTCGTCGACTCCCAACAGGGCGCACTCTCGATCCGGCGGGCGTTTCCTATGACCTGGGTTCCATGCCGCTGGCGATGGCGCTCTCTCCGGAGAAGGATCGAGTAGTAGCGCTGCTGAATGGATGGAGGGAGCAGGGAATCCAGGTTGCAGATCGAGCTTCGGGAAGAGTCCTTCAGAAGATTCCACTGCCGGCGGTTTTCCTTGGGCTGGCATTCAGTCCTGACGGCAGATCACTGTACGTATCCGGTGGCAATCAGGATGTGATCTACCGGTTCGACTGGCGCGAGCGCTCCGCGAAGCTCGCGGACAGCATTGTGCTCGCGGTGAAGGCGGAAAAGAAAGGTGGAACCCGGTATCCGGCGGGTATCGCGATCTCGCGTGATGGGCGGACTTTGTATGTGGCCGAGAACCTGGCTGATTCGCTGGCGGTTATCGACCTCGCCTCGCGGCGCGTGGTGCAGAGGTTGGCGACGGAGAGATATCCTTACGCCGTAGTGGCTGGGCTCGACGGAAAGGTATACGTCTCCGCGTGGGGTGGATCGACGGTGTCGGCTTTTCCGGCGCAGGCGAACGAGCTGGGAGAGGGAACGCGGATCCCCGTAGCGAGGCATCCCTCGGCGCTCGCGCTCAGCCCCGATGGCGCCCGCCTCTACGTTGCATCGGGCAGCACAGACAAAGTGAACGTGATCGCTACGCGCAGCCTGCATGTAGTTGCCACGCTCAATGATGCATCGCCGGCGGCGACCGGCGAGGGCAGCACACCGAACGCGCTGGCAGTATCGGCAGACGGAACACGGCTTTTCGTAGCCGAGGCCGACAACAATGCGGTTGCCGTATTCGATCTCTTGCCATTCACCTCCGGAGTTTCAGGAGCAACGGGCAACGACGTACTGGCCGGAAGAATTCCCGTCGGTTGGTATCCATCGGCGATTGTTGTGGATGGCGGTGATCTTCTCGTCGTGAACGGTAAGGGTCGAGGCACCGCTCCCAATATCGGGCGCCTGCAGCCGGGTGTTCGACACTCGCCTCACGACCCGGACTACACGCTTGGCCAGATCAACGGCGCGCTCACAATCATTCCCGTGGCGAACGCGAGCATCACGGATCTCAACGGGTTCTCACAGCGGGTTGCTTCGGCGAACGGATGGGATTCAGCGCTCGCGGCCAACAAATATCCGCCATTCGAGCACGTCATCTACATCATCAAGGAGAATCGCACCTACGATCAGGTGCTTGGCGATATCTCCAGCGCCGATGGCGATTCATCGCTGGTGTTCTTCCCGCGCGCGGTCTCGCCGAATCATCACGCGCTGGCGGAGCGATTCGGCATCTTCGACAGGTTCTTCGTCAACGCGGAAGTGAGCCCCGACGGTCACAACTGGTCGACGGCGGCTTACGTGACGGATTACTCCGAGAAAACAATTCCTTCCAACTACTCGGGCCGAGGTCGAAGCTACGATTATGAAGGTTTCAATCGAGAAGTCCGGCCGGAGGACGATGTTGCAGAACCGTCGAGCGGATACTTGTGGAATCTCGCCGATCGCGCGGGCATCACTTACAGAAACTACGGCGAGTTCGTCAACGTCCCGGAAGATCCGGCGGGACTAAAGGACTCGGCGTACGTTCCGACAAAACTCAGCCTGGCGGCCCACACTAACAGAGCGTATCCGGGATGGAGCTTGCAGATCCCCGATCAAGTGCGCGTCGAAGTCTGGCTGAATGAGTTTCAGGAATTCGTGCGAGCGGGCAGACTGCCAGCGCTGGAGCTCGTGCGCCTTCCGAACGATCACACTTCAGGTGCGACTGCGGGGCGTCCTACGCCACGAGCATACATGGCGGACAACGATCTCGCGCTCGGCAGGTTGATCGAGGCGCTCTCGAGAAGTCCATTCTGGAAGAGCACGGTGGTATTCGTGCTCGAGGACGACGCGCAGGACGGGCCCGACCACGTGGATTCGCATCGCTCGCCGCTGCTCGTGATCTCGCCGTACAGTAGAGGAAGGGTGATCCACCGGTTCGCGAATACGACCGATGTACTGGCGACGATCGAAGACATTCTTGGCCTCGGCCGGATGTCGCAGTTCGATCACTACGGGCGTCCATTGCGGGAGATCTGGGAAACCACCCCTGATCTCAGTCCTTACACCGCGCTGACGCCGGGCGTGTCGTTGAAGGAAGTAAATCCAAGGAGGGGACCAATGGCCGAGGCGTCGAAGAAGCTGGCGTTCAAGGTCGAGGACACTTCGGATGATGATCTCTTCAACCGGATTTTGTGGACTACGATAAAGGGTGACAAGCCGTATCCCGGCACCAGACGGATGTCGGCGCTGGATGCGAAGGTGTCGCGATGAGCCGGACCAATCCGCGAGTTGTGGTTTCCGATACCGGCGAAATCCTGAGTCCCGATGCCAGGACGCGGCGGGTTCGTACCCTGGCGCGACTGCTCGACAACGCGATACCAATTCCGGGCACGAACTGGAAGATAGGCCTGGATCCGATCATCGGACTGATCCCCGGGTTCGGAGATATGATTGGCGCTGTGCTCTCGGGTTACATCGTTCTGGAGGCAGTGCGCGCGGAAGTGCCAACGTTTACGCTGGCGAGAATGCTGGTGAACGTGGGCATCGATACTCTGCTCGGCGCGGTTCCGGTGCTGGGTGATGTGTTCGACGCCGCGTGGAAGTCGAATGTCATGAACGTTTCGCTGCTGGAGCGTCATCTGGTGGCGACCGGCAGCACTCCGCCGAAGCGGCGTAATGTTGTCGGAGTGATTGCGCTCGCGCTAATCGTGCTCGTGCTGATTGTTAGTGCGGGAGTGGCGCTCGGCGTCTACGCGGCCCGATTGCTCTGGGGGCTCAAGACCCGATAAGTTTGTTGCACGGCGCCGTGGCCAAGTGGTAAGGCGGCAGACTGCAAATCTGCTATTCGTCAGTTCGATTCTGACCGGCGCCTCTTATCAGCCCTGGCCCGTCGTTCCTCCTTCTATTTATGGCGCGGGAAACTATGAGATCCGCAGTTACGTTCCTTCGGCGCGCTCTCCTCGTCTGTTGGGCTGCTTCCGCGCTTCCAGGCACTGCAGCTGCCCAGGCCAAACGGACAAGGCGGCCCACGGCGCCCGATTGGAGCGCTGTCGAGAATGCGCTCGGCCGAAAGGGCACGCCCAGCCCGGGTGGCGTGGTCAGGTTCGGCTTTCCGCGCAGCGATCTCAACGTGGTGGTACACGGAGTCACGCTCAAACCCGCGCTGGCTCTCGGATCATGGGTAGCCTTTGAGCGGATCGCCGATCATGCGGTGGTAATGGGTGATCTGGTCCTGCTGGAGCCTGAAGTGACCAGCGTGATGGCGAGCTTGCAACAGAACGGCGTCGACCAAACCGCTCTGCACAATCATCTGCTGGGTGAGTCACCGCGGGTGATGTACATGCACATTCATGCGATCGGTAATGCCGAAAGGATCGCCAAGGCCGTGCGAACCGCTCTCGAGTTCACGAATACACCTCTTGGCCCGCCGGCCCCAGCGAGCCCGGCACCGACTCCAAACGCGACGCTGCCAACGACGCCGGTCGCGATACCATTCGACACCGCAACGGTGGCGAAAACGCTAGGTGTCACTGGCAAGATGAACGGAGGCGTGTATCAGATCAGCGTCCCACGCCGCGAGAGAATTTGCGACGAAGGTCGAGAGGTCCCGTCCGCGATGGGTGTCGCTACGGCGATCAACTTTCAACCCACGGTTGGAGGGAAAGCGGCAATCACGGGAGATTTCATCCTGTTGGGCAAAGAGGTGAATCCAGTTCTGTGGACGCTCAGCGAGAATGGCATCGAGGTGACGGCCATTCACAGTCACATGATCGACGAACAGCCCCGGCTGTACTTCATGCACTTCTGGGCGGTCGACGATGCAGCAAAGCTGGCGCGTGGGCTTCGAGCTGCCCTCGATCGGACGAACAGGCGCACCCCGTCCTCGAAAGCGCATCCCTGTAAGCGCTGAAACCCGGCTCCAACCCTGAGCGTACGTGTTGTTGTCTAATCACACGTACTCCTGGAGCCAAGAATTATTTTTCAGCCTCATTCCGTCACTCTTGCAGCCGTATTCCTCCTTGGAACCGCGGGCGCATCACGGGCGCAGACCACGCCCGCGGGGTCTGCATCTCTTCCGCTCGCTACAGCGGCACCTGCGTCGGGCGCGATTACAATCGACGGCAAGCTCGACGAAACCGCCTGGGCGAAGGCAACTCCAATCACGGATTTCCACCAGCAGAACCCGAACGAAGGCGCACCACCGAGGCAGCGGACCGAAGTCCGGATTCTTTACGACGAGCGGGCCATTTACATTGGGGCGAGACTGTATGACTCACTGGGCGCCGCAGGAATCCGTTCACCCCTCGCGAGAAGGGACCAGCTCCTCGACTCGAACGGCAACAACGGATCGTTCAACTCGCTCACTACCGACAAGCTGATCGTAATCCTGGATCCGTACCACAATCACATTGACAACGCGTGGTTCGAGATCAACCCGGCAGGAGTTCGCGGTGACCAGTTCAACGGCGATCCGTCATGGGATCCGATCTGGCAAGCTGCAACGCATGTCGATTCGCTCGGATGGACAGCCGAGATCCGCATCCCGTATTCGCAGCTTCGTTTCTCGCGCGATAGTGTGCAGACGTGGGGAATGCAGATCTGGCGGTACACGGACCGACTAAACGAGCAGGACATGTGGTCGTTCCGGCGCAAGAACGAGTCGGGAGGTGCAATGTATTTCGGCTCTCTTGGCGGACTTGTCATCGAGCCCCAGCCGCATCAGCTCGAGATCCTCCCGTACGCGGAATCGCGCGAGCAATACAAGTACGCGGCGCCGAGCGATCCGTACCACAAGAGCAGTTACGGACGCGTGAGCGCAGGCGCCGACATAAAATATCTGCTGACGTCGAGCCTCGCTCTCGATGCAACGGTGAATCCTGATTTCGGGCAAGTGGAAGTAGACCCGGCGACCATCAACCTGTCAGCGTACGAGACGTACTACTCCGAGAAGCGCCCGTTTTTCGTAGCGGGCAGCAGCGCGTTCGGTTTCGGCAATTTCAGCTGCAATTTCTGCAGCAATACGTCGACCCTCGACATCTTCTACTC
>DHJO01000001.1:18256-19148 GCA_002404375.1 Gemmatimonadales bacterium UBA4718 | reverse complement strand
AAGATCACCGGCCGGACGAAAGGCGGATATACGTTGGGGGTTCTCGATGCTCTCACGAATCGAGAGACTGCCCGATATGTGCCGGCAGGCGGTGGGGTGGAACAGACACAGTTGGTCGAGCCGCTCAGCAACTATTTCGTGGGGCGAATAAAGAAAGACCTGAACGGGGGAGCAACAACCATCGGCGGCGCGTTCACGTCAACGCTTCGTCAGCTCGATGACACGGTCGTCGCCAACAGGCTTCGCCGCCGAGCAGAGGCGGGTGGAATCGATTTCAATCACACCTGGCACCAACGCCAGTACTCCTGGATTGGCTCGATCCTTACCTCGGACGTCGCTGGAACATCATCCGCGATAGATCTAACCGAGCAATCCAGCGCGCACTACTACCAGCGCCCCGACCGTCGAGTCACCACCGACGGAATCTTCGATGCCAAGTTCGATCCCAATGCTACCTCCCTTCAAGGCTATGGTTTTTACACCCGGCTAGCGAAGGAAACAGGGAACTGGTTCTGGGAGGCGGCGCAGAACTGGCGGAGCCCGGGTTTCGAGGTGAACGACTTGTCGTTCCTGAGTCGCGCGGATTACAAGTGGATGAACGCCAACGTCGGCAGGCAGTGGAGTACTCCAGGACGCTGGTATCGCAATGCGGTCATCCTTGGCGGTGGACAACAGCAGTTCAACTATGACGGCGACAAGACCGACCTCCAGACCCAGATCTACTTCGGCAGCCAGTTTCTGAACTACTGGAATCTGCGGAGCTTCGCCATCCACCATCCCACCGTGCTGGATGATAGACTCACCCGCGGCGGTCCAGTCGTGATGCGAACTGGCTACAACTTCGGAGAGATGGAGATCTCGACTGATGCCAGACAGCGGGCAGTTTTCGATT
>DHJO01000001.1:11145-18128 GCA_002404375.1 Gemmatimonadales bacterium UBA4718 | reverse complement strand
GCGCTCAAGCCTGCGGCGAACGTGTTCATCAGTCTTACGCCGAGCTACATAGTGGATGAGAGTCCGGAGCAGTATGTGGAAACGGTGCCAGATGCGACTGCGACTTCCTTCTACGGGAATCGTTATGTGTTCGCGTTCATCAAAACGCACACATTGTCGCTCGACACCAGGGTGAACTGGACGTTCACACCGAATCTCACGCTGCAGCTCTTCGCGCAACCGTTCATCGCCAGCGGCGCGTACTCGTCATTCAGGGAGTTCGCGGCGCCACGCACGGCCAGGAAACTGATTTATGGACAGGACATCGGGACGATAGTTCGAGCTCCGGCCACGCCAACCAGCGGAGCAACCTATACCGTCGATCCAGACGGCGCGGCCGGACCAGCCTTACCGTTTACGTTTGGAGATCCGGATTTCACTTTCCGCTCTCTGATCGGGAACGCAGTGCTGCGCTGGGAATATCGGCCGGGCTCTACGGTATTCTTCGTCTGGACACAGAACCGTACTGGCAGCGATACGAACGGCCAATTCGATTTTGCCACGGAGCGCACGGCGATTTTCCGGGATCGCCCGACGAATGTGTTTCAGGTCAAGGTCAACTACTGGCTGGGCAGATAATCTCCCCGCCGAACGGCAGGCCTCTTGTAGATAGGGCGCGGTGCTCCGAAGTTTCGAGCCGTGCTCGTTCCAAAGATTGTAACTGCGCTCAAGGACTATAACCGCGAGAAATTCCTCGGCGATCTCGCCGCCGGACTAATCGTCGGTGTCGTCGCACTGCCGCTCGCGATCGCGTTCGCGATTGCCAGTGGCGTTACCCCCGATCGCGGTCTCTGGACGGCGATCGTCGCCGGATTCCTGATCAGCCTGCTGGGTGGCTCCCGAGTCCAGATCGGTGGACCCACCGGCGCGTTCGTCGTCATCGTGTACGGCATCGTCCAGAAGTACGGCATCGATGGACTCACGGTGGCGACGCTAATGGCGGGGGTGATCCTCATCGCAATGGGGCTCGCCAAGCTCGGGACGATGATCAAGTTCATTCCGCATCCCGTCATCACGGGCTTCACGAGTGGAATCGCGGTCATCATCTTCTCGGGCGAGATCAAGGATTTCTTCGGGCTGCAAATGGGTGGGGTGCCTGCTGATTTCATCGGCAAGTGGCTCGCGTACGCGAAGGGAGTCGCGGGCATTACTCCGAGCGCGATCGCCGTGTCTTTTCTCGCGCTCGCGATCATTGTGATCTGGCCCAGGGTGAATCGCAGGATCCCCGGTCCGTTCGTCGCTCTGATCGTGACAACGCTGCTGGCGACGGTGATGCACCTTCCGGTCGAGACGATCGGCACGCGCTTCGGCGGGATCAGCGCCTCAGTGCCGCACCCACAACTGCCGCATCTTTCGTTCGTGCAGGTTACCGCTCTCGTCGGGCCGGCGTTCACGATCGCGCTCCTGGCGGCAATCGAGTCGCTGTTGTCGGCCGTCGTCGCGGATGGGATGATCGGCGGACGTCATCGCTCCAACATGGAGCTCATCGCGCAGGGCGTCGCCAACATTGCATCGCCCTTGTTCGGAGGAATTCCGGCCACCGGCGCGATTGCGCGCACCGCCACGAACGTCAAGAATGGCGGGCGCACTCCAGTGGCGGGGATTATTCACTCGTTCACGCTGCTCGTCATTACCGTGTTTGCAGGTCGCTGGGCCGGGCTCATACCGATGGCCACGCTCGCGGCGATTCTCGTAGTTGTCAGCTACCACATGTGCGAGTGGCGCACCTTTCTGGCGGAGCTGAGTTCTCCCAAGAGTGACGTCGCGGTTCTGCTCACGACATTCCTGCTGACGGTGTTCATCGATCTTACGGTCGCGATCAGCGTGGGGATGGTGCTGGCGGCGTTCCTCTTCATGAAGAGGATGGCAGAGGTGACAAACGTGCGCGCGCTGACGCAGGAATTTGCCGATGACGATGCCGACCCGTACTCATCCGATGAGAATGCCGTGCGGCTTCGAGAGATTCCGCAGGGTGTCGAGGTCTATGAGATCAATGGCGCCTTCTTCTTCGGCGCGGCGGAGACATTCAAGGAAACGATGGCCGTGATCGCCGGGAAACCAAAGGTGCTGATAATCCGCATGCGCGACGTGCTGCTGCTCGATTCCACGGGAATGCACGCGCTCAAGGACGTGGTCCACCGGAGCCGGAAGGATGGGACCGCGGTGCTGCTATCCGATGTGCACATGCAGCCACTGGTCGTGCTGACAGGTTCGGCCGTGCTCGAGGAGATTGGGCCCGATAATCTCTTCTCGAATCTCGATGATGCGCTCCAGCGTGCGCGTGACCTGCTCTCGTCCCCGCTGACGCCGCGACGGATCGAGGCAATGGGCAGTTAGAGTGCTCACCCTCATTGGCATCGTTATCGTGGTCATTGGATTCGTCCTGGGGATGAATCCCTTACTTGTCGTTACGGTCGCCGGCCTCGCCACAGGAATCGCCAGTGGACTCGGACCTCTTGCCGTCGTCGCCGCGTTCGGGAAAGCGTTCATCACGAGCCGCTATGTTGCCATCGTATGGCTCGTTTTGCCCGTGATCGGGCTGCTCGAGCGCGCAGGGCTCAAGGAGCGTGCGCGGTCAGTCGTCGCGGGACTTCGCGCCGCAACCGTGTCTCGAATTCTGCTCGCCTACTTCGCCATCCGGCAAATCACCGCCGCGCTCGGGCTTACCTCACTCGGCGGGCATGCACAGATGGTGCGCCCCCTCATCGCGCCGATGGCTGAGGGCGCCGCGGAGAATCAGTACGGGGAGCTCCCGGATCGGGTGCGGCACAAGATCCGCGCACACGCGGCGGCGGTCGACAACATCGCCCTCTTCTTCGGTGAAGACATCTTCATCGCGATAGGATCGATTCTCCTGATAAAGGGATTCCTGGACCAGAATGGAATTCACGTCGAGCCGACTCAGCTCGCGATCTGGGCGATACCAACCGCTCTCTGCGCGTTCATCATTCATGGTACAAGGTTGCTTCTGCTGGATCGATGGCTCCGAACGGAGCTTGCTCGCAAACAAGGCGAGACGTGATCACACTCGAGCACATCTACTGGCTCACCGGCCTGATGATGGCCGGAGTGGCCCTCGTCAACTCGCGTGACTTCACAAATCCCCGGCGCTTCAACAATACGGCGTTCTGGGGCATCTACGCGATAACATTCCTGATCGGCTCACACCTCCCCGATCTGGCCAGCGGATTCCTTGTGATCGGAATGGTTCTCGTCGCGAGCATTCGTGGGCTCGGGCAGGGAAAGACGGAGAGCACAAGCCGCGCTGAGCGGGAGGCAAGCGCGCGGCGCTGGGGCGCCAAACTTTTCATCCCTGCCCTTACGATTCCCTTCGTAACGGTGCTCGGTACCTTCTTCTTCAAGAAGATCACCCTCGACGGCTCGCCGCTGGTCGACGTCAAACAGGCGACGGTGATCTCACTGGCCATCGCCACTCTGATTGCGCTCGCTGTTGGGATGGCGATGCTCAGGCCTCCGTTGTCGGCACCTATCAGAGAGGCGCGCAGACTGCTTGATGCGGTAGGCTGGGCTGCGGTACTACCGCAAATGCTGGCGGCACTCGGCGCGTTGTTCGCGATCGCCGGCGTTGGCAACGTCGTGAGTGGACTGGCGCAGCGCTGGATACCGCTCGACAATCCGTTTGTCGTCGTCCTCACCTACACGATGGGAATGGCGGTGTTCACGATGATAATGGGGAACGCATTCGCCGCGTTTCCCGTGATGACGGCCGGGATCGGACTCCCGCTGATCGTTCAGCGATTCGGCGGCGACCCGACGATCATGGCAGCGATCGGGATGCTGTCCGGGTTCTGCGGAACACTGATGACTCCGATGGCGGCCAACTTCAACATCGTGCCGACGGCGCTGCTCGAGCTTCCGGATGAAAACGCAGTGATCAAGGTGCAGGTCCCAACCGCACTGCTTTTACTCGCCGCGAACATTCTGCTGATGAACTTTCTGGTCTTCCGTCGTTGAGCTCCGTACCGCGTGCCCTTACTCCGGAACTGGCGTCCAAATTTGCGCGACTAGCGCTGTCGCATATCACGCGTGAATATCCGAACGTAATCCAGCACGTTTTCAGCGGGCCGGTCGATGTGCGCGAGCCACGCGACCTGCATCCGATCTTCTTCGGTAGCCTCGATTGGCATTCGTGCGTTCATGGATACTGGCTGCTTGCAACAGTCCTTCGACTCTTCCCCCAGAACGCGGAAGCGGTCGAGATCCGCGAACTATTCGATGCACAGCTGACACCGGTCAAGGTGCGCGGAGAGCTGGAGTACCTTGCGCAGCCACTGCGAAATACTTTTGAGCGCCCGTACGGCTGGGCGTGGCTGCTGATGCTGTCCGCGGAGTTGAACCGGCACGGCACCGGTGATGGCAAGCGGTGGAGCAAAACACTCGCACCGCTCGCCGACGAATTCGTGCGCCGTTTTCTTGCTTTCCTGCCAAAGGCGACGTATCCGACGCGGGTAGGGACGCACTTCAACAGCGCCTTTGCCGTGACGCTGGCGCTGGAATACTCGGAGGTCATGAGCGATAGGCCTCTGCGCGATCTCCTCGTGAACAAGGCGGGCGCATGGTACCGCAACGATGTCGACTGCCAGGCATGGGAACCGGGCGGTGACGACTTTCTGTCGCCGGCGCTCGTGGAAGCGAAGTGCATGCGAAGAGTGTTAAGCGCCGGCGATTTTCAGGATTGGCTCGATCGGTTTCTTCCGAAGCTCAGCGAGCGCCAGCCAATGACGTTGTTCGAGCCGGCAATCGTGAGCGATCGCACCGACGGGAAGATCGCCCATCTCGATGGGCTGAACCTGAGCCGAGGCTGGTGTTGGCGCTCGCTCGCCAACGTATGGGGGGATACTGATCCACGCCGCGCGATCGCGCTCGACGCTGCCGATGTTCATCTCGCGGCAGGCCTGTCACACGTTGCGGGCGACTACATGGGCGAGCATTGGCTTGCGACGTTTGCGTTACTCGCCCTGATCTGATGCAACCAGGGATGTCTGAGATCATCGCCCCACTCGGGGCAACACGTGGGGACAAAACGCGTACGGCAGCTCTTACCGCTCTGTGCGCGGCAATTGTGGCCATTGCGATCGGGTACGGAGCGGCGTTCAGACAAAGCGGCACACCGGTGTGGGCACCGTGGCTTCTGGCTTTGGGAATTCCGATTTCACTTGGCGCGATCATGATTCTGGGGGCGGCGCGCGGGCGACAGGGAATCGGCCCGCTCAAGCTTCCATTTCTGTTCGTCGTTGCCGTGCTCGCGATCGGATTCTGCGCTGCCCTCGCGTTGCCAGCAACGGGAAGTACGCTCAGCAAACTCTGGTTGGGACTGCCAGTGCGAGCGGCTGTAGTGATCTATGGTATTGGCCTTCTTCCTATAGTCGTGCTTCCGGTAGCCTACGCGTTGACCTTCGAGACGCAGACATTGAGCGCGGAGGACGTGGAGCGTGTCCGAGCGATGGGTCAGGAGAACAGAGAGCGTGCGTCGCTCGCGAAGGCGGCATCGGACCAACAATTGTCCGAATGATCGGAATCTCAATTCCAGGCGCTCTTCTCCAGGTCGCAATGCCGAGTGCTGCGCAGCCGGCGGTCATCGCAGTGGGGGTATTCTATTTCTCGGTGGTAGTCGCGATCAGCGTGTGGGCCGCACGGAGAACACGGACTGCCAGCGATTTCTTTGTGGCCGGAAAGGGGATCGGACTGGTCGCTCTCACGGTCGCGTCCGTGTCCGTATCGGTCTCCGGATTTGCCTTCATTGGCGGCCCGGGGTTCATCTACGCAGTCGGCCTTGGGGCGATGTACATCGTTCTTCCCGCGGCTGTCACTAACGTGATGGGAGCTTGGGTGCTTGCCAAGCGCATGCGACTGCTTGGCGAAGCGCGGAATCTCATCACGATCCCCGACGCCATCGGCGCGCGTTACCGCTCGCCGGCAGCGCAGGGGCTTGCCGCCGTGGCGATGCTCGTCGGAATTGTCGGGTACATGGCAACCAACGCACTGGCCATGGGCGTCGTCATCAATTCGATCTTCGGCGTAGGGCTCGGTTGGGGCATCTGGATCGGGATGGGGGTGACGCTCGCCTACTCCGCATCGGGGGGAATTCTCGCCGGGATCTACAACGATGTCTTTCAGGGAACGCTGATGGCGGCGGCGTCAGTTCTCGTGTTCCTGTTCGTACTGGGTTACGGCGGTGGCCTTGGGGAAATATCGCGAACGATACTTGCGCACGATCCGACATTCCTCGGGCCCTGGGGCAAGCTCACTCCACTGGCCGCCTTGTCGTTCTTCTTCGTTTTCTCGATGGGGTCACTGGGTCAGCCCCAAGCGGTGCACAAGTACTACATGCTCCGCGATCCGCTCCAGCTCAAGTGGTATCCACTGCTCAAGACATTGGGATTGGTGCTGGTACTTCTTCTGTATTTCAGCGTAGGTATCGGCGTGAAGGCGTTCGTGCTGGATGGGCGGCTACCCCCCCTCACCAGCCCGGACCAGGCAACTCCCAGTCTTTTGCTCAACGTCACTCCCATCATTCTGGCCGCGCTCGTGTTCTCGGGAGTGGCAGCCGCGACAATGAGCGCGGCGAACTCTTTCATCAATATTGGCGCGGCGATCGTCACTCACGACCTGCCGATCGCGTTCGGCCGGCGTGTAGGGAACGAGCTCGGATGGGGGAGGGCGATAACGGTCCTGATCGCGATCGCGGCAGCGATCACAGCGCAGCGTTCGGGAACCATGGTGGCGTTTCTTGGAATTTTTGGCTGGGGACTCTTTGCGTCGACGCTGGTGCCGGCCCTGGCGGTAGGACTGAACTGGCAGGGCGCGACACGAGCGGGAGCGATTGCTTCTATCGCGACAGGACTCGTTGTGACGCTGGCCCTCGAGAGCGCCGCATACTGGAAAGCCTTCACATTCCCCGCGGGCGTGACTGCGTCAGCCGT
>DHJO01000001.1:0-11085 GCA_002404375.1 Gemmatimonadales bacterium UBA4718 | reverse complement strand
TTGATGTTCACGAATTCGCGAATGCCGAATTCTCCCAGCTCCCGGCCGAATCCTGAATTCTTGACGCCACCGAACGGGAGGCGCGGATCGGATGCAACCATGCCGTTGATGAAGACAAGGCCCGATTCGATGTCTGCGATAAAGCGATACTGTTCACTGGCGTCGCGCGTCCAGGCAGATGCGCCCAGCCCGAAACTCGTCCCATTGGCGATGTGAATCGCGTCGGCCAGATCCTTTGCCTTGAACACGGAGGCAACGGGGCCGAACAATTCCTCCTGTGCCGCGGGCGCTTTGGGCGGAATGTCGGTGAGTACAGCGGGAGCATAGAAAAAGCCCTCGCCTTCCAGCTTTTTCCCCCCGGTGGCGAGGCGCGCCCCAGCGGCAACCGACGCCCTCACCTGATTGTCGAGCCCATCGCGAATTGCTTCCGTCGCGAGTGGGCCAAGCTGCGTCTTCTCATCCATCGGATCACCGACCCGGATGGCGGACACTCCTGCCACGAATTGCTTCAGGAACGCGTCGTAGATCCTTTCGTGGATGATGAATCTCTTGGCGGCGATGCATGACTGCCCGTTGTTGATCATCCGGGCGGTGACAGCAGTAGATACCGCCTGCTCCAGATCAGCGCTCGGCATCACGACGAAAGGATCGCTCCCGCCCAGCTCCATGACCGACTTCTTGAGATTCTTTCCTGCGGCGGCGGCGACTGACCGGCCTGCTCCCTCACTACCGGTAAGCGTGACGGCGGCGAGACGCTTGTCGGCGATGATTCCTTCGACCAGGTCCGAGCCGATAAGCAGCGTCTGAAATATCCCATCGGCAAACCCGGCGCGACGAAAGACATCCTCGATCGCCAATGCGCACTGCGGAACGTTCGAGGCGTGCTTGAGAACGCCCGCATTCCCAGCCATGAGGGCCGGTGCCGCGAACCGAAATACCTGCCAGAACGGGAAATTCCACGGCATGATCGCCAGAACGACTCCGATCGGCTGGAACGCAACCCAGCTCTTGCCACCCTCCATCTTCACCGGTTGGTCGGCGAGAAAGCGCTCGGCGTTTTCCGCGTAGTACCTACAGGCTGTCGCGCACTTCTCGGCCTCAGCGATGCCCGCTCCAATCGGCTTTCCCATTTCCAGCGTCATCAGCCGTCCGAGCTCGCGGCATTCGGCGTCCAGAATCGCCGCGGCTTTCTGCATCCGCTTTGCACGCTCGGAGAATGGCATGCGGCGATGTTCCCGGTATGCAGTGACCGCCCGATCAAGACACTCGCTCACCCGAGCGGCGGAGAACGGCTCGAAGGTGCGAATCGTTTTGCCGGTTGCTGGATTGATCGTCGCGATTGCCATAGCTACTTCGCGCGGCGAAGGTCGCGCTTGGCGATTCTGAGCACCGGTCGCTTAGGGTCGGTCAAGTCCATCTCCTGCCAGGGAACTTCGTATACTGAATAAATATGTCGGGCGCGCAGAAAGCGCCTGATGGGAGACAAGAGCAACCGAGATGACCAGGAGCCGTTTCACGCGTACCCGATTTACATTGTGTCCTATGCCCAAAACCCGATTTAGCGTACTGGTCCTTTCACTTTTCGTGCTCGCCAGTTTCGACACTGTGTGCGGCCAACCTCCCGTAAATTCCGTACAAAACCTGACGCCCCCACCGCCAGTTCGACGCGAATTCAGAGCGGCCTGGATAGCGACGGTCGAGAATATTGACTGGCCATCGGAACCGGGGCTGTCGACGCGGCAACAGCAGCAGGAATTGCTCGAGATGTTCGATCGCGCGGTGCAGCTCAGACTCAACGCCGTGATTCTGCAGGTCAGACCGGCAGCCGATGCCTTGTACGCATCGCCGTACGAGCCGTGGTCGGAGTATCTGACGGGCAAAATGGGACGGGCGCCGAACCCATACTACGATCCGCTCGAGTTCGCGGTCAATGAAGCGCATCGACGCGGTCTCGAGCTGCACGCGTGGTTCAATCCGTATCGCGCCCGTCATCCCTCGGCCAGGTCTGTTCCGTCGCGGGATCACATCAGCGTGACGCATCCGGAGCTGGTGAAGCGGTACGGGAGCAATTTATGGATGGATCCCGGCGAGCCGGCGGTCCGCGAGCATACGATCCGTGTGGTGCTCGATGTCGTCAAGCGTTACGACATCGATGGCGTTCACATCGACGACTACTTCTATCCATACAAGGAGAAGGACAGGCGAGGGAATACGATTGACTTTCCAGACGCGACGAGCTGGCGCCGATACAAGAAGTCGGGCGGGCCGCTCTCGAAAGACGACTGGCGCCGAGCCAATGTCGATAGTCTGATTCACCAGGTGTACGTAGGAATAAAGGCGAGCAAACCATGGGTGAAGTTCGGCATCAGTCCGTTTGGCGTCTGGCGCCCGGGCTATCCACCGGCGACGGAGGGCAGGTTCGATTCATACGCCGAGCTTTACGGAGACTCGCGGAAATGGGTGTTGAATGGATGGGCGGACTACTTCACGCCGCAGCTCTATTGGCCGATTGACCGCCCCGATCTGAGCTACCCTGTTCTGCTGCAATGGTGGGTAGAGCAGAATGCGAAAGGGCGGCACATCTGGCCGGGCAACTACGTCGACAAGGTGACGGGCACTCCTTCAGGATGGCTCGCGGAGGAGATACTCAATCAGATCGCGCTGACTCGTGCTCAGTCGGGCGCCACCGGAAATGTCTATTTCAGCATGCGCACTCTGATGGGGAACGGCGACAATCTTCCGCAGAAGCTCATGTCGGGTCCGTACGCGAGCAAGACGCTGGTCCCCGCATCTCCGTGGCTGGACAGCGTGCCCCCGCTATCTCCAATCGTGCGCGTGGGTAGTGATGCCGTAACGCTGGCAAACACAATCTCCCTGCAGCCTCAGGGAACCGAGCCAACGTGGCTATGGCTGGTTCGCACGAGGGTGGGTAACGACTGGACGGCGGACGTCGTGCCGGGACTTCAACGGTTCTACATGCTGCCGCGACTTGCAGGCGGCGCGTACGCGGATGCGGTGAGCGTATCCGCGGTGGACCGCAGCGGAAACGAAAGCGCGCCGGTTATCATGGCTTTGCCGCAGGCCGCTCCGCGCTGAGAGCGGAGGTCTCGTTTAGCTGAGCGCGAACCTTCGTCTATCGATCTTCGCGCTTGAGCGATGCGGAGTTGATGCAGTAGCGCTGGTGCGTTGGCCCCGGACCATCGTCGAAGACGTGCCCGAGGTGCGCGTCACACTTCGCGCACAGCACTTCCGTTCTTTTCATGAAGAGGCTCGAGTCCGATTCGGTGCGCACGTTTTCTTCTGTGACGGGCTGAGTGAAGCTCGGCCAACCTGTGCCGGAATCGAACTTCGCGCTGGAATCGAACAGCGGCGCACCGCAGCAGATGCAGCTATAGGTGCCCGGTTCCTTGCTGTCGTAGTACTCACCGGTGAAGGCGCGCTCCGTCCCTTTCTGACGCGCAACACGGTATTGCTCCATCGTGAGCTCTTTACGCCACTCCTCATCGCTCTTCCTGGTCTTATCGCTCATCTGGTCGCTCTCTGACTGTCCAACGGCTGTGATCTCGCCGTGAGCGCATCTGCGGTCGCGGCACCCAGTGCTGTATTGTCAAAGATACACCAGGAGGAAACTCCCAGATCCGCTGTTCTCTCAATGACGGCCGTCGTACGCTCCACCTTCCCATCCTGCAATGCCGAGGTGGATCCGAAGGGTCAGGGATTCGTGTGGAATATCCGTGTGCAGCATCCTACTTTGTGCTCACCACTTTGATTGATTGTCGAGGAATTACGCACTGGTCGCGCCAACGTGTCGCGACGTCAAAGAGATCCACTTGTCATCACTAGGACGACAAACGAAATCCGCCTTATTGGCGGCCATCACGATCTTGGCGTGCTTCCACTCCCCGGGTGCGCTTGGTCCGACGCACCGCATGAACTACTGGGAAGCGCTTGCCGACCTCCATCCCGACGATGCCGTGGAGGCTGCGCACACACCATCAGAGAAGGCGTTCGCCCAATCTCTACGGAGTCTGATGGAAGGCGACATTGACTCGGCGGAGAAAGGATTCGGGCAGCTGCGCCGCACCGCGAGCGATTCGGTCATTCGTACCGGCTCGAGGGTGATCTATACAGCGACCCTTCAGTATCAGGAAAAGTGGGGGGTGCTCGCTGCGCTTCGGGGCGAGTCGTCCGAAACCAAGACTGATCGCAGCGATCGCGCGAGTATCGAGCGGTGGGCGACCGCATTCAAGGACGTCCCGCAGAAGTCGCTCACATTCCGCTCGCAATCCGCTCTGCTGCCAATGTCTGTCTCGGCGGTAGGCACTCCGCTGATTCCAGTGAGGATAGCAGGCAAGGCGTATAACTTCTGGCTTGACACAGGGTCGAGCATGACGATGCTGGCGTCCGATGTCGCCCAAGACCTGAACATCATCCCCGTGGTGCCGGACACGTTGGAGATCGTGACGAGCACGGGCAGAGTGACAGCCAACCCGTCGATCATTCCAGAGATGCAGATCGGTCAAGTCGTGGTCCGCAACGCGCCGACAATGATCGTCACCGAATCGATGATGCGGATCAGCGAGCCCAGGCCGGTCGATCAAGGTACGCGGATGAAGCTCGATGGCATCATCGGGTTCGATATCATCCGGCAACTCGACATCGAAGTTGATTATGGTGAGGGCACGATACGCCTGCGTAATCCGGCAAGCTCGCGCCGCTTCGCGGATCGCAACATGTTCTGGGTCGGCCTTCCGGTGGTGCGAATCACTAGCACCGACGGAATCCCCCTGCACTTCGGACTGGATACTGGAGCGCAGCTGACGTTCGTGACGGAGACGCTGCTCGACAAGTTGCAGATTCAGGCGGCGAGGATAGAGAGCCGGCGCGTAGGAGGTCTGGGCGGCGAGATCTCGCTGCGCGCACCAGTGCTCCCCGACCTGCGCGTCCTCGTGCGCGGGTTTCCGATATTGTTCAAGGGCGCTGTGGTTCGGGCGCCGGTTTATCAGGTTCTCGCGTCTCTCGACGGAGTTCTGGGTGGCGACATCTGGAACAGCGGCGTCGTCAGGATCGATATGACCAATGGGATCTTCGCAGTGAGCCGACCGAGGACCGCCTTCTAGCGAGACTCGCGGGCACACAGATAGGGAGTGTCGGAGGGGGGAAACACCGGTTAGGTTGTTAGCTAACATGCCGACCGATCGCGCCTTTCCAATCGCGTTTGCGGTGACGCCGCGATTCGACGTCTTCTACGCGTTGTACTCACTGACTCACAGCGCGCCGTCCGTGCTCGACGACTGGAGGCAGCGAGCGATGACTCGACTTCCCCGCGACTTCGAGCACGTTGCCAAACGAGTCGCGCCGGTCCCGCTTTTCTGGGCACTGCTCGCCGATTCCCTGCAGCGAACACCCGGCGAGATGACGTTCGACGAAATAGTCTCGAATCTTCGCGAGATGCCGGTGGAGGACCTCAAGTCGAACATCCTCTCCGGAATCTTTCATGACGCTGCAACCGTTCGCGCACTGGTCGCCGGAAAGAAGAGTCTTCGTCAGGTCGTCGCCAATGAGAAATCGGATGGCGCCGAGCTCTTAGGCTATTTCGGGTTGCGCCCTTACGACGCGAGCTCCGATTCAGCGAAAGCGATGGCCATGCTGCTGTCGCACCCCGAAACCTTTCGAGGTGAGCTCGCGCTCGTGCTCGACAGCTTCTGGCAGACCGGATTCCGCAGCGATTGGTCGGCGCTCGAGACGGAGATGCGCGCGGATTCATTTCGACTGAGGGATCTGCAGGAGGAGGCTCCACTCCATGAGTTGGCCGGCGAGCTGAAGCTGCCGGTCAGTCTTGACGCAAAGGCGCGAGAGCTTCGTCCGAAGAGTGGCGCATCCATCCCCTACGACCGCATCGATCGTTGCGTCATAATTCCATCGGCCTTCAATACGCGACGCTGGTGGGCGAAATACGAGAGCATAACTGGACGTGTCAGTCTCTATTTCCCCATCGTGCGTGATGTCACCGCTGCCAACCGAATAGCGACGGATGTCCGGGCCACCGGCACGAACGCGCTCGCTTCGCATTCGGACATCAACGCCGAGTCGGTGTTCCGAGCCCTGGGTGATACGACTCGCTACGCGATCGCCTCGATTCTCGCGCGGAGTCCAACGACATCCGCGGAACTCTCGCGCAGCCTCAGGGTGTCGAAGCCGACAATCACGCATCACGTGCAGGCGCTGCGGGCAGCGGGACTCATCGCCGAGACGCAGGCTGGCGGATCCACGAAGCTCTCGCTCAGCAGAGCAACCGTCGCCGCGGTCTCTGAAGCTGCTGTGGAGCAGCTCTTCTCCTCAACCGGCGACTTGTCATTGCTTACAACCCGGAAGCGGCGAACCGACTGAGCGGTCATTCCCGGATTGGATGAGATCAATGGCTTCTCACACGGCGACCCGAACAAAGACCGCTTCGTCGATTTGCCGGACCCCGCTAAGCCGCCAATAAAAAAGTTTGCAACATTCTAAACCCTTTGGCCGTACGGTGGGTCTAAGAGTTAGAGCCTGGATTTCTCTCCAGCCCCGATTAGTGCTACTGGCTGAGCTTGTAGGACGGGTGGGCCACCAGTAGCCAGCCCCGTATCCGAAAGGATGCGGGGTTTTTTCGTGTGCGGCTCCGCACTTTCAGCACTCTCGCCCAAACTATAGGTTTGCGTCTCCACGAGATGCTGATGGAGCGCCGATGTCGGAAGTATTCGAAAAGAAAGTGCTCGATGGAAAAACCGCCGTCATCACCGGTGGCGGAAGCGGGATCAATCTCTCTATCGCGAAGCGATTCACGGAGCATGGAGCCAAGGTTGCGTTGATCGGCCGGACTTGGGAGAAACTCGACGCTGCCGCCAGCGAGATTCGGAAAGCGGGAGGCGTTGCATCCGGTCATCCCGCCGACGTGCGGGACTACGACGCCCTTGCTGGCGCAATCAAGTCAGCGCGCGACACACATGGCGAAATCGATCTGGTCGTCTGTGGCGCTGCCGGAAACTTTCCGGCGCCGGCGCTTGGCATGTCCGCGAACGCGTTCAAGTCGGTAGTCGACATCGATCTGTTGGGCACCTTCAACACATGTCGAGCGGTGTTCGAGCACTTGAGACGTCCAGGCGCTTCCATCATCAACATATCGGCAATGCAGGCCTTCACTCCAATGCCCATGCAGGCGCACGTCTGTGCGGCGAAGGCAGGAGTGGACATGCTGACGAAGTGTCTTGCCATCGAATGGGGCCCCGAGGGTGTGCGAGTCAACTCGATCGCTCCCGGAGCAGTTGACGAGACCGAAGGGATGCGCCGTCTCGCCCCGACGCCGGAGATCCGGAAGCAGTTCACTCGAACCATTCCGCTCCAGCGCTTCGCCACCAAGGACGAGATCGCGGATCTCGCGCTCTTTCTGTGCAGTGAGGCCGCCAGATTCATCACGGGTGCGGTCGTCGTGTGCGACGGTGGTCAGTCACTTGCCGGCCTGGGCGTCAACATGATGGCCGCGATGCGCCCGCGCGCGTGAGCGAGATCCGCCGCCTCGCGGTTTTCTGCGGATCGAATCCAGGCGCGCGCCCAGATTACGTGGAAGCAGCGCGCGCGCTCGGCAGATTGCTCGCCCAGCGCGGGATAGGGATCGTGTATGGCGGCTCGAATGTCGGTCTGATGGCAGCGCTGGCGGACGCAATGACGGACGAGTTTGGCGACATCATCGGTGTGATCCCGCGAATGCTGGTGGAGCGCGAAGTAGCAAACAAGGCGCTCACGGATCTGCGCATCGTCGATTCAATGCATCAGAGAAAGGCGATGATGGCGGAGCTGGCGGACGGCTTCATCGCGCTGCCGGGCGGTATCGGAACGCTCGAGGAATTCTTTGAGACCTGGACGTGGGGTCAACTCGGCATGCACGCGAAACCGTGTGGATTGCTCAACGTCGCCGGATATTTCGATCCGCTGCTGGAGTTTCTGGATCATGCGGTCGCCGAGAGGTTTGTGCGCGACGCGCACCGGGCCATGGTCGTGGTGGAGAGCGAGCCCGCCGCCCTGCTCTCACGTTTTGAGAGGTATGAGCCGCCGCGTGTAGTGAAATGGCTCAACGCGGGGACGATCTAGTTCTTGCTCGTTGCGCTTGGACCGGCATCTCTGTCGGGGTCGGTAAGAGGTGTCCTCTTCGGCGACGACGGTCGCTCGGTCGGAGCCCCTAACTGCGCTCCCTCGCTCTGCTCGGTCGCGGGTCTCCTCGGTCGCGGCCTTGGACGTCGCCTGCGAGGACACCTCTCACCTCCCAACAGAGTGCGGTAAGTCTCGCGGGAAGTGAGAACTAGATCGCCTGCGTTGTCGCCAAAGTCCGACCCCTCCGACGACCCGGCGAGACAATCCCCAATCCCCAATCCGAGCCGACCAAGAGGATTCAACTCCAGGTGAGCTCGTCGATCGAGCGCGGCCAATCCTGTTTTAGCAGGCGGGAAAGTGCGCGGTCCGCTAGGAGCTTTCCCTCCGTCTGGCAGCGCGGACAATAGTTCGTCTCGTTGTCGGCATAGCGAATTCTTTGAACCGGCGTCGCACATACCGGGCAGGGCTCGCCGAATTTTCCGTGCACCGCCATCTCCTCGCGGAACGCGGTCACTTTCGCGGGGAAATCTCCCTCGGATTCCTCGCGCAGGCGGTCGGTCCATTCGATCAATGTCGTCCGAGTGGCGTCGAAGAGGCGCTGGATTTCTTCGTCGCTCAGCCGCCTGGTGTGTTTCACAGGCGACAACTTGGCGCGGTGGAGAATCTCGTCCGAGTATGCGTTTCCGATTCCGCTGAACAACCTTGGATCGGTCAGCGATCTCTTCAGCGTGTGGTTCTCGCGTATCAGTCGCTCCGTGAACTCCGTGAGATCGGACTCCAATACTTCCAGGCCACCCCGCGCGAACTGTTCGAGCGATTGCTCTCCACGCACGAGCCAAAGTGAAGCCCGACGCTTTGAGCCGGCCTCGGTGAGGATCAGAGTGCCATTCGTGAAGTCGAACGCGGCGAGTCCGATTTTACCCGGGACTTTCCCGCCCGCCGGCACCCAGCGCAGCCGCCCCGCAATCATCAGGTGAATTACGAGAAACAGATCGTCTTCCAGCTCGACGACAATTCGCTTCCCCATTCGCCGCACTCCGAGTACTCGCTTTCCGTGAGCTGCGCTGATCGGCGGATCGACGGAGCGCAACAGGAACGGCTTCGGGATGCGCGTTCGCTCGAGCCTCTCGCCAACGATTCGTGATTCGAGCGCTTCGATGTAGACAGTGATATCCGGAAGCTCAGGCATGCTTTACCCGTCCGGAAAGAAGTGCGCTCTTCGGCCGGGCCGAAACTTTTCTCTCAGGGCCTTAAAGTACGTCCACGCATCCTCGCGATGCCGCGTCGATATGTACTCCTCGCCGAGTCGAGCTGCTCCCTGGATTGCAAGCTCGCACAAGACAGTCGCCGTGACCCATAGTTCCCGGTCTTTCAATCCACGGCTCGCGGCCCGCAGGAGGAGAACGGGATCCGGCAGTCCGAGGATCTCCGTAGCCGCTACCGAACTTTCGCGATCATAGACGATTCCCGTGACAAACACTACGGGCGCGAACAACTGTGCGGCCTCGATGGTGTCCGCCGATCTCAGCTCGAAATATTCCTTGGGCCGCACTTCAGGAAAAAGGGTAGAGAGATGGAACAGCCATTCGGCTTCGTTTACACCCGGCTCGCGCATCCATTCGCGAAAAGTTCGATATGGCTGTCCGCCGCCGCTGTGCATCGCGAACGCATCGAGCGCGAAGCTCAAATATCTCTCGGCATGACCTGGCTCGTCGTAGATGATCCCGGTCCTCGAAGGATCGAGGGTCCTCCAGAGGTGGGACCGGTAACTCGCCCACTCGGTTGATTTGCCGGCGTAGTCGCGCGAATTCGCAAACAACGCGGTGACGATCGGTGCGAGGTCGTTGAGCAGGCGCCACCTGAATTGAGGGTCTTCGCCACGCTCGAGATTGATCTGGAGCGCAGCGGTCTGTCGCATCATCCGGACACCCGACGGCCCAATCGATTCGAAATACCGGGTCATGCGCTCATAACGATCGCGGTGCAGCTGGAGAGGGACCGCGCCGATGTCGTTGTACGGATCAACCCCGCGTGCGAGCAACTCGATGCTTTCGGTTGCCATCGCGCCCTCGAGCATCGCGATGAGCGCCTGTGTCGAGTCTATCACGGACGAAGCGGTTGCGTGCGGCGTGCTACTGATCTCGATCTGACCGCCAGGCTCGAACGAGATGCGCGTGCCATCTGGGAGCTTCCACGATGGCGGGTCGTTCTCGACTGATTCTTCCAGCCAGCCGTGGCGCTGTCCCAGCCGCGAGATTATGCCTGCGGTAGACACTCCTCCCGCGTTCCTCGGCAGGGCAGGTCTTCTGGTCTGCGCGTGAATGGGAATGAGCTCGATCTCCACGCCCACCGCGCGCGGAGTTTGCGATTTCACCGGTGAGAACAACCGCTGTCGGACATCATCCAGCAGCTTCGCCTCCGAAAGGCTCACAGCGCTGTCTCAACCCTCCGCGCGAGCGAGTGCAAGGGCGAAAGAGCCGTCGTCCGCGGGCATCCAGCTCTCCATCGAAAGCCCGGACGCCCGGAGGATATCCTCGAGCGCCGCGCGATCGTACTTGTAGCTCAGCTCCGTGCGAATCGTTTCCCCTTCCTTGAAGCTGATCTCGCCGATCTCGGGAATCACTACCATGTTCGCTCTTCGCGCCACGAGATGCATCTCGATCCGCCGCTGCTCGCTACTATAGAATGCACGGTGCTCGAAATCCCTCAGTGGAAAATCGGCGCCGAGCTCGCGGTTCAGCCTTTCGAGAACGTTGAGATTGAAGGCTGCGGTCACGCCGCGCGAATCGTTGTACGCGCGGTTGATGATCGCTGGATCCTTTACGAGATCAGCGCCAAGGAGGAATCGATCGGAAGGCCCCATCGCACGGGCGATGTGCGACAGAAGCCGAACTGCCTCCTCGCGCGGAAAGTTGCCGATCGTGCTTCCCAGGAAAACCACCAGCGTCGGACTGGCCACCG
>DHJO01000186.1:29880-31954 GCA_002404375.1 Gemmatimonadales bacterium UBA4718 | reverse complement strand
TCCGTTGTTGTAGCCGCCGTTGACAATATTGGTGCTGATGATCGTCATATTGCCGTTCCGGTCACGGCGCGCGCGCTGCACGACGATATTGCCGTTTCTGTCCCGTGTGCGACGCTCGTAGACCTGGTTTCCGCTTCCATCGCGGCCGACTGTTGTCCACGATCCGTTCACGGTTGCGCCCTGAGTCCCACCGGTAACGCGGCTATTGCCGACGATCTGCGCGTTCAAGGTCGCTGTCGAGGCGAGCCCGGCGAGCGCCAGTGTGATGGCTAATACCTTCATTGTGAAATCCTCCGATTAATGAGATCGATGAGCTGGTCCGTTGGACTGGACTTGCCCTTCTCTGTCTTGGCTTTCTTGCCCTTCGGCTGGTCGCCGAACAGGACCTTTCCATTCGCTGGCCGGTTCCTCACCGCCGACGCGCAGTCCGTTGGCGCGGGCTGCTGGCCCGCTGGAACCTGGTTGATCCAGATGCGGCACATGCCGGCAGGTGGATAGAAAGCCGGCGGCACGATCTGCTCACGACTCGACTGCTGCTGAGTTGTGTTCTGCCTGGACTGAACGGGTACCGGACGCTGCGCTTCCGAGAGGCTCGCCGAAACGATGACTCCGAAGACGGCCGGCGCCACCAAGCGCAGGAAACCGGATCTCAATAGGTAAGTCAAACGACGCATCATGGCCCTATGGGGTGCATGAGGGGTGCCAAGCCATGCCAATACTGCTAAGCTCTTTCAGCCCAACATGTTAACTCTATACCAGCATTGCCTCCTAAGGGCCTGTTGTCCTCCCGGAGGGACGACCCATTGACACACCTCCAGGGGTTTGCCTCATCGCGTCCGCGACCTAGTCTCCAAAGGATATACCCGTTGCTCGAGCCGTCAAAACGGTATCGTGGTCGACCTCTACCCGCTTCGGCGTCTTGAGGACCTCGTCGAGGGGAACCGTCACGATGTGCGGAGATTGCAGCGCGATCATGTGGTCCCACTTCTCCTCGGCAACCGCGCGTACAGCCGCTCCGCCGAATCTCACCGCCAGGAGTCTGTCGTACCCTGTCGGCTGTCCTCCGCGCTGAAGATGGCCGAGGATGAGTGAGCGGGTCTCCTTCTTGGTGCGGTCCTCGATTTCATCGGCGAGCCGCTCCGCCACTCCTCCGACCCTGACCGCCTGGCCGGGCATAGACTTTCCGCGAACGGCAGGGCCTTCGCCGCGGGGAAACGCGCCTTCCGCGATCACGACGATCGAGAAATGCCTTCCCGACCGACTGCGCGCCATGATCTTTTCGCAGACCTTGTCGATGTCGTACGGAATTTCCGGAATCAGAATGGCATCCGCCGTACCGGCGAGTCCGGCATGCAGCGCGATAAATCCGGCATGGCGACCCATCACCTCCAGCACGATCACCCGGTCGTGACTCTCCGCCGTCGTGTGAAGCTTGTCGATGGCTTCGAGCGCGGTGTTCACCGCGGTATCAAACCCGAAAGTGGTGATGGTGCCGCTCACATCGTTGTCGATCGTCTTGGGGACGCAGACGATTTTCATCCCGCGCTCGCACAGCTGGTGCGCGATGCTCATCGATCCGTCACCACCAATCGAAATCACAGCATCGATTCCGAGCTTGCGCGCGTTTTCGATCAGCTCTCCCGAGCGGTCCTTTTCGATGAAGGTTCCGTCGGGCTGGAGAATGGGATAACTGAACGGATTGCCGCGGTTGGTGGTTCTCAGAATCGTTCCACCGAGGTGCGCTATGCCGCGCACCGTCGCTGCCGTCATGGGAATAACTTCTTCTTCGCCGAGGAGTCCGGCGTATCCCTTCTTGATTCCGAGTACTTCCCAGCCTCGATTGACAGCCGAGAGCACCGCAGCGCGTATCACCGCGTTGAGTCCCGGCGCGTCACCACCTCCGGTGGATAACGCTATTCGCATGATTTCAGGATTTCTGTTCGAGTAGTGAGATGATTTCGCCCGGCTTTGCGTGACGGCCGGTCTTCGATTTCTCGTAGACCGGTGTTCCGTCGCGCAGAACCTCGAACCGACCGCCTCTTGAGGGAATCAGCTTCAGCTCCGCTTCAGGAAA
>DHJO01000186.1:17849-29828 GCA_002404375.1 Gemmatimonadales bacterium UBA4718 | reverse complement strand
ACGCAGTATTCGATGCTGATATTCATGTTATGGGTTGTGAACCTGGTTTTATTGCGAGGCCGGGGCGTACTGCTGGACGAGCTGACGGGCTTCCGGCGTATCGATCGCTTTCAAGGCGTTGAGGGCTGGCTCCCGGATCGCGTTGTGCCACACCTCCGGTGCCATCAATTGCTTGGCGAGCGGAATAGCCGCGTCTTTCTCGAGCACAATGTCCGAGGCGAGAGCAGCGCCGCGTACAATCATTGACCGGTCGTTCCGAGCGAGACTCCTGAGGCGAACCACTAGATCGAGCGCGGCAGGTCCGCTGATGGGCAAATATCCAAGCGCTTTTGCCGCTTCTTCCCGAACCCGTGCATCCGGGTCGAAGGTGGCTCTCAATAAAGCGTCCCTCACACTCTTCATAGGCGCGATCGTGGCGCGACTCGAATCGCTCGCCCAGACTCCAATCGCATCAACAGCGCGCGCACGGACGGCCCAGAAACGATCATTGCGCGTGGAGCGGATGAGCGCGTCGAGCGCGAATCGGTCCGCCGGGCGTTGCGCCAGAACATCCACTGCTTCAATCCTGCCCAGCACGTCATCGTCGTTCACCACCTGATACCGCATCATCGCGGTGGAGCGGGGAAAATCCGCGATGTCGAGGATCCAGTCTCCTTTGTCCCAGCGAATCGAGCGCGGCGGCGCTTTCAGATCGGCGGTCCCCTCCCCAGTTCCATTTCTGACGGGAACGACAAACCGGACGACTCCGCTGTCGGTGCGCACTTCCACATCGGAGTCGACATCAAAGTAGCCGGTGAGACTGTCGCGCGACTGAACTTCCGTCGCATTGATCACGAGCTTCCTGGTCGCCCGATCATAGCGTGACGAGACCTGAAAAACCGGGAATCCAGCGCCGTACACCCATTGGTCGAAGAATGCCTTGAAGTCTCTGCCAGTCGATTCCTCGAATGCTTTCTGCAAATCCGCAGTGGCGACGTTCCCGTACGCGTTCGCGGTGGTGTAGTGGTTCATCGCTTTCCAGAATGCCGCATCGCCCAGCTGGTGACGGAGCATTTGGAGAATCGTGGCGCCCTTCGGATAAATGTGACCGCTGAAGAACACCTCGAGTGGATCGTTGACCCACTTGTCGTAAACGATGGGGCGGCGCGCCCGACGGTCGGCCTCAATACTCTCTTCGTGCGATTCAAACCGATGGAAGGCGCCTTCGTCAACACCTTTGTCTTCCTCGCGAAAGATCTGCTCCATAAACGTGGCGAACCCCTCGTTGAGCCATGCGTCGGCCCACGAGCGCATCGTGAGCAGATCGCCGTACCATTGATGGGAAAGCTCGTGCGATATGAGATCGTCGGCGCTGAGCTCAGGCGGCCCCCACGGCGGAAGTAAAATCTCGGTGTCGTTCTGCGACGTGGCCGTGACGTTCTCCTCTCCACCGAACTGAAACTCCGGGATGACTACCTGATCGTACTTCGCCCACGGGTAAGGGACCGCGGTCTTGCGCGAGAAGACGTCGACTGCGGCGGGAGTTTTTCCGAAGCCTCGCCATGCGGCCGCGATCGAGTCGGGGTACGTCCAGTACCCGATCGGCACGTTGTGCCATGGTTTGTCCTGCAGGACCGCGTAGTTGCCGACGACTGCCGTCATGAGATAGGTGGACGCCGGTTTGTCCAGAACCCAGTGCCATTCAATGCTGTCGCCGACTTCGCGTGATCCGGCGAGACGGCCGTTCGAGAGCGCCCTCTCGCCTTTCGCGCTCCAGAGGTAGAACTCCCAGGTGGTCTTGTCGTTCGGATAGTCGTATGTAGGAACCCAGTAGCGCGTGTCTTCGGCCTCGCCCTGAGTCCAGACGATGTGCCTGGGCTTGAAGAAGGCGCCCTTCGTTCGATCGACGCCGTCGTAAACGATGGTGATCGAGGTCCTGGCTCCGGCGCGGAGCGGGCTCGCAAGATGCACGACGAGCGAGCGTCCATCGTAATCGTGTTTGAGTGGCTTGGTACCGGCCGTCACCTGCTTGATCGTCATGTTGCCGGCATCGATTGCGACGTTCGAGACCGACGACGTTCCTCGCAATCCCGCGATCTGCAACGTCGTCGTACCCTCGACAGCGTGACGCGCCCAGTCAAAACGGATCGTCGTCGACTGATGCTGGAGATCGTATGTACGAACCCTCTCCGCGTGTGGCACGCCGGCGGGCTCGGGACCCCACACGATTAGCGGACCCTGCAGAAAGGGAGGCACGCGATCCGGCGTCAGGCTCGCATCCATCTGGAACGGACCCGCTGCGGGAGTGGGCTGAGGTGGGGCGGGCGGATTAGCTGCTGGCGGAGGCGAACACGCGACCAGGAGCGCGCAGAGAGCGGCGCTGGACGCGAGGAAGTCTCCCATTCTTTGTGGGAACGGAATGGATACATCCGGATGATTCGGGACGCCGGCGTGTCGTGTGTCAGTCATATGCTATCGAACCACACAACCTGGCGGAAGGATCGATGCGACACGCGTTCACTTTGATCGAGCTCACCGTCACGCTCTGCATTCTGAGCATACTCTCGGCCATTGCCATTCCGCGGGCAGGGAGGTTTCTGGACAGCATTCATGTGCACGGCGCGGTGATCGAGATCGAATCGCTCTTCAGCACCGCTCGACACCTCGCGATAGCGCGGGGCGCACAGACGACAGTAGAGATCGATACGGCTGCGCGGGCGATTTACGTGAGCGCGGGAGGGGCCAGGCTGCGAAATGCGAAAATCGGCGCCGATCACGATGTCCGACTCTCCGCCACTCGCTCGGGCATGAGTTACTCCGCGACCGGCATGGGGTACGGCGCCGCTAATCTCAGCGTCGTCGTGCGACGGAACTCGTTCGCCGATACCGTCTTTGTGTCGCGACTGGGTCGATTGAGGCACTGATCTCGGCAGTCACAGGCTCCGCGGCATCTCCGTTCGATCCGTTGTCCGCCGTGGTGCCGAAATCGTAACCCGGAACGGAAATGCGCGGTATCTGTTGTCCGATCATGCGCTCGATGGTGCGCACCATCGCGATCTCGTCGGTCGACATGAAAGTGTAGGCATCGCCGGTGGCGGCNNACCAGCACCCGAATTTTCCCGGACTTGAAATCCTCCAGCGCGCGAGTGCGCTCGCCCTGCGACTTGTCGGCGTGCATTGCCGTCGCCGCAATCCCAGCGTCTTCGAGATGATGAACTACGCGATCGGCACCGTGTTTGGTGCGAGTAAAAATGAGAACCGAGTCCATGCGCGCTTCCTTCAGCAGCTCGACCAGCAGCTTGGTCTTTCGCTCCCGCGGAACCGGGTAGACGGCGTGCGTGACAGTGCTTACTGCCTCTGAGCGACGGCCGATCTGCACTACTACCGGCTTGCGCAGATACGTTCGGGCGAGGGCCTCGACTTCGGGCGGCATCGTCGCGCTGAAGAGCAGAGTCTGCCGGTAGGGCGGGATCTCGCTCACAATCCGATTGAGCTGCGGAGCGAATCCCATGTCGAGCATGCGGTCCGCTTCATCGAGAACCAGCACCTCGAGGTCGTCGAATGAGACGTTCTGCCTCTCCATGTGATCCAGGAGTCGTCCCGGTGTCGCAACGACCACGTCCACTCCGCGGCGAAGAGCCTTCGATTGCGGCTCGATGCCGACTCCACCGAAGATGGGAACAACACGGAGCTGAGTGTACTTGCCGTATTTGCGAAAGCTCTCCTCCACCTGGGCGGCGAGCTCGCGCGTGGGGGTGAGGATAAGAACACGGACGCGATGAGTGGGCTCACCTTTCGCGTCCGTGATCGGAGCGCTGATCAGATTGTGAACTATGGGAAGAGTGAAGCCCGCGGTCTTTCCCGTTCCTGTTTGAGCCAGACCAATCAGGTCTCGACCCGCAAGCGCCAGGGGAATCGCCTGCTGCTGGATTGGGGTAGGGTGCGTATAGCCGGCGTCGCGCACGGCTTGCAGCACTTCGGGCGCGAGGTCGAGCTCCGCAAAGGAGAGCCCCGCGTCGATTTTCTCTTCAATCATCTACCGTAATATACGCTGGTCGCGGGCTCGGTCCGAGCGCCGGGGCGAGCGTGGGCATTGAGGAGTGCCAACAGAGCGGTGTTGACCTCGTCTGGCGTCTCTTCGGCGATGACGTGACCCGCCTCGGGAATAACCCTCAGCACTATGCGTGGCAGGAGCGGAACGTAGACGCCCATCCCGTCGTCGGGCATCATGTGGTCAAGCGCTCCCCACAGTCCAATAGCGGGAAGGTCTACCGTCGCCAGCCGCCGATTCTTTCCCGCCGTCCAATCATAGTTGTGAAGCAGCTCTCTCATGGCCAGCGCGAACTCCGGGAACTGAGAAGGCGCAAGAAATTCCTCGACGTCGCGCTCCGTAAAACGCGCGCGTCGTCCGTAAACCCGTCTCAGCGCGAGAGTCACGATCAGACGGGGCCTGATCTGTCGGAGGATGGGAGTGAGAGGCTTCGGCGTCAGAGCGCGGTAGAGGCGCATCAGGGGCACGCCATTCAGACCGACAGGCGAGAGAAGGCCCAGGCACTGAGCGCGCTCGCGATATCGCGACGCGAAATGGTAGATGAGCGAGCCGCCGAGCGAATGGCCGGCAAGCGCGGGCCGATCGAGCTCGAGCGCATCCAGAATATCCCGGAGATGTTCGACGAGGGAGTCGATCGTGTATTCGTCGGGCGCAATCGGCTTGTCCGACAATCCGTGTCCCTTGAGGTCGACGGCGATCACCCGGAACCCGCCTTCGGCGAGAGCGGGCATATTGCGCCGGAATACATAAACCGAGCAGCCCCATCCGTGAATGAGCACGACGGGAGGTGCCTCCGGATCACCACGCTCGACCACTCTCACCTTCAAACCGGAGTGCAGTCGCGGGAAGCTCACGCGATAAGCCGGATCGCCGGCGGGAAACATTTCGCCGGGACTGAGATTGTCCCGACGATGTGATTTGATCATCAGATCAAATCAATTCAATTTCCCTGCCGAGAAGCTTTCCGATGAGACCGATGCGAAAAGTTACGTCGGTCCATTTCGATTCGGCACCAGTTCCATCATCGAGGGGAAATGCCGACCACGCCCATGGGTGCGTGGTCGTTGGCCGTTCCAGCCCCTTGTGGGGGTGCCAGACTCCCGAGCGATCGCGGTCATCGACGAACCGCTCGTACAACTTTATCCACCCTTCGTTGCGGCGCAGGAAGTTGAGCCGAGCCATTGTCTCGAGCCAGGTGAGCGCGAAAGGCACGTCGGCCTCGACCGCGTTACGGTGTGGCAACACGTCACCCATGATGAGGTGCGGCTGCGGGACCATTTTCTTGCCGTACAGCTGAAGAACTTCCTGACGCGGGAGGGCCTGAGTGATCCAATCGTAGATCCGCTCCACAGCCGTGAAGTGCTCGTGCCGGAAGATGGGCATGTACGCGAGCATCGTCAGCGTGTAGATCGAGGGCGGCGCCGACTCCGGCGCGAGAACGTGCGTATTGCCGACCCGCATCCATGGCTTTTCGCCGAGGGGCGAGGTGAGGTAGGCAACGGTTCTCTCGAGAATCCGTCTCGCTGCGCCGCGCAGCCTCGGGTCGTTTTCGTATCCGCATTGGGCAAGCGTGGCAGCGGCTGCCTCGCGGAATAATCCGCGGGTCCGACGGACCAGATCATCGTCGCGCGTCTTTGTCCCGAGCTCGAACGTGAACGCGGGATCATTGTCTTCAGCAAGCAGGCGAAAGAGTAGTCGGCGCGCCGTCACCAGCGGGGGCGAATCCGGGGTCCAGCCGCACTCGATGAGACGTCGAACGGCCGGGATCATTCCGATGTTGGCGAAATCCGCGCTGTGCCGATTGGGAAGGGAGAGAATGGAGTTGTTCCACATCCCATCTCGTGTCTGGGTGACCGCAAGCTTGATTGCCGGCCGGTGCGAGTACGGAAGCCAGTCGACTTCGCGAGGGCCGGGATCGCTCAAGCGAGCGACCTCGGTCATTGCGCGATACCGGATCGGCGCTGACGCGTGCTCGAGCAGCCAGCTTACCGGAAAGGAGAGCGGCTCAGGAGCAGGTGTCGTTATCGTCGGAGATAACTCGGCGGCAGTCCCGGGTGCGGTCACAAACGGCGCTCGATATGTGGGGGGCAGGCCTTCGAAGCCGGCAGGCGCAAGAGCCGCCGATAGCGCGGAAGAATAGCACGTTTTCACGCGGGCGCTAGGGGCTGAGGCGTAAGTGCTGGTGGGACAGTCGGTTAGGGCGTGTGCGACGTTGCGATTTTGATTCCAACGCCGCGTTCAACCTTTTGGCCCCCTTTGGAGTATTAGGTGCGGGACGGCGAGGTGCCGTCAAACACAAAATTCTCCAGGAGAGAAGGATGAAGGTTATTCACATAGCCGCGCTGGCTTTTGCCCTCTGCGCTGGCATTACCTCGGTTGCCGCTGCACAGGGGCAACCCGAGCCGCAGGGTCAGGGCGAAATGCGCCGCGGCGGCGGAATGGGTGGAATGCTCCTCAAGGACATCACCCTGACGGACGCGCAGAAGGATCAGATCAAGACGATCCGCGAGAAGTACCTCCCGCAGCAGATGGAGCTTCGCAAAGCAGCTCAGGCTACCGGTACCGCCCCAGACGAAGCTAACCGCACCAAGATGATGGATCTGCAGGGGAAGCAGGCCGCCGAGATCCGCGCGGTACTCACCGCCGATCAGCAGAAAGTCTTCGACGCCAATCTGAAAGAGATGCGAGATCGGATGGAAGCTCGCCGCAAGGGAAGCAGCTAAGCTCCGCTAAGGCCGCGGCTCAAGAGCCGCGATGGTATAGTTGCTCTTCGGGTTCCAGAGTATCCAGCTCTGGAACCCGTTGTCATATCCGGCCTTTTTCTGGGCGCGAATCTGCGCGGCGTAGTAGTGAGGCGAGCCCAGTGTGAAATCCTGGTACCAGGGAATGATCCTGGCGGCGTTGGGGATGGAGTCCGTCCTCGCGATCACATCCTTCAGCACGCGGTCGATCGTCGCGTACGGATGCGCGTTCGGGTTTCGGTACTTGTACGTGCCGCGCGCGAAGTGCGACGGATAGACCATGGGAAGAACGACATCCACCTGGTCGACGAACATCTCCCACTTCTGTCCGATGCCCATATCGCTGGTGTCGGTTGCGGTCAATCCGAACACATCAGCGGTCACCGGAATTCCGTGCGGCTTGAGAGTGCGGCGCAGAAATCCCAGCTGTTCGCGAATCACCTGTGCGCGTGTCCGGCCTTCTGCGAGCGGATAGACCGTCTCGGTGATGAGTCGTTTCTCGTCGGGGAAGCGCACGTAATCGAACTGCACTTCACTGAAGCCGATGTCGTACGCCTCCAGCGCGAGATCCGCGGCATACTGCCACACCGCGCGCTGGTGCGGGTCCAGCCACGGATTCCCGTTCTTGTCGAGCCATGGCTTCAGATCCGACTTTCTCTTGATCGCGAGAGCGAGCCTCTTTTGCGCCAGGAGCGGATCCTTGGCGACGACGATGCGCGCGATCGGATAAATGTCGTGTGCCACCATTGTGTCGAGAATGACGCGCAGTCGGGAGCGCGACAACACGTGGCCGTCGGCAGTGTCCGCGCCGATCTCGCGCGCGAGCGGTACGTCGGAGCGGTAGAGCAGGAACCCACGGTCATCCTTCACATCGATGACGAGCGCGTTTATCTCGGTCCTTTTCGCAACGCCTATCAGGTCGGTGAGCTTCCTCCCCAGCGCGGCCCAGCGATTCACATAAAGCCCGCGAAGCGTGTCCGGTCTCGGAACGCGAACGATAGGGCGCACCGTCGCATCGACGCGTGTCGGCGTCCAAGAAGCCGTGAAGCCATCAGGAGTCGAGATTGCGGTCTGCAGGGTGACGTCCCGCTCGTGCTGACAGGCAAGCGAGGCGGACAGAAACGCGATTGTGGCGGAGCGCGCGACGATCAGAGAGCGTTCAGTTCTGCGTTGGCGTCCGAGAGATACCCCATATCCCTGACGACACTCTGAGCCTGCTGGGTGACCATCGTGAGACCGGTGGGCTGCGCGTTGAGACCACCAGTGCGGAAGCGCACCAGCTCCAGACGCATCGATCTGAGGAGCTGACGGCAGTTGTCCAGTTTTTCCTGCGCTTCCTGCTTCTTGCGGCCGACGTCGGCAAGTGCCCGGCGCTGGCGGCGAAGGAGAGCCAGTCGGCGGACGCGTCCCTCGCTCGCTCCGTAGTCGAGCGGATTGGCCTGTGATTCGAGGGTCGAAATCTCCTTCTCCACGGCCTCGGGCGACTCGCGTCCCGCGCCACGGTCCATGTCGGAGAGCGAGAGCGCGAGCTGCTGTACTTTTCTGAAGACGGCATCGGCGGAGGTCGCGACCTCCGGAATCTGCTCGCGCTCGTCAGACGGCATGTTGAGAAGCTGCCGGTGAATTTCGCGATGGTCGGATTCCGCTTCGCGTATCGCCGAGCCATAGCGCGAATCAGCAAACGCACCGGGGGCACCCGCTGGAATCGGACTCAGCGGCGTCGCGCCGGCAGGAGCGTTGATTCTCGGATACGGCTGAAATGGCTGCCTAGACGGAAGCGGGGAAATGGGAGAGAACAATCCCTGCCCGCGCGACCGAGCGCGCGCGCGGACTTGCGCACGCTTTTTCTCATCAAAGAGCGCCCGCGCATCGTCGATCGTTTCGGCGGCCACATCGAACATCAGTCGATCGCGCGGCTGACGGAACACGTCGCGCCAGTCGTATCCGGCGGCCCATAGCTTCGAGTATTTGAACGCGAGTGCCACCGTCCAGATGACGGTGAGCGCGATGAAGTCATGATTCGAGAAGAGCGAGATCGGGACGAGGATGGCGTTGACCGCTAGGTAGGGCGCCAGCTTGCGGCGGAACGAGACGACCATCGGCGCGTTCCATTTGCTCAGCTCCTCGGGCGTCGGGGCGGACGGCGTATACGCGGTCGGAGGAGTGTACCGATCGCGCAGGGATTCAGTCACCTCGCGCTCCCGGGTCCGCGCCCGCGGTTCCGGCAAAGCCGTGGCCGAGGCCCTGGTGGCAAGAGTCGGCATCCCTCCGCCGTCCAGCGCCACAGCGAATGCCGCCGCACTTGGGAAGCGATCGGCGGGATCCTTCTCGAGACACATCATTACCGCGCGCGACAGATCCGGCGGCAAGTCGGGCCAGCGCTCGTCGACCGGTATCGGTCTCTCCGACAGATGCTTCACCAGCATCGAAGGCGTGTTGTTGGCGACGAATGGCGGCTGACCGCACAGCATCTGGTAGCCGACGACGCCGAGTGAGTAGAGATCACTGCGTCCGTCGATAGCTTGATCGCCGGCCGATTGCTCGGGCGACATGTACGCCGGAGTACCGATCGCCATCCCCGTCGCGGTGAGCCTGGAATCTCCGCTGTCGGTGAGAGCGCGCGCGATGCCGAAGTCCGTAACCATTGCGCGGCCGGTCTCTTCGTCGATGATGATGTTGTCAGGTTTGATGTCTCGGTGAATGACGTTGCGATGGTGCGCGTACGCCAGCGCGTCGGCGACTTCGCGGAGAATTCGTCGCACTTCGACCGGCGGCATCGGACCGTGCTGCTGCAGCCGCTGGCCCAGGTTGTCGCCCTTGATGTACGCCATCACGAAGTACACGAGATTGTCGCGCTCTTCGACGGTGTAGATCGGAACGATGTTGGGATGATTGAGCTGCGCCGCCGTCTCTGCCTCGCGCAGGAACCGCTGACGGATGTCGGCACGAAAGCTCAATTCCGGAGGCAGGACCTTGACCGCAATCTCGCGCTTCAGACGCTTGTCTTTCGCGCAATACACAATGCCCATACCGCCACGGCCGATCTCGCTCTCTAGCTCATAGTTTGCAGAGAGGACCTGAGCCACATGTGTGCCGAGCTCGTCGGTTGGACTAATTGGCATTTGGCCGCGTCAATTCAGCAGGTCCCGCGTTGCGATTCGTGCCGGGCTGGCGTAAACAATGAGAGCAAAAGATGCAGTATGGGACGTCTCTGGAGTAGTATCTAAATAGAATCTTGTCTTCGGAAATGACAATGGCACAACGTCAAACATTACCAGTTCTCCCTCTGAGGGGGACCGTGATTTTTCCAGGCCTTACCCAGCCGATAGCGGCGGGCAGGCCCTCAACTCTTCGAGCTATCGAGGCGGCCCTCAAGGGCGACCGTCTCGTTTTTGCGGTAGCGCAACGCGATAACTCAGAGGAACCCACAGCGGATATCCTGTACTCGATGGGCGTGATCGCGCGCATCGGACAGATTCAGCGCGGCCTCGGAGGCGTTCAGCTGCTGTTGCAGGGCGAGCAGCGCGCGACCGCCTTACAGTACTCGACTGGCGACGGATATCTCAGCGCAGTGATCGTTCCAGCGGAGGAAATGAATCCTCAAACTGAGAACGATCCTGCCTTCACCGCGTTACAGAAGGAGACTCGCGAGCGAGCCGCCGAGCTCGGTGAGCGCCGTGGACTCCCCGAGGAAGTCGTTCACCAGGTTCTCGATTCTGTTACCGATCCGGGCCGTTTTGCCGATCTGGTGGCCGGCTACATCGAGCTGCCTGTTCCCGAAAAACAGGGCCTCCTCGAGACCCTCAGCGTCGAGGACCGGCTTCGCCGCGTTCTCGTCCACGTGCAGCGCCAGGTCGGGCTGCTCGAAGCTCAGGAAGACATCAAATCGCAGGTCCAGGAGGAACTGGGTGAGCGTCAGCGGGAGATGTATCTCCGCGAGCAGCTCAAGGCGATTCAGAAGGAGCTGGGCGACGACGATTCGAGCAAGGAGATCACGGAGCTTCGCGACAAGCTCGCCAAGCTCGAGCTCCCGAAAGAGGCCCGCGCCGAGGTAGAGCGCGAGCTGGGCAGGTTGGAGAGAGCTGGCCGCGAGTCGATGGAAGCGCAGGTGATTCGCACGTATCTCGAATGGATCGCGGAGCTTCCCTGGAACAAGAGATCCGATGATCAGCTCGACCTCAAGCACGCCCAGACGGTGCTGGAGGAAGATCACTACGGACTGAACGACGTGAAGGATCGCGTCCTCGAGTTCCTAGCGGTGAGGCAGCTCAGAGCGCAGCAGCTCGCGGAAGAGGTCGAAAAGACCGGCGAAGTTCCGGCTGCAAAACTGTTAGCCGAGAAGGATGACGCGACGCCTTCGCTGGCGACGAGCGAGCCCGCCGATCGTTTGATCACGGACAAGTCTGAAGCGAAGTCTCGCGCGATGGCGAGAGGCCCGATTCTGCTCTTCATCGGACCACCGGGCGTCGGCAAGACGTCGATCGCCAAATCGATCGCCAGATCGCTGGGGCGTCAGTATGTGCGCGTGGCACTGGGTGGTGCGAGAGACGAGGCCGACATCCGCGGTCACCGGCGCACCTACGTGGGCGCGATGCCGGGCAGGATCATCCAGGGACTCAAGCAGGCTGGAACCAAGAACCCGGTCTTCCTGCTCGACGAAGTGGACAAGCTCGGTACTTCGTACCAGGGTGATCCCTCAAGCGCGCTGCTCGAGGTGCTCGATCCCGCGCAGAACGACACGTTCACGGATCATTATCTGGGAATTCCTTTCGATCTGAGCGAAGTGCTCTTCATCGCGACCGGAAACTTCGTCCAGAACATCCCGGGTCCGCTGCTCGACCGCATGGAGGTCGTCGACTTCGCCGGCTATACGGAGAAGGAGAAGGCCGGAATTGCGATCAAGTATCTGCTGCCGCGGCAGCTCGAGGAGTCGGGCCTGAGCGACAAAGACATAACCTTCACCGAGGACGCGATCATGTCCATCGTGTCGAACTACACTCGCGAGAGTGGAGTGAGACAACTGGAGCGCCAGATCGGCGCGGTCGCGCGGAAGCTCGCGCGGAAGCTCGCCGCGAGCGAAGACGTGAAGCACATCGTGGATGCTGAGGCGGTGCGCGACCTTCTTGGCAGACCGCGTGTTCATCCGGAACACGCACTGCCGGAGAGCGAAGTCGGAATTGCCACAGGCATGTACTACACGCCGATGGG
>DHJO01000186.1:11480-17809 GCA_002404375.1 Gemmatimonadales bacterium UBA4718 | reverse complement strand
GAAGCACACATCCACGTGCCCGCGGGCGCGATTCCAAAGGATGGACCATCGGCCGGCATCGCGATCGCGACAGCATTGGTATCGGAGATGGCGGACCGTCCAGTGAGGCAGGATGTCGCTATGACAGGCGAGATCACTCTTCGCGGCCGGGTGTTGCCGATCGGCGGCCTCAAGGAAAAGGTCCTTGGCGCGCATCGAGCGGGAATCAAGGTCATCATCATTCCGAAAGGAAATGAGGCGGACATTGAAGATGTGCCGGAAGAAGTACGCAACACGCTCGAGTTCCACCCCGTGGAGACACTGAACGAGGTGCTGCGAATCGCGCTCGTGCCGGCGGAGCCGGGCGAGCAGGCGCGGCCGCTTGAGATGGTAGGCTAGTTGAACTGCAACTGAAGACTACCGGCCGGGGCTTTGGGCGGGCCGGCTGGGAGCTGCGGGCAACAACAATAGAAATGGGGAGCCATAACCGGCTCCCCATTTTTAGTTTCTAACTCCAGCGCAGGGTGACGACGGCGCCGGCGGGCAAGGCGTAGAGGATCGACTTGCCTGCGAAGTGCACTGCGAAGGAGACTTCCGCCAGCGCGGTGTTGAGCACGATCAAGACTTTCGAGCCGTCGTCGGCGTTCCTGAAGGCGACGCTCTGTAGCCCACCCACGTTGGTGGTGGACGCGATGCGGTGCGCGCCCGGCCTCACGAAATGGCTGGCGTGGCCAAGTGCATAGTACTCCACGTTGCGCGTGACGACGCCGGTGCTCGAGTTGATCGTTATCACACCGCGGCAGTTGCCGCACCCACCCAAGTGCGGGCCAGCGTTCTCGTCGAGCGCGAGATTCCATAGCGCAACGCCTTTGGCCCACCCACGCGTGCTGCCTATGATCAGCTTCCCGACGAAGAACTTCAGGTTGTCGGCCCACACCGGTGCCCACCCGCCGCCGGAGCACTCGGTGAAATAGGCGTCCTTCGCGGGATACGCCGCGTGCACGTTGTCTTGCACATTCACGTCGCCCGCGTAGCAATGCCAGGCAACGGCATTCACATACTTTCGCGCGGCACTGTCGGCGAGTACGGCGAGCGGGGAGCTGGGCAGATCCCAGTTATGATCCCAGTCGAGGATCAACGCCTGAACTCCCGTCGTTGCGAAGAGCGGCCCGACGTGCCTGCCAATCACCTCGGCGCGTGCCGGCGGGTCGAGCCGCATGCCAGGGTAGTCCTTAGGCTCGTAGGCAGGCTCGTTCTGCAGCGTCACCGCGAAAATCGGCACGCCTTCCGCCAGATACCCCTCGACGAACTTGCGAAAGTACTCGGCGAATGAATCATAGAACTGCCGGCGCAGCGTACCCTGGATCAGGCTACCAGTCGTCTTCATCCAGCCCGGTGGGCTCCAGGGCGAACCGACGAGCTTCAGCTGCGGATTGATAGCCAGCGCTGCCTTGAGCGCGGGAAGCTTGTCGGTCCGATCCTCATCGAGGGAGAAGTGCGCTAGCGCGGAATCGGTCTGGCCCGCGGGCATGTCGTCGTAGCTGTAGTCGTGTGTCGAGAAGTCGGACGCACCCATGGGCACCCGCACGAAGCTCAATCCCAGTCCGGGATTGCGACCGAACAGCTCGTGGAGAATCGCATCGCGCTGCGCGCCGAGTTTGTGCTGGATGAGATACGCCGATGCGTCGGTCATCGCAGCGCCAAAACCGACAATCTCCTGATAACTCGTTCCCTCATCCACGTCGATGACGACGGAGGACGCGTCGGGCCCGGATTTGATGAGGACATCGGGCTGTCGGGAGAGCAGGCGCGACTGGTCAGCCGTGGTGATCCATGCCTGCGCGACCGCACCCGGAGTGGTGATGCGGCCGGTGTTGTAAGCGCAGGCTCCCAGCAATCCGGTGCAGACGATGATCAGGGACTCACGGAGCGCGCCCCGTTTCATTTCACCACTAATCGAGTCCTGAGCCCACCGATCATCAGATCGAAGTCGCCGGGTTCCACGACCGGCCGGTTGTCACGCCCAATGAATGCCAATCGCTGGATCGGCAGGCGGAAAGTGATGGTGCGGCGCTCACCCGGAGCGAGCGCAATCTTCTCGAAGTCACGGAGACGTTTCACTGGCGGATCGACCGAGGCGTAGAGGTCGCGCACGTAGAGCTGGACGACCTCCTTGCCCGCCACTGCGCCCACGTTAGCTACGTCTACGGAGACCGTCACCGTATCGGAAACGCCCGCAACGGCATTCGTCGGACGGAGGTTGGAATAGGCGAAGCTCGTGAACGACAGTCCATGGCCAAATGCCCACTCGGGATTGTACCCTCCCTCGGATCCACTCGTCGTCGCGTCCTCAGGCGCGGGGCGATCATAGTGAACAATGGTGCCGGAGACTCGAGGCCAGCTGAAGGGAAGCTTTCCACTCGGGTTCACATCTCCGAACAGCACCGAGGCCAGCGCCTCGCCCCCGAAGGGACCAGTCTGATACGCCGTGACGACGGCGCGCGCGCCTTCCACGGCCTCGCGCACGATACGCGGACGTTGGTGAAAGATCGTGAGAACGACTGGTGTACCAGTGGCTTCGATGGCGCGCGCAAGGCGAATCTGAGCGGGGGCGAACGCGAGGTCTTCAATGTCGCCCGGCTTCTCAACCACTGGCCACTCGGCCAGAGCGACGATGGCGACGTCTGCCGTCCTCGCCGCGGCAACGGCGTCAGCGATATCGATTTCGGAATTGAAGTCGGTTCCGCGTACGTAGGTCACGCGCTGGGGACCGACCTTGTCCCGCAAAGCATCGAGCAGAGTCTTCACATCGCGGGGGTACATTGCCGTGTTGGTGCCCTGCCAGGTGTAGCTCCACGATCCGAATTGCGCCACAAGTGAGTTGGCACCCGGGCCAGTGACCAGGACTCTTGCGCTCTTAGCAAGCGGCAGGAGGGCGCGGTCATTTTTGAGCAGAGTGATCGATTCTTCCGCAGCGGCACGGCTCGCCGCCTGAAATGGCGGCGACCCTACGCGCGCAAGTCGGGCGCTGTCGGGCCACGGGTTGGCAAACAGTCCGAGCTGAAATTTCACGCGAAGTATCCGACGCACCGCCTCGTCAATGCGCGTCATCGGCACCGCACCTTCGCGCACCAGGGGGATGAGTAAGTCGTAGAAGCTGTAGTCGGTCGGCACCATGCACATGTCCACACCCGCCAACACCGCCTGGCGTACGGCGTCCTTCGGCGAGGAAGCGACGCGATGCACCGAGTAGAGCCGGTCAACGTCTGCCCAATCTGAAACCACGATGCCGTCGAAGCCGAGCTCTTTACGCAATAGATCCGTCAGGATCTCGTGACTGGCATGCACTGGAACGCCGTTGATGTCGCTGGAGTTCACCATGATCGTACGCAGCCCTGCGTCGATCGCAGCTCTAAACGTCGGCAGGTAATACTCGCGCAGCTGGCGATCCGGAATGAGCGCGGTGGTGCGATCCTTTCCGCTCAGGGGTGCGCTGTAGCCAAGAAAGTGCTTGCCGGTCGCGGCGACAAAGACAACGCCACCGGGTGCGATTGCAGGCCGTTGTAATCCTGGAAACAGCGAGTCGAGCGTCGGACGCGGGTCCTGCTGCTCCCCGAGCACCGCTTCGCGTCCGAGCACAGTCGCGAGATGCACGTCTTCGCCGTACGTCTCGAAGAACCGCGACCAGAGTGGCTGGCGCCCAAGGTCCAGCACCGGCGCGAAGTTCCAGGGAATGCCGGCGGCGCGCGTCTCGTACGCTGTGATCTGGTGCTCCCGGCGGACGAGCGCCGGATTCCACGTGGCGGCCATCGCGATGTTTTGCGGGAAGATTGTTCCCTTCGTCATGTAGTGGAAACCGTGGACCGCGTCGATTCCGTAGATGACGGGAATCGGCACCCGCTTGCGCGCGGCAACTCGCTGGACGGTAGTGAGAAGCTCGCGCCACCGTTCGGGTGCGAGCGCGACATCCCAGACGTTGAGCAACGACCCCACATGATGATTCAGGAGCGCGTCGTCGAGCTTGACGGAGTCAACCTGCTGCACGGTATCCGGGGTGCCGCGCGTGCTGGAAACTACCCCGATGGTCAGCTGCGTCATCTCGCCGACTTTCTCCTCGAGCGTCATGCGCGCGAGCAACGAGTCGACTCGGCTCTCCACCCCTCCCTGCATCTGAGCGCTCGTGGGCGAGGACATCGCTGCGAGGACCACCAGTGCAACTGCGGCTTTGACGCACATCGCGTTGAGCGTCCTTCGCAGGGTAATCAGCCGGGGTTCTAGATCAGGAAATGATTGTTGTTCATCTGCCCGGGGCGACGAGATTCGATTCTTCATCGTGCACTGAGGTGGAGGGCTTAGCCGCGGCTGGCGACTCCGAGAGTCGGACGGGGCTTTGAGCTGGCCGGCGAACATAATATTGGAAATCGGAATCCGCCACCTCGCCAGAGATGCAAAGAGGCGCTGGTTCCTCAGTAGATGATCGGCCCCCAGGCAAACAGCTTCCAAGGGTCCGCCCTGAGGGCCGGCGGCTCCGTTCCCTCCACGAAATACTCAGTGTAGCGTCGATCGGGCGGAGTCTGATCCGTCGCCAGCTCGCCGGTCGCGCGGTCTACGTCGCCCATGATTACTCCGAGCGGCGGGTTCCATTGTTCGGTGGCGTGATAGGCGCTCAGCTGCGGCTGCAACGCGTAGTAGCGCGCGACCATCTTTCCCCAAATCGGCGCCGCCATCGATCCGCCAGCGGCGCCGCTTGCGATCGATGTCGGCTTGTCGAACCCGAGCCAGACTCCGGCGACGAGGTCGGGGGTGAGACCGATGAACCAGACGTCGGAGTTGTCGTTCGTCGTGCCCGTCTTTCCGGCCACCGGGACAGACGCAGGCAGGTAGCGTCTGATGCTCGACGCGGTCCCGCGCTCGACGACGTCGCGCATCATATCCCGCACGACGTAGGTGACACGCGGATCGAGCGCCGGCGCCAGAGCACTGACCCCGCGCGTCAGCACCACTTTCCGGTTCCGGTCTTCTATGCGGTATATGAACCGCGGCTCCACCGGAGTGCCGAGGTTCGCGAACGTCGTGTAGGCAGCGATCAAGTCGAGCGGTTGCACCACTGATGCGCCGATAGCGCTCGAGGGATAGGGGGCGATCTTCGAGCTGAGGCCCATGCGGCGGGCGAGGCTCGCGATCGAGTCGATTCCGAGCCTCATTCCCAGCTGCACGGCAATCACGTTGCGCGATCTGGCGAGCGCATCGCGGAGCGTGAGCGGGCCGAGATACTGGCCATCGGAATCCTCGGGGCGGTAAACAGTGCCATTTGGCAGCGAAATCGAGAGCGCGGTGTCGGAGAAGATCGTGTTTGGGGTGATGCTGTCCGCGATCGCCGCGGCGTAGACGATCGGCTTGAACGAAGAACCCGGCTGCCGCATGCCATCCACCGCACGATCGAACTGGGAGTCGCCGTAATCGCGTCCGCCAACGAGCGCGCGAACATCGCCCGAGGCCGGATCGAGCGCGACGACCATTCCCTGCAGGTAGTCAGTCGTCCGCGTCGGCGCGGTGCGGGTTCCCGGCGAGTATTTCGGATGCGCATAATCCGGCTGCGATTCAATCGCCGCCGTTTCCTCGAGCAGCGCGCCCGTGGCGGCGTTCTGGAGCACCGGATCGAGGCTCGTGTAGATCCGGTAGCCGCCCTGAATGACAGGAATCCCCGCGCGCTGCGCCTGGACGCGCACGACATCGACAAACCAGGGCGAGTACGCCGAGTACCCGCTATTCGGCTGCGTGACGAGCGGCGCTCCCTGCGCGCTCGCCGCCTGAGGCTTGGTGATGTATCCCTGATCCGCCATCAAGGAGAGCACGACGTTGCGGCGCTGGCGCACGCGATCCGGGTACTTGAGCGGATCGTACAGCGCCGGCCCCTTCGGCATCGCGGCCAACGCCGCCGCTTCCGCGAGTGAGAGTTTCGAGGCGCTCTTCCCGAAATAGTGACGCGCGGCACTCTCGACGCCGTACCAGCCGTGACCAAACGATATCTGGTTCAGATACGCTTCGAGGATCTGGTCCTTCGTGTAGTGCTTCTCCATCTCGCGCGCCGCTGACTGTTCCTTGAGCTTTCTGCCCAGGCTCATGTCGGTGCGATCGATCAGGTCGGGATGCATGTTCCCCACGAGCTGCTGGGTGATCGTGCTTGCTCCGCGCCGCTCACCGAAAATGTTGTCCTTGAGCGCGCCAGCTATTCCGACGACGTCGACTCCGTCGTGCTGGTAGAAGCGATGATCCTCGACGGCCACGAACGCGTGCTGGAGGTACCCGGGAAGAGACCTGATCGATACGCTGGTGCGAATCTCCTTGCC
>DHJO01000186.1:9685-11352 GCA_002404375.1 Gemmatimonadales bacterium UBA4718 | reverse complement strand
CATGGCAACTTCAGATGGATGGATCGCTCTATTCATCTCGTCGTAGTTCAGTTCAAGCCGCGAAAGGGCGACTACACCGCCAACGTCGATCGGCTCGCCGGGATATTCTCGCAGATAGATGCCCTCGACCCGCGTCCGGACGTCGCTGTCTTCGCCGAGACCGCGCTCACCGGATACTTCGTCGAAGGTGGTGTTCGCGACGTCGCCATGACAGCCGGCGCGCTCGCTCGCGATCTTCAGGCGCAATACGCCAGAGCTGTTACTACACCGCGGCCACTCGATGTGTGCATTGGGTTTTACGAGGTGTGGAACAACGCTTTCTATAATAGCGCGCTCTATGTGACTTTGGGCGGAGGGACGGATGAGCCGGTGATCCGGCATGTGCACCGCAAGCTCTTCCTTCCGACCTATGGAATGTTCGACGAAGAAAGATTCGTCGACAGGGGCTTTGAGGTTCGCGCGTTCGACACGGGTTGGGGTCGCGCCGCCATGCTGATCTGCGAAGACGCCTGGCACAGTCTCACCGGAACCGTCGCCGCACTCGATGGTGCGACGACGATATTCATTCTTTCCGCGTCGCCGGCGCGCGGAGTATGGCCGCGCGAGGACGAAGGTCCGGTGCCGGCCAACCTGAAGCGGTGGGAGCGCCTCGCGCGCGATATCGCTGAGGAGCAAGGGGTGTTCGTGGCGCTGGTGAATCTGGTCGGCACGGAAGGCGGCAAGACGTTCTCGGGCGGGTCGATCATCGCCGGGCCCTACGGCGATGTCCGCGCAAAAGCGCCGCTGTGGGATGAAACGATCATGACGATCACCCTTGATCCGCAGGACCTCACCCGTGCGCGCTCGGACGCGCCGCTCCTTACCGACCTGCAGACGATGATGCCGCACCTGATGCGGACCGTCGATCGGATTCAGGCTGGTGAGCGGCTGGTGCTGAGTTACGACGAAGGAGCAAGCGAAGGTGGACCGCTCACTCCGGTCGATCGTAGTTCTGCCGGAGAGCGCGCGGACGCACCTTCCAGCGAAGAGACCACGCGGAGCTCGAAAGTGAAAGCGAGGAGCAAGTCCGCGAAGGCAAGCCTGAACGGGAGCGAGCCGATACCTGTGATGCGGACACCCGATTCGCCGGGGGGTCCGCCTCCGGTGGCGATCGATGCGCAACTCACAGCGGGATGGCTTGTGTCCTTTCTCCGGGAAGAATTCGAGCGCCGCGGATTCGAGAAGGCTGTGGTCGGGCTATCCGGCGGAGTGGACTCGGCGGTCACCGCGTACCTCTCCGCTCAGGCGCTCGGCCCGGCGAACGTCATCGGGGTGCGGATGCCGTATCGCACGTCGAACCCCGAGTCGCTCGCCCACGCGCAGCTCGTGATCGACAAGCTCGGAATCCAGTCGCGGACGATCGACATCTCGCCGGCAGTAGATGGCTACCTCGCCAATGAGCCTGACGCGGACCCCGGACGCAGAGGAAACGTCATGGCCCGGGAGCGAATGATCGTGCTCTTCGATCTCTCGGCGAAATACAACGCGCTTCCCGTCGGGACCGGCAACAAGACGGAGCGACTACTCGGCTATTTCACCTGGCATGCTGACGATTCGCCGCCGATCAATCCACTGGGTGATCTGTTCAAGACACAGGTATGGCAGCTTGCAACGTTTCTTGGCGTGCC
>DHJO01000186.1:8679-9602 GCA_002404375.1 Gemmatimonadales bacterium UBA4718 | reverse complement strand
GGAATCAGCTACGCCGAGGCCGACAAGATTCTAAATTGGCTGGTGAGCGGATACAGCCCGGCTGCGCTGATCGCGCGCGGATTCGATCCGGCGAAGGTAGAGCTCGTCCGGAAACGTCTCGCCGGCACACATTGGAAGAGAAAGCTCCCGACGGTCGCGATGGTGAGCGCTACCGGGATTGGAGAAGCGTACCTGAGACCTGTCGACTACTGAACAATGGCTACCAGAACACTTCCCGAACGCAAATCATCTTCAGGACCGAGCGCCAAACTCTCATCCGGGGAGCTCGTTGCCGCCTATCGCAACATGCTGCTGTCCCGGCGTCTGGACGACAAGGAAGTACAGCTCAAGCGGCAAAATAAGATTTTCTTCCAGATCTCGGGGGCTGGGCACGAAGCGATTCTCACAGCAGCTGGGATGATTCTGAAGCCGGCGTACGACTGGTTCTACACGTACTATCGGGATCGCGCGCTCTGCCTCGAGCTCGGGGTTACGCCGGCGGAGATGCTGTATGAAGCAGTAGGAGCCGCGATAGATCCCGCTTCGGGCGGGCGGCAGATGCCCAGCCATTGGGGGCACAAAGCTTACAACATCGTATCAGCCTCCTCACCGACCGGGACGCAATTCCTTCAGGGGGTCGGCTGCGCCGAAGCATCCCTGCGCGCGAAGCTATTGAACATTTCTGAGGGGTTTCAAAAAGACGAAGTCGTCCTGGTTTGTACCGGGGAGGGCACGACCAGTGAGGGAGAATTCTGGGAATCCCTGAACACCGCCGCCAATCTCAAGCTGCCCGTCGTTTATCTGGTTGAGGACAATGGGTACGCCATCTCCGTCCCGGTTGAAGTGAGCACGGCCGGTGGTAGCATATCGAAGCTCGTTCGCTCTTTCCCGAATTTCTACATCGAGGAAGTGGACGGCTGCGA
>DHJO01000186.1:3093-8560 GCA_002404375.1 Gemmatimonadales bacterium UBA4718 | reverse complement strand
GAAGAGGTCGACGCCATCGTGCTCGCTGCAACCGATGATGCACTGGCGCAGCCGCAGCCTGGGCCCGAGACAGTCTACTTCGGCGTGTACTCACCCGATGTAGATCCGACCGGAGAGCAGTTCGACACTGAAGATGATCCGCAATTCTCCGGCGATCCGACGACCATGGTCGATCTCCTCAACCACTGCATGAAGGACGAGATGCGGCGGGATCGGAAGATTCTGGTGTTCGGGGAGGATGTCGCCGACGTGTCACGCGAAGAGCACCTGGGCAAGGTCAAGGGCAAGGGCGGCGTCTTCAAGGTGACCTGGGGTCTCCAGAAAGAGTTCGGCGGAGCACGGGTCTACAACTCGCCGTTGGCGGAGGCGAACATTGTCGGACGCGCGATCGGACTGGCGGTTCGCGGATTCAAGCCGGTCGTCGAGGTCCAGTTCTTCGACTATATCTGGCCCGCGTACATGCAGATCCGGGACGAGATGGCGACGATGCGCTGGCGATCGAACAACAACTTCGCCGCCCCCGTCGTCGTGAGGACGACCTACGGCGGATACATCCGAGGCGCGATCTACCACTCGCAGACGGGGGCGTCGATCTTCACGCACTGTCCAGGCCTGCGCGTCGTTTGCCCCGCGACCGCGCTCGATGCAAATGGGTTGTTGCGTACGGCGATCCGCTGCGACGACCCCGTGCTCTTTTTGGAGCACAAGCATCTCTACCGCCAGACATACAATAAGTCGCCGTATCCAGGTCCCAACTTCATGATTCCCTTCGGAAAAGCGAAGGTGGTGCGCCAAGGCACGGACATTACGGTCGTCACTTACGGAGCAACGCTTCAGCGTGCGCTAACGGCCGCGAACGCGGTGGCCGACAATGGGATCTCGGTCGAAGTGATCGATCTCCGAACGCTGAGTCCCTGGGACCGCGAAACGGTTTTCGCCTCGGTGAAAAAGAACTCACGCGTGATCGTGGGCTACGAGGATTCGATATCGTGGGGCTATGGGGCCGAAATCGCTGCGGCGATTGCCGATGAGTGCTTCGCGTGGCTCGATGCGCCGGTCAAGCGGGTAGCGTCCGCCGACACTTTCGTCGGGTACGCGCCGCAGCTGGAGGATGCGATCCTGCCGCAGGTGGACGACTTCAAGCGGGCCTACGAAGAAATTACGAAGTTCTGAGTTTTCCTTCGTGCTACGAACGGGTCCGAGGTTCTGAGTTTTCTTCGGGCCTACGAAGACGCTCGCGGTTCAGAGTTCTCTTTTGGCTTGAAATAAAAAGGCGGCCTTTTTGCAGGCCGCCTTTTTTTCATTCTCAGGAGCCCATCGGTCACTCCGGTGGTGGAATCGACCCGGACGAAGATCCGCCCATACCCGGCAATTGCGTCGCCGTATAGTTGGAAGGAACCTCAAAGGTTTTTGGATCGGTGTCGACCCACTGAATGCCGGTGACTTCCGCGGCGCTGCTGGTGACGCGGGTCTGGCCCTGCGCCACGATTGTGGCGGTACTCAGAGCCCGCAAAGGCGTCCCCTTCGGGAGCTTCTGCTGCATCGCCTTCATCTTGTCGCCGAAGTCCTTGTTGGACGTTCCGAAGATGGCCGCCATGTCCCCACCGGTCAGGGTCGTAAACGGATTCAGGAATCCCTTGATATCGGTCGCGTAATAGGCGTCGTTGCTGCTCGCGATCTTTACAGTCTGCTGCTGGCCCATCGCGCTGATGGTCATCGTCATGCCGGTGGTCACCCGGTAATGCGAAGTCGGGTGTCCGAGGATCGCCGGGCCGGCCCCGAGACTATCGACCTTGGCGGAAGTCTCCGAGAAGTCCATCTTCATGCCGCCCATCTGCTGGGCCTGCGCAACCATCTCTGCCGGCCTCACGCGAAGAAACTGGCTCTTTTTCACGTCGAGATAGGTGATGGTCTTGCCGCTGTCCGTCACGATCATGCTCACAGTGCTGTCCGCAAGCGGAGTGATCCTGGCGCTGGCTCCTTTCATCGATAAGTCGAGCCGCATTTTGTCGGAGGCACCGACCGCGTGGCCGACGATCACACCGGTGTCAGGCATGCCCTGCACCGAATTGGTCATGCGAAAATCCATCGCCAGGGTCTTTCCGGCATTTTGGGCGTCTGCGTGCATAAGCGGTGCGAAGACAAGCAGCGCCGCGACCGCCGCGCGTGAAGCGAATCTCATGCTGAAATCCTGAGGTATGTGTAGAGTAGGGAGGGATAGTCCCCAGAAAGACGTCGTTCTCGTCCTGGGGGTAACCCACAGACGGGCTTTAGTGCCCTGTCCGCGGCCATCTGAGCGAAGCCACGATGGAGACGCCCAGGACCACACCAACCACGCCGAGGGACGCGACTATCGGCAGGTGAACGAAGTGCTCGAGGAGCATCTTCCCTCCGATGAAGACGAGGACAAGCGACAGTCCCAGCTTGAGATAAACGAATTTGTCGACGACGCTCGCCAGCAGGAAATAAAGCGCCCTCAATCCCAGGACGGCGCAGATGTTGGACGTATAGACGATGAAAGGATCGCGAGTGACCGCGAATATCGCCGGGATCGAATCGGTGGCGAAGATGATGTCGGTGGTGTCGACAATCAGGAGCACGATGAAGAGCGGAGTGGCCGCATACCGCGAGAGTCCTGTCCTGTCCGGCTGGCGAACGAAAAACTTGTCGCCGTGATAATCATCGGTTACCGGTACGAGCCGGCGCGCGAGACGCAGTATTGGATCGCGGTCGGGGTTGTATACGTCCTCGTCTTTCTGCAACGCCATCCTCAACCCGGTAACGACCAGGAAAGCGCCGAAGATATATAGCGTCCAGGCAAAGCGGGTTACCAGTGCGGATCCCGCCACGATCATCACGCCGCGGAGCACCAGAGCGCCGATGATTCCCCAGAAGAGGACGCGATGCTGGTACTTCTCCGGCACGCCGAAGTAGGTGAAGATCAGGACGAAGACGAAAATGTTGTCTACGGACAGCGCGTACTCTATGAGGTACCCGGTCAGAAACTCGAGACCGGACTCCTTTCCCATGGTCCGGTAGACCGCGAACGCGAAGCCGAGCGAGAGCGCCACCCAGACCGCACTCCAGGTGGCCGCTTCCTTGAGAGAGACTTTCGACGATCTGCGGTGGAGCAAGCCCAGGTCGAGCGCCAGGATCGCCAGAACGACGACGTTGAATCCGACCCAGCCCCAGAGGCTATTCATCGCTCCAGGGCGTTCAAGCGATGGAGCGTCAAGCTAGCGACGCTCTAGTGCGTCGCGGACGTCGAGAAGAATCTCGAAGTACAGCTGCTCCCTGCGATAGGCGAAATCGAGAGTGGCCATTTGCGTCTGATCGCCGGATGCTTTTGCCCGCTCAAAGGCCTCTCGATACATCTCGTCGAGGTTGTTCAGAATGGTTGCGCGCGTGCGTGACATGGACTCGCTCTCCGGACTCAGGGTCCCGCGGTGGTCGATCGATGTAAGACCGGCGAGGCGCCTGAGCGCTGTCTCCGGATCCTCATTCTCGAAGATCAGTTTTTTCGCAGCCCCAAGCGCGAGCCTGCGTGGATTGAATGGCGTTGGTGTCACTACAATTCGTACCGGTTGCGCTCAAAGGTAAGGCAAAGGCAGGAGCGAACGCGAACCCTTGACTGATCGCAGTCCCGCGGGATGGAACGCCGGGCCCACGCTAGAGTCGATGAAAAATCGCCTCTTCGATGGGGTTCCCGTGCTTGAGGTGTTCGATGACGATTCGCTCCAGCAGCGCCGGCGTGACCTCGGAGTACCAGGTTCCTTCCGGATAGACGACGACGATCGGCCCGTTGCTGCAGACTCCGAGGCAGGGTGTCTCACCGCGCTTGACGCGCTGCGGACCGAAGAGCAGACCCTCCTGCTCCAGAAGCTCGGCGAGCAGCGAATAGATCTGGCGCCCACGGCGGTCGGGCGAGCAGAAGTTGCCCGTACATACAAGCACGTGACGGGAGTACGGCTCCATCTGCGCCTGCGTCGCGTCACCCATGCATCAAAGATACACTTGCCTACCGCTCTTCTACTTGCACCGCCGCGAGTTCCCCATGATTATGCTAGAAGCTCTCCTTATTTCAGGAGGGAACTATGGGGGCGACAATCACAAGCAATGTATCCGCCGTCGATCCGGGCATCGCCGGCAAGGGTTACGTCCACCCTGAAGTACTCGTGAGCACGGACTGGCTCGCCGGGCATCTCGACGACCCGAATGTCAGAATCATCGAGAGCGACGAAGACGTTCTGCTCTACGACACCGGCCACATCCCGGGAGCACAGAAGGTGGACTGGCACCAGGACCTCAATGATCCGGTGCTTCGCGACTACGTCTCGTCGGAGCAATTCGAGAAGCTTCTGCGCGAGAAGGGAATCGACGAGAATACGACCGTCGTTTTTTACGGCGACAAGAACAATTGGTGGGCCGCGTACGCATTCTGGGTGTTCCAGCTATTCGGCTTCACGAACGCGAGGCTGCTCGATGGCGGGCGTATCAAGTGGGACCAGGAACACCGTCCGTTCAACACCGAAGTTCCGAACTATCCAAAGACCAGTTACGAGGCGCCGAAGCGGTCGGATGAAAAGATCCGCGCGTTCTTCCAACAGGTGCGTGAGCACTCGGCCAGCGGGAAGCCATTGATCGACGTGCGCTCACCAGAGGAATACACGGGCCAGCGTACTCACATGCCCGACTATCCGCAGGAGGGCACGCTGAGGGGCGGACACATCAAGGGCGCTCGCAGTATACCGTGGGCCCGCGCCGCGAATCCGGATGGGAGCTTTAAGGATGCGGATTCACTGCGGGCCATCTACGAGAAAGAAAAGGGTCTGAGAAAGGGGGACGACATTGTGGCCTACTGTCGAATCGGCGAACGCTCCTCCCATACCTGGTTCGTGCTCACCTATCTGCTCGGCTACGATCGCGTCAGGAACTACGATGGCAGCTGGACGGAGTGGGGAAATGCGGTTCGCGCCCCGATAGAAAAGGGGCCCGAGAAGTGACGGCACCCGTACCGGTGAAAACGGCGGCTAAGCCGTCGCTGATACACGTCAATTGGGTTGGTGGCCACCGCTTCGATGCGGGACGCCCGAATGGTCCGACGGCTCGCATCGACGGCGAAGGCGAAACTGGACAAAGCCCGCCGGAAACGCTTCTCAGCGCGCTCGCGACATGCGTCTCCTACGACGTCATCGACATTCTGGCGAAGCAGCGCACGCCTATCGAGTCGCTCGAGATCGACGTGGTGGGAGAGCGTGTCGATACGATTCCCCGCCGATACAAGTACGTCACGCTCAATTTTCGAATCGGCGGCAAAGGCATCGAGAAGGGTCAGGCGCTACGCGCGATCGAGCTCTCGGCTACGAAATACTGTTCGGTGCGGGATTCGCTGCGGCCCGATATTCAAGTCGCCTGGACGGTGGAGATTCTCGGTGCGTAGTTCCAAGGTCCCAACTGAACTGAACGG
>DHJO01000186.1:0-2969 GCA_002404375.1 Gemmatimonadales bacterium UBA4718 | reverse complement strand
CCCGTTCAGTTCAGTTGTCAGTCACCGCTCGGTTGCAGTTATCAGTCAGCGCCGTCGCTGCGGTTTGGAAGCGGCAGAGTACGGCGCCCACTTCCTCTCCGAATCCTCGATCTCTTCCCGCAATCGAAGGTAGCTGTCGTACCGCTCGGCGCTGATCGAGCCATCCTGCACGGCCTTGATCACGGCGCATCCCGGCTCGACGCGATGGGTGCAGTTTCCGAACTTGCACTCGGGAATGTGGGGAACGAATTCGCGGAAGCATGCGTCGAGGTGCTCGGACGCCAGACCCCACATGCCAACCTCGCGAAGGCCAGGAGTGTCCACCACGTATCCTGCGTCGGGAAGCGGATGCAGGAGCGCGCCGACCGTCGTGTGCTGTCCCTTGTTCACTGATTCGCTGATCTCGCCCACTCGAAGGTCGAGGCCGGGGTACATCGAGTTCATCAGAGACGACTTCCCGACACCCGAAGGGCCGGTTAGCACCGACGTCTTACCGGCCAGCTCGTCGTGCAGCTCGGTCAAGCCAATTCGCTGCTTGACGCTGGTATAGTGCACCGGATAGCCGGCTCGCGCGTAATCCGCGAACGTCAGCTCCGTCTCGGCGCGATCGACCAGCTCGATCTTGTTGATGACGATACGGGATTGAAGCGAGTTCCCTTCGGCGATGACGAGAAACCGGTCCAGCATTCTCCGATGCGGCTCCGGTTTGGCGGCGGAGAACACGACGACGACCTGATCCACGTTTGCGGCGACGATGCGCTCGCCCTGCCCTGAGCCAGGCGCGCGACGTGCCAGCTGCGAGTGCCGCGGCAGAATCTCAGCGATGGCCCATTGTTCGCCGCGCTCGTCGGTCTCCAGGACAACGCGGTCACCGACAGCCAGCTTCTTGCTCTCCTCGCGCTCCTGTTTGAGCCTTCCGCGCAGCGACGCTTCGTGTATCTCCCCCGATTCCGTGCGGACATGCCAGATCCCGCCGGTTCCTTTCAACACAACGCCTTCGTTTCGGATCAAGGGCTACCCTCTCGGCGCATCGCGTCCCACCAGGGAAGAAGCTCTGCCCGCCTCGACGTGATCAGCTGATCGAGACGCAGCTTCACCTCGTTCAACAGCATCGCGCCAACCAGCTTCCGCGCCTCGTCCTCGTCGCTGGCAAACGCGAGGAATTCGGTTTCGAGGTGTCCGCTCGCGACGGGGTCACCTTCGCGCCAGCGCACAAAAAGGAGGTAGGCGCCAAAGGGGCGCGTCCTGTCGCCGCTGGCGTCGGTGACGATCTCCACACTGTAGGATGCGCCATCGCTTCCCTCGAACGCCGCCGGCCGGTCGTGCACAGCCATGTACCCGCCGATCGTATTCGGGTCACCCTTCGAGTGATCGGCGGGAAGGAATCGTCCCATTACCGGTGGCGGCGTTTGCCGACCATCTCCNNGACGTTCCGCGAGGCGGCGCATCAGATATGGATACCACTGCGTTCCGAACGGCACGTAAACCCGCATGCGGTATCCCTCGCGCACGAGCCGATCCTGCAGATCGCGCCGCACTCCGTACAGCATCTGGAACTCGAAGCGGCTCGGCGCGATCTGATTCTCCTTCGCGAATCGCTTCGCCTGTCTGATGATTGCTTCGTCGTGCGTCGCGATACCGGGATAGTTCCCATACTGCATGAGAGCGTGCATGCAGCGAATGTAACTCGAGTCCACATCCTTCTTGTCGGGATATGCCACGGTCTCCGGCTCCTTGTACGCGCCCTTGCAGATTCGCACGCGCGCCTTGGTCAGGTTAGCGTGCTCCACGTCGGTAAAAGTGCGGTAGAGATAACTCTGCAGCACGATCCCCACGTTTTCGCGATAGGCGGGATAGAGCCGTCGCTCGAAGACGTCCAGTGTCCGCTGGGTGTATTCGCTCGACTCCATATCGATGCGGACGAACGTGCGGTACTCCCGCGCGCGCTGGAGAATCTTGTGCATGGTCGCGACGCAGAGATCCTCGGAGATGTCGAGCCCCATCGCCGTCAGCTTGACCGACACATTCGCATCCAGTTTTCGCTCATAGATCCGGTCCAGCATGTTGACGTACGCCTGCCCGGCAGTGCGCGCCTCGGCTTCGTTGTGCACGCTCTCGCCCAGCAGATCGAGCGACGCAGTGATTCCCGCGGCGTTGAGACGACTCACCGCCGCAAGGGCGGTCTCCAACGTCTCCCCCGCAACGAACCGGTTGGCGAAGCTCTTGGCGAGCTTGTTGTTGCGGACGAACCGGAATATCTGCTGTTGCCCGGACAGGTAGAGCAGTGCGCTGCGAAGCATTATTTCTCGAGTGGCTGTGTGGCCGATGCGGATGAGCGGCGGAGCGCGGCGCCACGGCGCCGCAAATCGAAGATCCGCGTCACCGGATACTTGCCGCCCTTCCGGATGTGCACATCGAAGAAATTCCAGGTCGCGAAGCCGTCATCGCTCTCCGGCTCCAGTAGATAGACGACGAGAGCGCCGTGACGTTGTGCCGTGGACACTATGAAGGAGCTGGACGGAAGTGACTGCAATCCTCGCTCCCAGTGACCTCTGAGACGTATTTCGTGATGGCCCTGAAAGGGTCGCGGGTTGGTGATGATCGAGTCGATGGTGAACGACTCTCCCCGCGCGGTCCACGCGGAGTCGGATCTGTCGACCCGGATTCCGTGAAGCCGCAGCAGGGTTACGACAGCCGTGTCTTCGGGTGCGACGACATAGGCGGCCGGAGGGAGACGGTCGAGCGTCGAGGCAAATCTGTCGTAGACCGGCATGCGGACGGTTCTGTATCGGCCCGTCCTCCGCTCGCCCCGCGGAACTCCCGGCTGTGTAAGGGACGAGTCGCCGGTCTTCTCCAGATCTTCCTTGATCACGTCGAGCTTCGGCGGGCTGGCAACCAGCTCCGACCGCACCGCGACCATCTGCAGAGAGTCGGGAGAACGGCCCCACGCGATTGGTTGGCTGTCAGCG
>DHJO01000125.1 GCA_002404375.1 Gemmatimonadales bacterium UBA4718 | reverse complement strand
ATGAAGCTCGATCAGCGCCTGCGCGATCAGCACTTCTACAACCGGTCGCTGCTCGAATCGAACATCGACGCGTTGATGACCACCGATCCACGTGGCATCATCACCGACCTCAACAAGCAGATGGAGGCGCTAACCGGCTGCACGCGTGACGAGCTGATAGGAGCGCCGTTCAAGAACTACTTTACCGACTCGAGCCGCGCCGAGGCGGGAATTAACCAGGTATTGAGCGAAGGCAAAGTCACGAACTACGAGCTTACGGCGCGCGCCAGGAACGGAACGCTCACAGTTGTGTCGTACAACGCGACCACTTTCCACGACCGCGACAGGGTCCTGCAAGGAGTGTTTGCGTCAGCACGTGACGTGACGCAGCTGAAGCTGTTCGAGCAAAGGCTACAGGAGAAAAACCGCGAGCTGGAAGAGGCGAGCCGGATGAAATCGGAATTCCTCGCCAACATGTCGCACGAGCTGAGGACCCCGCTGAACGCCATCATAGGATTCTCCGAGGTGCTCGTCGACGGTCTCCTCGGCGAGATGACCGATCAGCAGCGAGGGTTCATCGGCGACATCTTCAGCAGCGGCAAGCATCTCCTCTCGCTGATCAACGACATCCTGGACCTGTCCAAGGTCGAAGCCGGGAAGATGACACTCGACCTGGAGCCCGTGCAGGTGTCTATGCTGTTCGCCAACAGCCTGTCGATCATCAGGGAGAAAGCCGCAGCCCGAGACATCCGTCTGACTATGGATGCGCCGGAGGAACTTGGCACGATTCGCAGTGACGCGCGCAAGGTCAAGCAGATCGTGTACAACCTGCTGTCGAACGCGGTCAAGTTCACCAGCGAGCGCGGTGAAGTGACATTGCGGGCCAGGCGTGTCCCACGATCGGAAGTGAGCCAGGTGTCCGAGTCCTCACTGGGGCGGAGCTTCCCGTTGGCCGACAACGAGTTCAAGGAGTTTCTCAAAATCAGCGTCACCGACACCGGCATGGGCATCTCGCCCGCCGGGCTGGAGCGCCTCTATAAACCGTTCAGTCAAATCGACAGCGGCCTGTCGCGAAAATTCGAGGGCACGGGGCTCGGTCTGGCGATGGTCAAACTGCTCGCCGACTTGCACGGCGGCGCGGTGGCGGTGGAAAGTGAAGTGGGGAAGGGATCCTGCTTCACGGTCTGGCTGCCGTTCAGGCTGTCGGAGCAGGGTACGCTGACTCCGCCGAGGCCGGTTGCCGCCGTACCGATGGAAGCGGTGGCTGGATCCATGACGGCGCTGGTGGTGGAAGACGACTACAAATCCGCCGACCTTATCCGCATGCAGCTCGAGGCGGAGGGTTTCGTTGTCCTGCACGCCGCATCGGCCGAGACGGCCCTCGTTCTTGCTGCGCGGCAGCCGTTGGCGCTGATCACGCTCGACATCAGGCTTCCCAACATGGATGGTTGGGACTTCATAGCTGAGATGAAGAAGACGCCGGCGCTCAAGCACATTCCGGTCGTGATCATCTCGATCGTAGCGGATCACGCCAAGAGCTTCGCGCTCGGCGCTGCGGGAGTCATGCAAAAGCCGATTTCCCGGCAGGAGTTGTACGAGGCGCTCCTCGGACTGGGGCTGTTTCCGCTCACGGAAGGCAAGTCACTCAAGATCCTCGTCGTAGATGACGACCCCAAAGCGGTGGAGCTCATCGCCGTCCGGATTCTGGGTCTGGCAAGCACGGTATTGCGGGCATACGGTGGTCGCGAAGCGATCGATGCCGCGCGGCGAGAGTTGCCGGATTTGATCGTGCTCGACCTCATGATGCCAGAGGTCAATGGCTTCGATGTGGTCTCGGCACTCGTCGAAGATCCCGCCACCGCCAGCATCCCCGTCATTGTGGTTACGGCTAAACACATCACACTCGAGGACCGCGCCAAGCTCAATGGCTACGTGATGGCAATTATGGAAAAGGCTGACTTCGACCGCGACCGCTTTATCGCCGAAGTCAGGCGAGCAATGGCGGGTCGCTTCATGGTAACCTGACATGGCAAAAGTCCTGATCATCGAGGATAACGCTGCCAACATGACGTTGGCGACATTCCTTTTACAATCGGCCGGTCATTCTGTGCTCGGCGCGACGAGCGCCGAGACCGGGTTGACGTTGGCCCGCGCCGAGCAACCCGACCTGGTTTTGATGGACATCCAGCTTCCAGGAATGGACGGGCTCGAGGCTACCGCGCTGCTCAAGCGCGACGAGGCCACGCACGACATCCCAGTGGTCGCATTGACCGCGCTGGCGATGAAGGGGGACGAGGAGCGCATTCGTGCGGCAGGGTGTGATGGTTACATCGCAAAGCCCCTGGCATACAGGGATTTTCTGGCGACGATCGCCACTCATCTGGTCAAGGCGACACTGTAAGATGAGGGCCGCCCTCCGATGATCGATCCAACGACGCAGATCGGTGACCCTCCGCCGCGCGTTCTCATCGTGGACGATGAGCGCCGCAATGTGGAGTTGCTGAAAGTGATGCTCGCGCCGGAAGGCTACACGATCCTGACCGCGAGCAACGGACCAGAAGCGCTCGGCTTACT
>DHJO01000196.1:38311-43792 GCA_002404375.1 Gemmatimonadales bacterium UBA4718 | reverse complement strand
TGAGCGGATTCCTGTTTGGAAAGCCGCTGTGGGTACTCGGAGCGCTGGCAATGACCTGGGGATTCTTCGTCATCGCGGACAGCGCGCAATTCAGTGCGCTGGTTACGGAGTCCGTCCCAACCCATGCCGTCGGAACTGCGCTCACCGTGCAGACGTCACTGGGCTTTCTGCTGACGATGCTTCCGATGCAGCTGGTGCCGGTCATCGCCCAGCACGCCGGGTGGCAATGGGGCTTTGCCGTCCTCGCGCTCGGTCCTGTCGCCGGGATCACAGCTATCAGAAAACTTGCCGTGCTCCGGCGATCAGAACCTGCGAGCGCTACTTTGTCGCTCTCGCGCGAAAACTCTTAAGGGGAATCTGGCATGGCCATGCTCAAAGAGTTCAAGGATTTTTTAGCGGAGACTCTTATTGGTATCCGAGGGCGGCGCGCACTTCCCAAAACAGCGTTTCGCTTGTGAAGGGCTTCTGCAAATACGGCGTATTCTTCGCCGTCTCCTTGTCGGGGAAAACTTCTTCCTTCGGATAGCCTGACATGAATAGCACCCTCATGCCGGGGCTGAGCTCTTTCAGCTCCTCGACCATCCCGCGACCGCCAAGGTTGGGCATTGCGACGTCAGTGAGGACCAGGTCGATCTCGCCGACGTGTCCAGCCGCAACACGGAGAGCGATCGCCCCGTCCGATGCTTCAAGCACCCTGTATCCCTTCTGCACGAGAATCTTCTTGGCAAGGCTGCGCACGGCGGCCTCGTCTTCGACGAGCAGAATACTTTCCGCCGTGCGAGGTGGTTTGTCGGTACCGACGGCCCGTGACTTCGATGCCGGTGTGCGCCTGGATTTTCTGCCCAGCGCCGCTTCGGCGAGCTTGGGATCGAAAGGCTCCAGCCTCGACGACGCCAGAAGCTGGCGGGCAAGTATGGAGGCCCGCTTGGATGCGCGCTGGATCTCATCCAGCTCCTCCGCACTCTCCGGATTCTCGCCCGTGGACTCAAGCAGGAATTCCGTGTTGATCTGAATGACGGTGAGAAGGTTGTTCAGCTCGTGCGCGACGAAGCTGGCAGTCTTGTTCGCTTCCTCGAGACCGTGTGAGCGAGATTCGGTCTCGCTGGCTGCGGCGGCCTGAAGCTTTTGCGCGCGCGAGCCGCGAGTGGATTTTTTCAGAGCCGTTGCCCTCGTTGGCTGTAAATGCTGCTTGGTGCTACAAATTAATGCATTGGGACCGAGGGTCACTTCCCAGTCGCGCGACGTAGGAGTTTCCCCGCATATCGACCGCGTAAGGTTTATCACCTACGGTATATTGAGCGATGCCACAGACCTTCAGGAGCGAGGATTTTCAGGCGATGATCGAGAGCGCCCCTGAAGCCGTTATCGTCTACAATTTCGAGACCTTCCTTTACCTCAACCCGTTTGCGGCTGAAAGCCTCGGTGCGGACGCCGCCTCGCTGGTTGGCCAGCCAATAATGGATTTCGTACATCCCGACTCGAAGGGGCTCGTGGTCGAACGTCTTGGCCAGCTTGCGCGAACGGGGGCAGCGGGACCGGCCATGGATGTGCGTTTCGTGTCGCGATCCGGTGCGGTCATTCCCGCTGAGATAGTAAACGTACCGATCACTTTCGACGGGCATCCGGCGATCCTTGGACTCATCAGGGATATCAGCAAGAGAAACGATGCTGAGCGCGCCCTCCGCGAAAGCGAGGAGCTGTTTGGAAACGCATTTCGGCACTCCCCGCACGGCATGGCCTTCGTCTCTCTCGATGGCCGCTGGTTGCGGGCAAACAGATCACTTTGCGATCTGCTCGGCTACTCCGAAGAGGAGCTGCGAAAAATCAGTTTTGAGACAGTTACTCATCCCGAGGATGTGGCGGAAGATCTGACCAACCTCGCGCGCCTCGTGTCAGGAGAGATCAGCAGCTACACTCGTGTCAAACGGTACTACAGGAAGGACAGTCGACTGATATGGGTGTCGGTCGCCGTATCGGCAATTCATGATAGCGGCGGGGCCCCGATTTATTTTGTGGGCCAGGTCCAGGACATCACCTCGCAACGTCAGGCTGAGCAAGAGAATCTCGAGGCCGAACGGCTGGGAGGGATCGCGGAAACGACGCGGGCAGTGGCGCACGAGATAAACAATGTCCTCACCGCATTGACGATGAACGCCGAGCTCCTGGCTCACGACGCATCACCGGAAGAGATTCCCGCACTCGCCGAAGAGGTACTCGCGGCATCAAACCGAATCGCGGCAATCGTGAAACGGCTGCGCAACCTCACCGATTTGAAATCGGTCGACTATCTGGGCGACAAGAAGATGCTCGACTTGTCGTCCGGCCCTCACAAAACACAGACGGTGCGCTAGCCGTAGGAAATCAGCGGGGCGGTAGTCGGCTTGCCCCCCTCGGAACGCGTGAGCCAATCGGCCCAGATCATCCGTCGCCATGGTCGCGTAAGTCGCAACGAATGAACCATTTGGGGTGTAATTCAGCGAACCAATCGCGGGGGCATAAATCTCGCCTAGCATAGTTGATCTGAATGGCAACGAACGCCCCAATGCAGCCCGCTGAATCCCTGGGCACGGTGACTACTCTCGACAGTGTCGAGATTCCAGACACTGCGTTCCGCGATGCCATACCAAGGCTCTCCGTCGGGGAAGAGCTGTTCACGCGCGTCTTCTCCGTGATCGCGATGTTCTACGGTCTCTATTGGATCGTATGGCGGTGGAGCTCGTCGCTGAATCCGCACGCGCTCATTTTCTCGATCGTTCTCATCATCGCCGAAACGTATGGGTTCATCAACTCGTTGTTCCTGATCGCGACGGTGTGGAAGCTGAAGTACCGGGATCCGCCCCCCGCACCCAAAGGCCTCAAGGTCGACGTGTTCATCACGAACTTCGACGAGCCGCTGGAAGTACTGCGGCGGACGGCGATCGGCGCGCGCGCGATCAAGTATCCGCACAAGACCTACATGCTCGACGACGGCAAGCGCGATGAGGTGAAGGCAATGGCGGACGCGCTCGGCATCGGATACATCCGCCGCGAAGGGAACGCGAACGCCAAGGCGGGCAACCTCAATAATGCGTTCAAGCTTACCGATGGTGAGTTCATCCTTCAGCTCGACGCCGACCACGTGCCACTGCCCAACATGCTGGACCGGCTCCTTGGGTATTTCGGAGACGAGAAAGTGGCGTGGGCCCAATCGCCCCAGGATTTCTACAACACCGACTCATTCACCCACGTGGTGAACGAGGAAGGCAGGAGCCTGTGGGAGGAGAATCGGATCTTTTTCTCACTGCTGCAGCCAGGAAAGGATACATGGAACGCTGCTTTCTTCTGCGGCAGCTGTGGAGTGCTCAGAAGAAAAGCGTTCGAGGAGATCGGCGGATTTTCCACCAAGACGGTAACGGAGGATATGGAAACCTCCCTTATTCTCCACGCCCGCGGATGGAAATCCGTCTATCACGGCGAGACCCTCGCCTACGGGCTCGCGCCCTCTTCGGCCCTCGCCTATCACGTGCAGCGGCTACGGTGGGGACAGGGTTCGATGCAGATCCTGCGGAAGCTGAACCCAATCTTCTATCCCGGTCTCTCGTTTCCACAGCGCATCGCCTACCTGTCGTCGACGGCGACGTACCTGGACGGAATCCAGAAACTGATTTTCTATCTGGCGCCGGCACTCTTTTTCTTCACCGGTTGGCTGCCAGTGAACGTGACGAATGCACAGCTCGTAACGCGCCTTGTTCCCTACGTGCTCCTCAGCATCATTTCCTTCGAGCTGCTGTCGCGCGGAACAGGGTGGATCCTGATCTCAGAGCGTTACAACATGGCGAAGTTCTGGACGTACATAAAAACGTACAAGGGCTTCTTCATCCAGACACCGCTCAAGTTCAACGTGACACCAAAGGGGGCCAACGAGGTTCCCTTCGAGACCTACGCGCCGCAGCTATTCCTGCTGATCATCTCGATGGTGTCGGTGATTTGGGCGACGATCGCCTCCTACTATGGCTGGATCAACTACCACGCTCCCGGCTGGTCATCTCTGGCCTTCTGGCTCAACGGATTCTGGATCGCCTGGAATATCTACTTTGCGGGGTTCGTGGTGCTCCAAAGCCGCGCATCGCGACAGCAGCGCATCGATCACCGCTTCATCGACGCGTTCCCTATCATTGTGGACGCGACCGATGCGGAAGGAAGAGAATACAAGGAGCTTCTCGCGTTGACCCAGGACCTGAACCCGGCCGGTCTGGCGTTTCGCGCATCGTTCGCGCTGCCCAAGGGGGCGGCGATCCGGGTTGCGCTTCCACTGGCGCAGGGCACGTACGACGTGAGCGGGCGGGTGATGCATGTCGAGAAAACCTACACCGGCAGCAACCCGGTCTACACCCACGGAGTGCGGTTCGACGATCTCCCGGTCGAGACCGGAGATGCGATCGAGCTGCATTGCACGCATCACTCGGTTCCGATGTGGCGGATGAAGTACCGCCAGTCGCTCAATCTCTTCAACAAAGCCGTCGAGCTGGTCGCCAACATCCGCGGTGAGAAGAGATTCTTTGTGCAGTTGCCAGCTCGCGTTGTAATCGAAGGGGGAGACGATGAGCCGGCGACAGAAGGCCTCGCCCTCCTCGAGGATGTGAGCCCGAGGGGCGCTCGTCTCCTCATGGAAGTGCCGGTTCCGCCCAACAGGGTGATTCACTTCGATGTTCCCGGGACGAACTTTTCGGGGAGCGGGCGTGTGGTGTTCAATAGAGCCCTGGAGTCTCCGATGAAGGTAAGGTTCGTCGTCGGACTGGGAAGACAGGCGCGCGAGTCCCGATTCAGGGAATGGACGCGCGAGTGGCGCAGCCTAGCCCTCGGCCCAGTGGATCAGGAAGCGACTCGATAGCACCACGCTGGCTCCAAAAAACTGCAGTTCGTACATTAGTCCGCGATGCCAAAGCCTGACGAAGCGCTGCTCGTCGGCCGGAGCGCAGAGCTCGCGCTGCTGTCGCGAACAATCGACGAAGCCGCGAAGGGCGCGGGTCGCTCCGTCTTTCTTGTCGGTGAAGGTGGAATCGGAAAGACCCGGCTTGTCACCGCGGCTGCCGACCGCGCCGCCAAACGGGGCTGGAGCGTCGCAATCGGGCGCTCGTATCCGGTGGAGATCGGAGTTCCGTACGCTCTCTTCTCCGACGCACTGCTACCACTGGTCCGAAAGCTCGAGCCGGGGACGCTCAGCGTTCTCACGCGCGGAGGTGCCGCGGAGCTCGGCTACCTTTTCCCGAGCCTGGGCGCGGCGGGAGAGCGTGAGCGCGCCTCTGCGGGCGCAGATCCATCCGAGCTGAAGGCGCGGCTGCTCTGGAACTTCACTCAGTTTCTGGGGCGTCTGTCGGCGAAGCAGCCGCTCCTCATCGTCCTCGAAAATCTCCAGTGGGCGGACGCGTCGTCGCTCGAGCTGCTTCACTTCGTGGCGCGGCAGATCGCGACTCAGAAAATCGTTCTGCTCGGCACCTACAA
>DHJO01000196.1:28264-38234 GCA_002404375.1 Gemmatimonadales bacterium UBA4718 | reverse complement strand
GTGGACAAGAACAACACGCGGCATTTCTCCACGATGCTCTACGATTGGACGCGCGGCAACCCGTTCTTCGTCGAGGAAACGCTCAAATCGCTTGTAGATTCCGGCGCGCTCACAAAGCGCGATGGTCGCTGGACCGGATGGGAGATGGAAACGCTTCAGCTCCCATCCACGATCAGAGACGTGGTCAAGGCGAGGGTCGATCGCCTCTCGCCAAATGCCCGGAAGTTGGCAAATCTCTCGGCGGTCATCGGCGCGCGCGCCGCGCACGACACGCTGGCGAATGTCTCGGGAATGTCCGAGACCGACATCATCGCCGGCCTCGACGAGCTGCTCGCTCAGCGGGTTCTCGAGGAGACCGGCAGTGTCGATGCGATCTGCTATGACTTCACCCATCCACTGCTTCAACAGGTGATCTACGGGGAGCTGGGCCAGGCGCGCGCGCGAACTCTTCACGCGACGGTCGCGGAAGCGCTCGAGCACGCGTACGGCGATTCTGCTCTGTCGCACGCCGACGAGCTCGCCCTGCACTTTGCCCGCGCGCACTCTCAGCCGCTGGCGCGGAAGGCGGTCAGATACCTGTACGCCGCCGGACGCGGGGCGATTGAGCGATACGCGAATCGGGAGGCCGCGAACTACCTCGCGGCGGCGCTCGACCATCTGGACAGGGATCCCACCATCAGTGATGCACCGCGCGAGGAAATTCTCTCGACGCTGGCGCGCATTCGGCAGCGGCTCGGCGAGTACGACGCGGCGATGAGTCTGTGGACGCGCGCGCGGGACGAGGCAGCCATGCGTGGGGAGACCGGGGCTATCGCCGATATCGAGCATCGGATGGGCCTCGCGTGTTACTGGAGCGGCAAGTACGCGGACGCGCTCGCGCACTACGAAGCGGGACTCTCCAGCGCCGCGGCGTCCGGCGACCGCGCGACGACCGCGAGACTACGCCTCGCGAAGGGTGTTGCGCTCCAGGATCTCGGGCGCCTGAAGGAGGCACAAGCCGAGGTCGAGGCGGCATTGGCCTCGGCGGCGGATGGGGAAATGCGCAATGACTCGCTGCTCTCTCGAGCGCATCGCGCGTTGCTTCTTCTTTATACGTGGACCGGACCGCTGGACCTGGCGCGCGAACACGGCACGCAGGCCATCGCGCACGCGGAGACCGCGCGCGAGCGCATGCTCGAGTGGACCGCGCATTGGGGGATGGCACTCCTCGCCGGAGTCTCTGGTGACGCACCGAGTTTTCTCGAGCACCTGGCGGCCAGCGTTCGGCTCGCGGAGCAGATGCACTCGCCGCTTCTTCCGCTCTGGTCCGCGGAGCTTCTCGTTCAATATCACTCCGGCACCGGCGACTGGGACTCGGCAATAGAGATCGCGGAACGAACCATTGTGGCGGCGAAAAGCCTCAGTCAGCGCACGTTGCTGCCCCGTCTTTACGTTTGGTCGGGCCTGATTTACCTGTGGCGCGGATCAGAGGCGAAGGCGAAAGAATACTTCGACGAAGCGTGGAAGCTGGCGGGCGCCGAGAGGGCCGGCTCGCTGGAAGGAGCTGGCGAGCGTGCGCTCGACGTTCCATCAATCGTTCCGGCGCACCTCGGCATGGCGTCGTACTACCTGGCGAAGGGCGATTCGGCCGAAGCGGTTCGCATCGGCGAAGCAGGACTCGCGATCGCCGACCGCACCGGATATTTGGTTTGGGCGCTACAGTGGCTTCTGCCGACCATAGGCGATGCCGCGCTCACCGGGCGTGACTTCGCCACGGCGGCCACTCATCTCGCGCGAATGAGGCGTGACGCAGGACGGCTGAACCACCGACTCGGACTCGCCTACGCCGACGCATGCGAGGGACTGCTGGCGAGGTTTCGCGATCACGATCCCGCGCGAGCGATCGCGCTGATGCAATCGGCGGTGGATCAGCTCGAGGCTCTCCCTTTTCCGCCTCAGGCGGCCCGCATCAGGCGACGACTTGCGGGCGCGTTTGTCGAAGTCGGCGACCGCGAAGAAGGAATGCGCCAGCTCCGCAAAGCGCACGATGTCTTCGCGCGTGTCGGAGCGACTGTGGAGCTCGAAGGGACGCGCGAAGAGATGCGCGAGCTCGGGCTCAGGCCGCCGCCCAAGTCGGTGACGAGCGGAGCCGCCGGTTTGACTGGGCGCGAGATCGAGATCGCGAGAATGGTCGCAACGCGAAAATCCAACAAGGAAATCGGTGGCGCACTCCAGATATCTGCCCGAACGGTCAGCACCCATCTCTCCAACATTTTTCTGAAGCTTAGCGTCGGCTCGCGCGGCGAGCTGGCGGACTTCGTGCGCCAGAACGGGCTCCTCGATCAATAACAGCGGGAGCGCTCGCTCGCCGACTAGATTTGCCTCATGATCGATGACATTCTCGCCGAGCTGGAGGCAGACACCTCGCTCGAAGTTGGAGAAAGTTTCGCGCGCGTGACGGCCCGCTACTTCGAGGCGACGCGCAGTGGTGAAGGCCAGGTCTCGACGCCGCGCTCCACGGACGAGCTCGCGCGGCGCTTCGACGAGGAATTACCTCGCGATGGGCGCCCGGTGTCGGAAATCATCGAGCGGCTCGAGCGGGACGTGCTGTCGGACGCCAACAAGTATTACCACCCGATGTACATGGGGCATCAGACTTCCGCTCCCCTGCCTGTGGGAGTCTGGATGGAGAGCGTCATCGGCGCCCTCAATCAATCGCTTGCCGTCTCGGAGATGTCGCCGACCGGCACCGCGATCGAGCATCAGGTCATCAAATGGATGTCAAAGCTCGCGGGTTACGGAGCAGGCGCGGGAGGCACGCTCACCTCGGGAGGCACTGAAGCGAACTTCACCGCCATGTTGGCGGCGAGAAATGCCGCGCTGCCCGACGCCCTGGAAGAAGGTGTGGGCGCCGACCCGCCGTTCGTTGTATACGGCGAGCACGCACACTACGCGGTCACGCGGGCAATCGGTCAGCTCGGGCTGGGGAAGCGGCGGGGAATTCCCATCCCGTCGCGCGACTACAAGCTGGATGTAGACGTGTTGCTAACAACGCTCGACCGACTGCGCGACGAAGGCAAGAGCATCATGGCAGTTGTGGCGACGGCCGGCACGACTGCAACCGGCTCTTTCGACGATCTCGAGGCAATCGGCGCCATCTGCGCGGAGCGCGGACTCTGGCTTCACGTTGATGGGGCACAGGGAACGAGCGGGCTGCTTTCCGCCAACCCACCGCGCGCGCTCAACGGGCTGAAGCATTCGCGCTCGCTCGCGTGGGATCCCCACAAGATGATGCTGCTCCCCCTTGCGGCAGGGATGGTGCTGACGCGCGACGAACGCGACCTCGATCGGGCCTTTGCGCAGCAGGCGCCATATCTGTTTCACTCCGGGAAATCGAGCCGGGTAATCGATCAGGGAATCAGGAGCTTTCAGTGCTCGCGCAGGGCCGACGTGTTCAAGCTCTGGTTCGTGATCCAGCGTTTCGGATCGAGCGGACTTGGCAGACTGTACGACCATCTCTGCCACACGGCGCGGCTTTTGTACGACGCCATCGAGGAGCGCAGCAACTTCGAGAATCTGCACGAGCCGGAGTCGAACATTCTTTGCTTCCGGTACCTCGGACGTAATCCCGGCAGCGGGACGAGTACTACCAGTGCCGCCGACGTCGAGCGGATCGATGCGTTGAACCGCGAGCTGCGGGCGCGCTACAACAAAGAGGGAAGCGGCTGGATAACCGCGACGGTTCTTAGCGGAAGGCCCGTACTGCGGGTGACTATGATGAATCCGCGGACGAGCGGCGCGCACGTCCACGCGCTCCTTGACGGTCTGACGCAGAAGGCGAAAGAGATCGAATCACGGTGAGGCTTGTTCGGCGAAACGACCGGTGACAGCCGCCGATCAGGCTCCAAACTCGACGCCGCGTCGCTCACGCCCGGCCCAGGCGATAATCGCGGCCGCCGAGAAAACGGTGAACGCCACGATCGCCATCGAATGCGCGTAGCTCGTCCTCGCGGCGAACAGAGCCTCCAGATAACCCACCGAGCTGGCGAGCAACACGCCGCACTGATATGCGAAGCCAGGCAGAAACCCACGCACGGAATCTGGCGACAGCTCGGTGATGTGCGCGGGGATCACTCCCCATGCTCCCTGAACCATGAACTGCATCGCGAAAGCGCCGATGACCAGACCGATGATCGATGGCGAGAACGCCCAGAGCGGGATCATCGCTATCGCCAGCACGAGCGCAAGAACGATCGAGCGACGCCGACCGATTCTGTCCGACAAATAACCGAAGCTCACTCCTCCAATGATCGCGCCGACCATTGAGAATGCGGTCAGGGCGGCGCGCTTCTGCGGAGAGAAGCCCCAATCGCGCTGGAGAAACGTGGGGTACATGTCCTGGGTACCGTGAGAGACAAAATTCATCCCAGCCATGAGGAGCGTGAGATATAGAAAGAGCTTCCAGTGCGAAAGGATTCCACGCCCGAGACTGCTCCAGTCCTTGTGCCTGGTGCGCTCCCAGACTTCGGACTCGTGCACGCGATACCTCACGAATAGGGCAAGCAACGCCGGTAGTCCCCCGATGAAGAACATTGGTCTCCAGCCCCAGCGCGGGAAAACGAAGAAGTAGCAAATGGCGGCGAGCAGATACCCCGTCGCGTATCCCTCTTGCAATAATCCCGAGAGAACCCCGCGGTGTCTGGCGGGCGCTTTCTCCATTGCCAGGGATGCGCCGACTCCCCATTCACCGCCCATACCGATTCCGAATAAGGCACGCAGAATGAAAAAGGTCGCGTAGCTGGGGGCGAAACCGGACAGAACTTCCACGATCGAGAAGAAAACGAGGTCGATCATCAACGGCAGCTTCCGTCCGTAACGATCCGCTATCAGACCGAAGATGAACGCTCCCACTGGACGAAAGGCCAGCGTCACCGTGATCGTGAGCGCCATCTCGGCGTCGGTCTTGTGGAATTCCTTCGCGATTGCCGTCAGCGCAAAGACAACGAGAAAGAAATCGAATGCGTCGAGAGTCCAGCCGAGAAAGCTGGCGAACACGGCGGCGCGGTGGCCGCGGGGCGCGGTGTGGGAGAGCGTGGACGGAGTTATCGCGCCGATGCTTGCCATGCGAAAATATGTGCGAATCCCGCTGCCAGAGGAATGACGCCGCTGCGCCGGAGCAGTATTGTTAGCGGATGCGAAAACCGCTCTCATTCCTGTTGCTTGCGATTGCCATCGCGTGTGCGCCACCGCAACGCAGAGTTGCGGCTGCCCCACCCGTCAATACGGCGGAAACGGAGATCGCGCCTGACGCGGTAGCCGACACGCTTCTCGTGGATGTGCAGTCGCTCGATCCGACAATAGTCGTCGACCTCCGATACGCGACCGCGAACAATTTTACGGGCGCGCCGCTGCCGGGATATCAGGCGAACCGGGCGTACCTGAGGCGCGAAGCAGCGGCGGCGCTGTCGAGTGTGCAGCGCGATTTGCGGCCGCGGGGGCTCGCACTAAAGATCTTCGATGCCTACCGTCCCGTGCGCGCGACACTCGCCATGGTGGATTGGACGGAGCGCGTTCATCGCGCCGATCTTCTCAAGGATGGCTACATCGCCAGCCGATCCCGCCACAACCTCGGTCTCGCGATCGATCTCACGTTGATCGACCTCGTCACTGGGCAAGAGCTCGAGATGGGAACGCCGTTCGATACCTTCTCTGCGGCGGCTCACACGGCGAACGCGAGTGGATTGTCGGCGGTGAATCGGCAGAGGCTCAAGGCGGCAATGGAAGCCGAAGGGTTCCAGAACTACGACCAGGAATGGTGGCACTACACCTTCAACGTGCCGACCCCTCTGCGCTTTGACCGTCCGATACGGTAGCTGACTCCATTTGGGCGGGTGCCATGGCCGCCTCATCGGCTTTGCGTCTAGTCGGGATCGAGAAGTAGAATGCGGTACCCTCTTCCAGGAATTCAGCCCACGTCCGCCCGCCCATCGAAGTTGCCGTCTCTCTCACGATGCTGAGACCCAGTCCTGTTCCGTCGATGTCAGCCTGAGTGTCCTCATGGGCGCGATAGAACCGCTGGAAGAGCCGTGATCGCTTCTCCTCGGGAACTCCCAGACCGTTGTCGCGCACTTCGACTATCGTCTGTGGCTCTGCACCATCATCGGGTGAAGCCACTCTGGCTCGAATCTCGACCCGGCGTTTTTCCTTGGCGGGATCGGAGTACTTGATCGCATTCGCGATCAGATTGGAGAGACAGAGCTCGAAAGCCGCGGCGCTTACGTCGACCTGTGGTAAGTCAGCTGCGATTCTGATCTCAACACCGCGAGCGCGGGCGGCTTCGCGAAGCTGTCGGGCGACTTCGGCCGCCGCTTGCGGTAGCGCGACGTGTCGGGAGCGGCGGACATCCTCGCCCATGCGCGAAAGCTCGACGAGATTCTCGAGGGAGGCCTTCATGGTTTCTGTGTTGCGGACGATCATCGAGACCATGGTCTGCTCCTGCTCCTTCGACGATGCGCCAAGCTGGAGGATCTCGGCGGCGCCGCCGATCGCCCCAATGAGATTTCTCAGCTCATGACTGAGCGCGCGATTGAAAGCGCGGAGGCGCTGCTCCCGCTCGCTCAGGCGTTCCTTGACCAGGCTCAGGTAGTGCGTCAGCGTGGCTTGCTGAATCAGGGCGACCGCCAGAAAAAGCCGATGGGCGCAAGCGAGAAGCTCGCCACGACTGCACGGCTCCTCAATATCATCCGCGATGCGTGACAGGAAAGAGAAGAGAATTCCGCCAAAGATCTCGTACTCCTTCAATAGTTCGTATTCATCGAATCCCTGGGCGAACCTGAGCTCCCCAAGCTCCATCGCTTTCGCGACAACGGGGATGTCGGAAAGGATGGCCTTTCCCGGATTCTCGATGTAGTCGGCGATGCCCTGAATCAGGAGGGGGACGTGATCGAGGAGGGCATCAGTCGGAAAAATTTTGTTCGGGTCGAGTCTGACGCGCGCGCCGATACGGTCGAGCCAGCGACGGGTAAGGTCATCCCTACTGTCGCGCATCCTGTCGGCCAGGACCCTGGCCAGCGTGCAATTCTCCAGTGAAATGTCCGATTCTCCGTTGCCCGGTCGCTGCGAGATGCCCATAGTCCCCCTCCTGATAGCCCACGCCCGCCAAACTGCTCAACAACGCAATTTGTGCTCCGTGCCGACGGCGTTATGCAGGGGAAAGCGGCTTGACATAGGGGAGGGGGGTATGTTGATTCAAGGTGGGAGGTAGTGAGCGTGGCAACCCAGCTCGTCGCAGGCAAGGAAGACTCGATATCGTTTCCCGTGACCGGGATGACGTGCGCAGCATGCCAGGCCCGGGTTCAGCGCGCGCTCGCCTCGGAGCCCGGCGTCATCGACGCGTCGGTAAACCTCGTTACCAGGAGCGCGGCGGTCCGGTACGACTCGACGGCGGTGAGCCCGGCACGTCTCATCGATGCGGTGCGCGCCACAGGCTACGAAGCCGAGCTCCCTGCCGCCGAAGAGAATTCAGCGCGCGCGATGTCGAGACGAGAGGATGCCGAAGAGCGCGAGGCGCGGGAGCTCGCGATCAAGGCAACGGTGAGCGTCATCGCCGGGATCGTGTCCATGGGCATCTCCATGCTGATGATGGGGAATGCGCTCGCCAACTACGGCCTGCTCGGCTTGACGGCCGCGATTCTCGCCTGGGCCGGTCGCGACATCTATCGTCGCGCCTGGAAAGCGGTCCGCCACCGCTCCGCGGACATGAACACTCTCGTCGCGCTTGGCACCGGCTCGGCGTTCCTCTATTCCGTGATCGCGACGACCGCGCCGAATCTGTTTGCGCGCAACGGGATCGCGCCCGACGTCTACTACGAAGCCGTGATCTTTATCATCGGACTCGTGCTCGCTGGTCGTGCGATCGAAGCGCGCGCAAGACGAAAGACGTCGGAGGCACTGCGACGGCTCGTCACGCTGCTGCCCCCGAGTGCTCGCGTCGAAGAGAACGGTAGGTGGGTCGACAAGCCCTTGGCCGAGGTAGGGTCCGGCGAGATGGTGGTAGTTCGGCCGGGCGAACGGATCCCGGTCGACGGAATTCTCGTCGAGGGGTCGAGCGACGTGGACGAATCGATGTTGACGGGCGAGCCGCTGCCCGTCGCCAAGAGCACTGGCGATCGTGTCGTGGGCGGAACTCTCAACACAACTGGCGCGTTCCGCTATCGTGCGACGAGCGTCGGCGCGGAGAGCGTGCTTGCCCGGATCGTGGCGCTGATGGAGGAAGCACAGAGCTCGCGCGCCCCGATCCAGAGACTCGCGGACAAGGTCAGCGCGGTGTTCGTCCCGGTTGTCCTCGCGATCGCGATCGTGACTTTCATCGCATGGTATTTCGCGGCCGGTCCGACTGAGCTTCCTCACGCGATCGCCGCGGCGGTGTCCGTCCTCATCATCGCCTGCCCGTGCGCGATGGGCCTCGCTGTTCCGACCGCGGTGATGGTGGCGACGGGACGAGGCGCGGAATTGGGCCTCCTCATAAAGGGCGGTGAAATCCTGCAGCGCGCCGGCGACGTGGATACGGTAGTCCTCGACAAGACTGGAACCGTCACTGAGGGCGTTCCTGCCGTAGCACAAGTGATCTCTTTGGGGCCGCTGTCCGAGGCGGAGATACTCGCCTACGCAGCGGCACTCGAACGTCACTCGGAGCACCCAGTCGCGGCAGCAATAGTTCGCGCGGCCCTCGGCAAAGAGCTGTCGCTTCATCCCGCGAGTGATTTCAGGTCCCGCACGGGAAGCGGCGTGACGGGCAAAGTGCAGGGGCGGGAAGTAGCGGTGGGAAACGCAGCACTGATGCGCGAGCTGGGCATCGCCGCCGAAGATCCTCGGCTGGCGGACGGGTCCTCATCGCTCGAGGCATCGAGTGAGCTCTATGTTGCCCTTGATGGCCGCGCGGTCGGCGTAATCGTCGTCTCCGATTCACTGAGACCGACGTCCCTGGAGGCAGTGCAAAAACTCCAGGAAATGGAAGTCGACGTGGTGTTGCTCACTGGCGACCGATTCTCCACGGCCAGGGCGATTGCGAAGGAAATCGGCGTCCTCCGCGTGGTCGCTGAAGTACTTCCCCAAGACAAGGTGGCCGAGATTCGCAGGCTTCAGGACCTTGGGCGAGTCGTGGCAATGGTCGGCGACGGAATCAACGATGCTCCGGCGCTCGCTCAGTCGGATGTCGGAATATCGATGCCCAAGGGAACGGACATCGCCGTCGAGGCGAGTGACATCGCCCTCATGCGAAGCGATCTGCGCGGTGTCCCTGCGGCGATTTCGCTTTCGCGCCAGACGATGGCGACCATGAAACAGAATCTGTTCTGGGCGTTCGTGTACAACGTGATCGGGATACCGATCGCCGCGGGAGTGCTCTATCCGTTCACCGGACTGATGTTGAGCCCGATCATCGCCAGCGCGGCGATGGCGCTCAGCTCGGTGAGCGTGGTGACGAACAGCCTTCGCCTGCGGCACGCACGCGTCGCGTGAACATCTCCAGGGAGAGGATATGGCTACTGCGCTGAAGCGCGAGGATCGGAAGGCATCGAATCACGCCGCTGAGTGCGGCTGCGCGATTCGCGATTCGTCGGGCTCGAGAAAGGCTGTCGCCGTCGATCCGGAAGTGAAGTCGCGGAATCTCAAACGACTGCGCCGCATCGAGGGACAGGTGAGGGGACTGCAAAAGATGATCGCCGACGACCGCTACTGTGCCGACATCCTCACACAGATATCGTCTGTTCAGGAAGCGCTTCGCGGCGTTGGCCGGGAGCTGATGCGAAACCACCTGAAACACTGCGCAACGGGCGCCATCCGCGCCGGAGGAAAGCAGGCGGACGGGATGTACGATGAGCTCGTTGATCTCATGTACACTCACAGTCGGTGACCTGCGGTTCAATCGGTTGGACAGGCTTCAACTGAACTGAACGGGGTACTGAAGGATTCAACTGAACTGAACGGGGTC
>DHJO01000196.1:20779-28124 GCA_002404375.1 Gemmatimonadales bacterium UBA4718 | reverse complement strand
ACCCCGTTCAGTTCAGTTGACACCTGTCAAACTCCCAGATAAACCGAGGTGCCAAGTGACAGCCACCAGTTCGGTTACGGGTGGGTAACCCAGTTAACCGCAGCGACTTATAACCTTGGGTCAGACCCGGTGAAACTCACAGCCTCTAGCAGGCGTACTGTACTAATGTTATAGTACAAGCAGACAATGCCCATGTTCAACGTCGATTCCAGGAGTCCCACTCCGATCTACGCCCAGCTGGACCGATCCATTCGGGCGGCGATCGCGACAGGGCAACTCGAGCCGGGGGCGCAGCTGCCGACCGTCAGACAGCTCGCCGTGGACCTCTCGGTCAACGCGAACACAGTTGGGCGCGTCTACGCCCAGCTCGAGCGGGACGGAATTCTGGAAACACGGCGTGGCGTGGGCACTTTCGTTCGCGAGTCACCGTCGCCACACGCGACGCTGGCGCACCGCGAGCGGGAGCTGCGAGCGCTGATCCAACACTTCGTTGGCGACGCGGCGCTGTTGGGATTCACTTTAGCCGAGCTAATAACTCAGCTCAGAAACGAGGAGAAGAAATAAATGCCAGCCATGGACGAAGTTCTCGCAGCTCGCCGTGCCGCGCGGGCTTCACGCGGACAGGGCCGCACAAATGTCGTAGCGGTATTCATCCTGATCGTTTCGATCCTGTTCGGAGTCATCGCGACGGCGGCGTCCCAGAATCCGGCGTGGCTAGCCGCCGCAGTAGTGTTCGGAGCTTTTTTCTCCCAATCGCCTAAGATTGCCAAGCAGTGGGAGCGGGCGGTCGTGCTCCGCCTCGGTAGATATACCGGGCTTCGTGGGCCGGGTCTCTTTTGGATCTGGCCCTACGTCGAGACCGTTTCCATCTACGTCGACCAGCGTGTGGTAACGACCAGCTTCGCGGCTGAAGAGACGCTGACGTCCGATACCGTCCCAGTTAACGTCGACGCCGTGCTGTTCTGGATGGTCCACGACTCCGAGAAGGCAGCGCTGGAAGTTCAGGATTACACCCAGGCGGTCAGCTGGGCGGCGCAGACCGGACTGCGCGACATCATCGGTCGCACTTCGCTGAGCGAGCTCCTTCGCGGACGCGAGCGGATCGAATCCGAGCTACAGGCACTGATCGATCAGCGGTCCAATCCGTGGGGAGTGACCGTGCAGTCTGTCGAGATGCGCGACATTGTCATTCCCGCCTCCCTTCAGGACGCGATGTCCCGTGAAGCGCAGGCGTCGCGTGAGAAATCGGCGCGCATCATTCTCGGCCAGGCTGAAGTGGAGATCGCACATCTCTTCTTCGAGGCGGCTAAGTCATATGAAAACAATCCGACGGCACTGCACCTGCGCGCGATGAACATCCTTTACGAGGGACTCAAGGAGAAGGGGGCGCTCATGGTGGTTCCGAGCAACGTCGTGGAGTCGATGGGACTCGGCGGTATGATGGGCGCCGCGGCCCTGCGGCAACAGAGCTTGACCCAGGGTAGCGAGAAGCCCGCTCTTCCGGCGACCTGACCCGCCACCAAATTGAAAAGAGCGCACTATCACAGTGCGCTCTTTTCAGTTGACTGGAATCATTACTGGCCCGAGTGAACAGGATCCGGGAAGCGTTGTCCCGCGCCGAGTGCAGGCGCACGCTGTCCTTCGGACAAGAGCTTCGTCACGAACCGCTGACCCTCTGAGATTCGCTCGATCTCGATCGCGATCGAGTCGACCGCGCCCTCCAGTCTTTCCAGGCGCTGAGCAGTTTCGGTGAGCGCCGCCGGCGGGAGCGCGGGTTGGGTCGGCCTTCTCCAGAGCGTGCGCGCAAAGCCGGCGGCGAGCGGACCGAGGACGAAAATGATCGAGAAGATGGAGATCGCAACGACCTGGCCTGATCCCAATCCAGCGAAGACGGGACTGACCGTGCCCGCGACCAACCCCGCCGGGACACTGGAGAGTTGCTGCCCAGTTTGGGCGAGATCCGACTCGAGCTGCAGCTGCCGCTTATCGAGAAGCGCCAGCCGATCCTCCAGACCCTTCACGGCGGTCGGATCTCCGGTCTGCCTCAGCTGACTGAGCAATTTGGAGCGACGGCCGTCAACGGATTGGAGCTGGTCGGATAGCTCCGACCTCTGGGCCTTGAGGGCGTTCAGCTCACGCGCCGACATCGGAGTCGAGATGGTGAACGTGCCGACGCCGGGTGCGTCGTGCACCACCACAACTGGCTTTCCCAGGGTGGTTGGTACTTTGGGTTCTTGTGCTATCTGCATTACCATCCCTACGAGCTGGCTAGGTCAGAGGTTGCAGCTGTTCGTATAACATAGTGATATCGCTAATCGAACTCGAACTGGCTCGGGGTTTGTTCCGGCCCGACTCGACCCGCCACGATGTCCGAGCGTGCATAGCTTTCGCCCCGGATCGGCGAGTTGGCAAGCCGCCTAAGAATCGCAATTTGTCCCACGTGCGTGAGCGAGTCGGCGATCGGTCCCTGAAACAGCTTCTCTACCGAGTGTTCCAGCGGTGCATCCGACGCTAGATACTCATCGAAGGCGTTGAGCGAGGCGTGAAATCGTTCCAGCTCACCCTTCCAGCTGCCGGGTGTTGACTGATTGTAGTCCCACTTTCCTTTGGCCAGAGTGAGCGCCCAGTCGTACAGGTCCGCCATGTGCGCGATAATCTGAACGGGAGTCCGGACGTCACCCGCCGCCTGGAACTCAGCAAAATCCGCGGGCGCGCCGCGCGTAGCTTTTGCGCCGCGGTACGCGACGGTTGCGATGGTGTGGCGGAGCAGCTCACGCGCTGCGTCTCTCAATGCCAGTCCGGCTCGTCGGTGAGGGAATCGACGTGGATCCGCCGCGCAGATGCTTTTCCGGAGATGCGCTCCCACCCGCCCTTCGTGTTCGTGTGGGCGACCGCGATCTCGAAGCTGTCGGGCGGAAACCACCGCGCGTGATTGAAGTCCTCGTCGCAGTCGCAGCCTCCACCACCCGGGCCCTTCGCCATGATCTCACCATTTGCGAGGTTGCGCACGACGGCGTACGTCCCGGGATTTTCGGGGGTCGTGTCCTCACCGACGTAGGCGATGTAGCGTCCATCGGGAGAGACTAGGACATCCTGATAGGAAGCCCAGACATCGACAGGCATAGGCTTCGTTTCAATCCGATGCTGACCGAGGCGCGCGCGAAAGATCTGTCGTTGGGGAGTGGATGAATCTTCCGAGACCTGCATGAGACCGATGACCAGCGTATCTCCGACTACGACCGGAGCCGGCGGTATGACGTTGCGAATCGTGTCCGCGCCCAGCGGGGAGATCACCTCGATTCGGTATACCACGCCAGTGTCCTGCATGGTCTGCCACGACTGAGTGAAGGTGGAATCGAGCACGTTGATGCGCGTGCGGCTGTCGTCCTCTCCATTTCTGTCACATGCGCCTGTTCCCAATACCGCACCCGCTCCGATCAGCAGAAAGATTAGACGCGCGCTCATGATGCTACTTCTCGACCTCGTCTTCGGCACTTCCCGAAGGAACCGCCCGCGCCGGCCCTCTTATCTCCTCCGTACTCGGCACGATTGGGGGAAGTCCTGCGGCCTTTAGTGAAGCGTTGATTGGCGGGAGGATGATAAGGGCTCCGCGCATAGCTGAGAGCTGTCGATCCAGCTCCCCCGACAGATCATTGAACACCGTGTATGACTGGCTAGTCGGCTTCGCATCCGTCCCACCAACGACGCCCGAGAGCGCCGCGATCTTGTTGTTTAATCTGATCGGATAGTTGAGCGGGTCTTGACCCGACTGGTTCTTCACCTGGTAGATCTCGCTCTCGATCGCCGAGAGTCGATCGATGAGAGACTTCGTCGCGCTCGCAAACGCCGCGCTCTTGTCTGACGGCATCTTCCTGGTACGATCGGCGAGCTGGGCCTTCACGTTTCGAATCATCTTTACAGCGTCGTTCGCCTGAGTTGTCTTGTCGTGAATACGCATCAGAAAATCGAACTGTTCACGCAGGTCCGCGTCACTGGCGGCGCTCCGTGGATCTTTCACGATGGTAAGCGGCTGCCGAAAGCTCTGGCCATTCACGGTCATGCGGACCGTGTAGGTGCCCGGGAGAACCACGGGGCCCGATGTGCCACCCGCCCAGAGGATCATGTTCTCGAATACAGAAGCATCGGGATAACGAAGATTCCAGGCGAAAGTGTTGAGGCCAGCCTTGTTGGCTACTCGCGGCGGCGGCGGGCGTCGCGGCGGACCGTCGTCACCCGGAGGCGTTTCTTCCCCGCGCGCCTCCGATCTCGTCGTCGTATCGGGTGTACCGCCGGCGCGCCGGATGCTGTCGTTTCGCGCAGTCCTGATGCTGTCGCCGCGAACCGAATCGGCGGCGACGGTCGGATCCTGCCCGCTGGTGAAGCTCCGTATCACTTTGCCCTGCGGATCCAGAAAATCCATCGTCACGACCTGACGAGGCTGCGCGAGCCAGTAGTACACCACTCCACCCGACGATGGGTTTGCCCCCGACGGATGTCCACCCGCGGCACCAGTTCCTCCCCCGCCGCCGAACCCCGCGCGGTACGCTTTGCGCGGCTTGAAGAGATACGCGGGAGAACGCGTGATATCCGGATTCATCTGCCGCAACGCCGATAAGTCGTCGAGTATCCAGAATGATCGGCCGTGCGTTGCGGCTATGAGATCGCCTTCCTTGATCGCGAGATCGTGGACAGGCACGATCGGCAGATTGCGCCTTAGCGTCTGCCAGTGTGCGCCGGCATCGAATGACACCCAGATCCCTCGCTCGGTCCCCGCGTACAGAAGGCCGGAGCGCTCGGGATCTTCGCGCACCACTCTGGTGAAGTCGGTCGCCGGGATTCCGTTCGTGATGGTAGTCCAGGTTGCGCCGTAGTCATTCGTCCTGTACATGTACGGCTTCATGTCATCGAGCTGGTAACGGTTCGCGGCGACGTACGCTGTCCCAAGGCCAAAGTTGGACGCATCGATCATCGAGATGCGTGCCCACTCCGGCAATCCAGGCGGGGTCACGTTCTTCCATGTCTTGCCGCCATCGCGGGTGACCTGCACGAGCCCGTCGTCGGTCCCCGCCCAAATCACTCCAGCGGTGCGCGGCGACTCCGCGATCGTGAATACGGTCGCGTAGTACTCGACTGATGTCTGGTCCTTGGTGATGGGGCCGCCCGAAGAGCCGAGCGTTCGCGGATCATGGCGGGTGAGATCTGGACTGATCGCCTTGTACGTCTGCCCTTCGTCGTCGGACTGAAAGATCACGCTGCTTCCCACGTACATCCTGTTCGGGTTGTGCGGCGAGATGACGATTGGGAACGTCCACTGAAAGCGATATTTCGCGTCGGCGGCGTCGTGACCCATCGGATTGTTCGGCCACGGGTTTACGTCGCGCTCGAATCCCGTGCTGATGTTCTTGTGCGTGAGAAGACCGCCGTATGATCCGGCGAAAATCACGTCGGGTGAGTCCGGGCGCGCGGCGATGTATCCACTTTCCCCGCCACCGACGTCGTACCAGTCGCCGATGTCGATTCCGCCGCTCTTCCTGCTCGGCCCGCACAAAGTCGAATTGTCCTGCTGCGCCCCGCAGACCCTGTAGGGGAAATGGTTCGTTGTGACGACGTGGTAAAATTGCGCCGTCGCCTGGTCCTGCTCGCTCCAGGATTTGCCACCGTTGAACGACACGTTCGCTCCGCCGTCGTTGGATTCGATCATCCGCTGCGCGTCGTTGGGCGCGATCCACAGGTCGTGATTGTCGCCGTGCGGCACCTGGATGTTGCGGAAGGTCTTTCCGTTGTCGGTGGAGCGGTACATGCCGGTGTTCAGCACGTAGACCGAATTCTCGTCCTTGGTATCGGCGAAGATTCTCGTGTAATACCACGCACGCTGGCGCAGCCGGCGATCGCTGTTCGTGCGAGTCCACGTCGCTCCTCCGTCCGTCGATCTGAACACCCCGCCCGAATCTGCCTCTACGATGGCCCACACGTGACTCGGGTTGACCGGCGAGACTGCGAGACCGATGTTGCCGATCACGCCCGGTGGAAGGCCGGGGTTGCGCGTGATCTCCGTCCAATGCTCCCCTCCATCCATCGACTTGAAGATTCCGCTTCCCGCTCCGCCCGACACGAGCTGCCAGGGAGTACGCCACGCTTCCCAGAAGGCCGCGTAGAGCGTCTCCGGATCCTTGGCATCCATGATCAGGTCCGTTATGCCGGTGGAGTCGTTCCGATACAGAACCTTTCTCCAGCTCTTGCCGCCGTCGGTGGTCTTGAAAACTCCGCGCTCCGCGCTGGGCCCAAAGACGTGCCCCTGCGCGCCGACGTAAACGATGTCGGGATTCGTCGGGTGCACGCGCACTCGCGAGATCTGTCGCGTGTCGGCAAGGCCGAGGGAGACCCAGGTCTTTCCGGCGTCGGTCGTGCGCCAGACTCCATCGCCGTGCGACACGTTGCCGCGAATCGGGTATTCGCCCGCGCCCACGTAGACGATGTCCGGATTGGACTCGCTTATTCCGATTGCCCCGATCGTCCCGCCAAAATACTTGTCCGTTACCGGCGCCCAGGTGATGCCACCATCGGTGGTCTTGAACACGCCGCCGCCAGTGGTGCCGAAGTAATACTCGTTCGGTCTCTTGCTCGAGCCGGCCACAGCGACGGATCTGCCGCCGCGAAATGGTCCGATCTCGCGCCAGCGCAGCGCGGCGAACGCCGAGGTGTCGTAAGCCGGCGAGATCGGTATGGTTGGATTGACACGCCCGGTGATTCCTCCGGGCGGGTGTTGAGAATTGGCGTCAAACGGAAGGAGCAATACGGTCGTCAGGCCGGCGCCGACGAGAAAGCGAAGGGCATTAACTCTCACGAATGAAATCTCCAACGGCGGGTAGATTGACGCTACTATGTAGAGCCGCGTCAACCAATCGGCAAGTCGCCCAGGTTTGTTCGCGGGCGTAGCTCCTACCGGAGAAATCTCGCCGCGAGCTGCGCCAGGCGCTCGTCGCCCTCACGCTCGGCGCGTGCGAGAATTCTCTCGACAAAGGGACGGAGCTGCTTTTCTCCCCAATAGTATCCGGTCGCGCTCTCCGCGCTTCCAGTGTCGCCGGCGCGGGCCGCCTCCAGGAGCGCTTCAGCTGCGGCTTCGTCGTAGCCGGGATCATTGCGAGCCGGGAGCGAATAGCGCCTTCCCGGATCGCCCCATCCAGCATCTTCTTTCACGAATGCGCGCGACATTTCGATTACCCTCGACGGAACTGATGAAATGTCGCAGCTTTCACGCCGCTATCACGGGAATTGCAGATCAATGACTGCAACCCAACAAATGTGGAGGATGGATGAATCAGGAATCCTTTGAGGAGCAGCAGGA
>DHJO01000196.1:17470-20746 GCA_002404375.1 Gemmatimonadales bacterium UBA4718 | reverse complement strand
CGACTGCGCCAGAAGGGCGTGCTCCTCACCGGGCGCGAAACCGGTGCCCAGCTCGATGACCTCCTGACCGCCGTAGATCACTTCGAGGCGGCGGTGATCGCTCGAGGGGGAGACCTGTTTGTGAACTCTCCCACCTCGCATCCGCCTGAAGACCCCGATTTCGTAATTCCTCAACGCGTGCCTGGTGAGGATCCTGAGGCGTACGCCGCCCGCATCAACGCCGGGGCGGAGCGTTTGGAGAAAGCTGATTTCTAGCAGGCTCGAGCAGCGGTGAAGAGCGCGACGAGGAGGAGCATCCACTGGGCGCAGGCCGGCCTGCTGACGAACGCGGTGCTCGTGCTCGTCAAGTTCGTCGCGGGGATCATCGGTCACGCCAACGCTCTCGTCGCCGACGCGGTCGAGTCCTCGGCCGACATCTTTTCATCGCTGATAGTGTGGATGGGTCTCAGTGTGGCCGCACGGCCGGCCGATGAGAACCATCCCTACGGACACGGCAAAGCAGAGTCGATCGCCGCCGCCGTCGTCTCGCTCATGCTGCTCGGCGCCGCAGTCGGAATCGCGACCATGGCAATTCGCGAGATCAGGACGCCGCATCACCTCCCCGCTCCCTTTACGCTCTTTGTGGCCGCCGGCGTGATTCTCATAAAAGAGATTCTCTACCGGCGGGTGTCGCGTGTTGGGAAGGAGGTGGGCAGCACGGCTGTCACGGCTGACGCCTGGCACCATCGCGCCGATGCGATCAGCTCTCTGGCCGCGTTCATCGGGATAAGCATTGCGCTGATTGGCGGGCGCGGTTGGGAAGCAGCGGACGACTGGGCCGCACTCGTTGCATCCGTTGTCGTCGCAATCAATGGAATTCGGACGCTGAGACCAGCAATCGCGGGACTGATGGACGAGGCGCCGGATCGCACGGTGAAGGAGCGCGCGCTCGACGCCGCCTCGAGCGTTGCGGGAGTGCGCAGTGTGGAGAACCTGAACGTGCGCAGTTACGGACTTGGCTTTTACGTCGATTTGCACGTGAAGGCAGATCCCGCAATCTCACTCGAAGCGGCGCACGAGATCGCCGCCAAGGTTAAGTACTCCATTCTTGAAGCGGTCCCCAATGTCGTGAGCGTGCTCGTGCACATGGAGCCCTATCGGGAGCGCAGGGAGCTGTCGAGCGAACCGATGTTCGTCCTGCCACCGGTTTAGCTCCTAAGACTAATCGCGCTTCCAGTCCCCGCTCTTCCCGCCGCGCTTCTCCGTCAGGCGGACCCCGGAGATCTCCATGCCGCGGTCGAGCGCTTTGGCCATATCGTAAACGGTAAGGAGCGCGACGGTAACGGCCGTCAGCGCTTCCATCTCTACTCCGGTTGGCCCCCTCGATGACGCCCAGGCCGAAGCTCGCAGTCCGGGGAGCGCGCGGTCGACCGCGAAGTCGATACCAACGTCCGTCAACGAGATCGGGTGGCAGAGCGGAATGAGCTCGGCGGTTTTCTTCGCCGCCATGATTCCAGCGATCCGCGCCGTCGCGATAACGTCGCCCTTCGACACCGAGTTGGCCTCGATCGCGTCGAGAGACTCCGCCGTCATTGTTATCGTCCCTTCCGCCCGGGCGGTACGGGCGGTGTCCGCTTTCGCGCCAACGTCGACCATTCGCGCTCGCCCCGCGGCGTCAGTGTGCGTCAGGTCTTTCATTCCCGGCGGGTGAGGTGCGTGGTCATTTCAATGTCGAGGAGAGCTCACGAATCAGTTTCGCGGTGATGACCTGTGGGCTCACGTTGCCGCTCGCGTAAGTTTGAGCGCGCAGGACCGCGTCGACCGCCTTACTCGCGGAAGCGGCGGCGCCATCGTCCTTTCGATGCAGCGCATCGCGGACTCGCTCACCCAATAAATCGACGAGGGCGTCGAGAGTATCCGTAAAGGCACCGCGAGCGCCCGCAGCTCCCTGAGCGAGCGCCGCGGAGTACTGCGACGCGCGTCGAGTGCTTGTCGCGGCGTCCATTATCTTGCGCGCGCCGATCGTCGCTTTCGCGTCATCCTCTCCGGTGAGGAGCCTTCCCGGAGCGCCTGCCGCTGCACGAACTCTTTCGGCGGTGCTGCTCTTCGACGCTTTGTCGAGAACCTTTTTCACCACCGTGTTTTCCACGAACGCGCGCACGGCGGCATCCGGTACGAGAGGGACCCGGACTGAAACCACTCGAGATCTTATCGTCGGAAGCAGCGCGCCAGGCTCGCTCGATGTGAGGATGATTGTCGTGTCAGCGGGCGGCTCCTCCAGGAGCTTCAGAAACGCATTTGCCGCCATGTCGGCACCCTCCTGCGGCACCATCCGCTCCGCATCGCCGACTATGAAGATTTTCCTCCGTCCCATCGCCGGCGACATTGCGGCGCACCGAACGAGGGACCGCACTGTCGCGACGTAGATCCCTTCGCTTCCCGAGGGCGATGCATAAAGCCCCAGGTTCTCCACCCGCTCGGCAATCGATTCGGCGTAGTCGTCACGCACCTGTTCCTGATCGGGATCGGCGTCCTTGAGGCGCGGGCGAGGGAACACCCAGTGGAGGTCAGGGTGGGTAATCGCGCGAACGTAGCGACATGCCGTGCACGTCCCGCACGGGGCGTCCCCCTGGGTGCAGAGGAGGCGCTCCGCGAGCCAGAGTGCGAGTCGCTGCTTACCGACTCCGCGCGGGCCCTGAAACAAGAGACTCGAAGGAAGAGTCCCAGCGTGGACGCTCTCCGACAGGCGCGTCCGCAGGGTCTCGTGTCCGTACAGGTCGATGATTGGCACATCGAAATATGGTCACTGCACGCAGGGCGCGGGACGCGGGATGCGGGAAGCGGGCAGCGAGCGCTGGGTGGCACATTGTCTGACCCATATATTGAAGATCGAACTCGCCGCATACCGAATCCGGAGATAGCCATGCCCGCTCAGCTCAAAGGGCGCAAAGTCGCTTTCCTCGCCACAGATGGCGTGGAACAGGTCGAGCTTACCGCACCGTGGAATGCGCTCGAGCAGGCAGGCGCTGACGTGACACTTCTCTCTGACAAGACCGGTGAGATTCAGGCGGTGAATCACGGCGAGAAGGGCGATAGGTTCCCGGTCGGCGGCGTGGTCTCCAATGCGAGCGCGCGAGACTTCGACGCGCTGGTGCTGCCGGGAGGCGTTGCCAATCCGGACAAGCTTCGCACCAACGCTGACGCGGTCAAGTTCGTGCGGGACTTCATGGAGGCGGACAAGCCTGTGGCCGCAATCTGCCACGGTCCCTGGCTGCTGGTCGAGGCGGACGCCGTTCG
>DHJO01000196.1:15369-17431 GCA_002404375.1 Gemmatimonadales bacterium UBA4718 | reverse complement strand
ATGGTCGAGCAGACCTTTCCCGCCAGCGATCCGTTGCCCGGGCCGATCGCTCTGGGGTAGTAGAACTCCAGCCGCTGCGAGAGTAGATCTGCTTTATACCGCAAAGTACTTGACAGTTATCGGCTGAGTCTCTAACTTCTGGAAATGGCCTCGGTCACACCCCTGCACCGCACACCCGCTTCAGAACCGCCCGCGCTACACGCGCGAGCGATGGATAATCTCGCATTCATCCGCGATACCATGGAGGCCGCCGGCTCGTTCACAGCGGTCTCGGGGTGGGCAATGGTCGCCGTCGGTATCATCGCTACCGTCGCCGCGATGATCGCATCCGCGCAGCACTCGGTGCTGCAGTCATTGTACGTCTGGATTGCGGCAGCGGTCCTCGCACCAGTTGTGATGTTATGGGGAATAGTCCGCAAGGCGCGCAGAGCTCGCATGCCCCTTCTCTCCGGCCCCGGGCGAAAATTCGTCCTCAGCTTTTCCCCACCGATTCTCGTGGGCGCCCTCCTCACCATCGTGCTCTATCGCGCCGGCCTCGTCGGCGTGATTCCGGGAATGTGGCTTCTTCTATATGGGACGGCTGTCGTGGCCGGCGGCGCATTCTCTGTGAAGATCGTGCCTGTGATGGGGATCTGCTTCATGCTCGCCGGTACCCTCGCCGTTTTTACTCCGTCGGCGTGGAACGACTGGATCATGGCGGCTGCCTTCGGCGGCCTGCACATCGGGTTCGGAATCCCTATCGCCCGGAGGCACGGTGGCTAAGCACGGAACAGCGCGCGACGACCGGCGGCCGAGCGTGAGCAATTTGCGGACAGTGCGGGGCAAATCCGACGGAGCATCGGCGGCGTCCTCACGCGCGGACGCGCTCGACAGGCTCATTCACGAGCGTCTCCGCCTGGGCATCGTGAGCGCGCTGGCGGTCAACGATACTCTCAGCTTCAGCGATCTCAAGAAGCTGATGAATACGACCGACGGCAACCTCAGCGTCCACGCGCGAAAGCTCGAGGAAGCCGAGTACATCGCGTGCACGAAGTCCTTCGAAGGACGCATGCCGAAGACGCAGTATCGTCTTACTCCAGCGGGTCGGCGGGCACTCGAGCGCTATCTCGATCACATGGAGGCGCTTATCCGCGCCACTCGGGAGCGTTGATAGTGCCCAACAGCCGCCAGACCGTGAACCACGCGCACGTCCACGCCACACAGCCGACGGCCGCTCAGTCGGGTATCCATGTCGCTGTCATCATGGATGGGAACGGCCGATGGGCGAACGCGAGAGGCCGTCCGCGCACCGCGGGCCACATCGCCGGCGCGCGCGTCGTGAGGAAAATCGTCGAAGCCGCGCCTGATTGCGGAATCGGCATGCTCACGCTCTACGCGTTCTCCGCGGACAACTGGGCGAGGCCTTCCCGCGAAGTCGCTCTCCTCATGCGGCTGTTCCGTCGCTATCTCGTCGCCGAGACCGACCGCTGCGTCACGAACGATGTTCGGATGCGGATAATCGGCCGCCGGGATCGCATCCCCTCTGAGCTCTTGCGCGCCATCAGTGTGGCGGAGGATGCAACTCGCCACGGAACCCGGCTCGATCTGCGGATCGCCGTCGACTATTCCGCGCGCGATGCGATGGTGCGGGCGATGGAGCGGCTCCGAGGCGTCGGACAAATCACGCGCGAGGATCTCTCTCGCGCCATGTGCGACGTGGATCACTGGACGGGCGAGTGCAGGGATGTCGATCTTCTGATCCGCACGGGCGGCGAGCAGCGTCTGAGCGACTTCCTGCTCTGGGAGTGCGCTTACGCGGAGCTCTACTTCACCGACCGTCGCTGGCCTGACTTCACACCCGCCGACCTCGAGCACGCGGTGCAGGAGTTCCACTCGAGAGAGCGTAGATTCGGTACGGTCCCGGCGGCGGCTGCGGGCTGAGAGCTGCGGGTGGGTGGCGCTAGAGTCTGAAGGCGACACTTTACTCCACAACTCCTTACGCCGACGGATGAGCTCCCGGCCCAGATGCTGAAAAGCTTGCAGCTCCCTGCTTCAGTATTGTGGATGCCCGAATGGCGACTGA
>DHJO01000196.1:13735-15304 GCA_002404375.1 Gemmatimonadales bacterium UBA4718 | reverse complement strand
GGACCCACCCTTAACAACATGTGTATCAGACCGTCTACCAGTTGAGCCGCGGCATCTCCGCGCGCGGCACCTAACAGTTGTGGAGGTTTGGAATGTCGACAGTTCGTACCCTGGCGCTTGGCGCCTTGATGCTTGTTGGAGTAGCGGGAGTCTCCGCAGCTCAGTCAACAGCGACCCCGCGCACCCGACCGGATGCCGGTTCCTATCGTCGTGGCGGCCCCGGTGGTCGCGCAGGATTTGGACGCGATCTCAATCTGACCGACGCCCAGAAGGCGCAGATCAAGGCGATTCGCCAGAAGTATCAGCCGCAGAACGAAGCACTTCGCGCTCAGGCGAAGCCGTTCATGGACGCCGCCCACGCCGCCCGCCAGAAGGGTGACAGCGCAGCTTTCCGCACCAACATGGAAAAGGCGCATCAGGTGATGCAGAATGCGTCCTACCGCACTCAGGAGCAGGCGGAGATTCGCGCCATCCTGACGCCGGAACAGCAGGCAAAGTTCGACGCCAGCGCCAAGAAGCGTGCGGAAGGCGGACACAAAGCCTGGGGACGCAAGGGCAAGGGCGACAAGCCAGCGGCCAAGCAGTAAGAAGCTTCGCCCAGTAAGAAGTAAAGTCTCGCAGATTTGAACGAAGCCCCCGATGTCGAACTGACATCGGGGGCTCTTTGCATTTGCGCAAGACTACCCGCGCCTCGCCGCCAAAACTAACTTTGCCGGGAGAGATCTGCCTGTGCTCACGCGCTCGGCGCGAGGTATCCTGATCAATGGCATCTGAAGTTGTACAAATCACCCGCCGCGGGTTCGGTCAGACGATGCGCCGCGATGCCTGGTGGGTTCAGCCACTCATCGTCTTCATAATCCTGGGCAGCTTCCTCGTCTACGCGACCTGGGCGGCTTTTCAGAACAAGTATTACACGTGGGGGAACTACCTCTCACCCTTCTATTCACCGCTTCTTTTCTCAGATTCTCCCCACGCCTGGATCCATGGCGCCCGTCCTTCCTGGCTGCCGGCGTTTCTCCCGTTTTCTCCGGCGCTCCTCATTCTGCCATTTCCGGCCGGATTCCGACTTACCTGCTACTACTATAGGGGAGCGTACTACAAGAGCTTCTGGGCGGACCCGCCCAATTGCGCAGTGGGTGAGCCACGCAAGGGATATCGTGGAGAGAAATCCCTGCCGCTCGTAATCCAGAACATCCATCGGTACTTCCTTTATGCAGCGCTGGCGTTCCTCGTGATCCTGGCGAGTGACGCCTACAAGGCGATGTGGTTCTTCGACCGCGGCACCGGTCGCCAGAATTTCGGAATCGGGCTTGGCACCATTGTCCTCGTGGTCAACGTCATCCTGCTCGGAGGCTACACGCTGGGATGCCATTCGCTTCGCCACCTGGTGGGTGGTTACCTCGACCAGCTGTCGCGCGCTCCCGTGCGCAAGAAAACCTACGACTGCGTCAGCTGCCTCAATCGCGGACACATGCGCTGGGCGTGGCTCAGTCTGTTCTGGGTGGCGTTCTCCGACATTTACATTCGACTTCTGGCAATGGGCATCTGGCACGACGTGAGGCTTTTCTA
>DHJO01000196.1:0-13672 GCA_002404375.1 Gemmatimonadales bacterium UBA4718 | reverse complement strand
CTGCGCGCGGCGATCGAGGCGGCGCATTCAGGAGCTTCGGTCGGTCTGATCTGCAAATCGCTCCTCGGCAAGGCGCACACGGTGATGGCCGAAGGAGGCGTGGCCGCAGCGCTGGGGAACGTAGACGATCGCGACAACTGGCGAGTCCATTTCGCCGACACGATGCGTGGCGGGCAGTACCTCAATAACTGGAGAATGGCCGAGCTCCATGCGAAAGAAGCGCCGGACCGGGTGCGGGAGCTGGAGGCCTGGGGCGCCGTCTTCGATCGGACTCCAGACGGGCGCATCCTTCAGCGCAACTTCGGCGGACACAAGTATCCGCGCCTCGCCCACGTCGGCGATCGCACCGGCCTCGAGATGATCCGGACTCTCCAGGACTACGCCGTCTATCAGCCGATCGACGTCCACATGGAGTGTACGATCGTCTCGCTCCTCAAGGATGAGAATCGTATCGCTGGCGCGCTCGGCTACGACCGCGAGCGGGGAAGGTTCAAGCTCTTCGCCGCCAAGTCCGTCGTGCTTGCCACCGGGGGCATTGGCCGCGCGTTCAGCGTAACGAGCAACAGCTGGGAATACACCGGTGATGGACACGCGCTCGCCTACAACGCCGGGGCGGCGCTCCAGGACATGGAGTTCGTTCAGTTCCATCCGACGGGAATGGTCTGGCCGCCAAGCGTTCGCGGAATCCTCGTCACCGAAGGCGTGCGGGGTGAAGGTGGGATCCTGGTGAACCGTGAGGGCCGTCGGTTCATGTTCGACGACATCCCGGAGAACTACCGCAATCAAACCGCTGACAACGAAGAGGAAGGCTGGCGATACACTCAGGGCGATAAGAATGCCCGCCGTCCGCCCGAATTGCTCACGCGCGATCACGTGGCGCGCGCCATCATGAAAGAGGTGCGCGAAGGGCGCGGCAGCCCGCATGGCGGCGTGTTTCTCGACATATCCTGGATCAAGTCGAAGCTCTCCAACGCCGAAGAGCACATCAAGAAGAAGCTTCCGAGCATGTACCACCAGTTCAAGCAGCTCGCCGACATCGACATCACGAGCGAGCCCATGGAGGTTGGACCCACGACGCATTACGTGATGGGGGGAGTACGCGTCGACGGCGACACGCAAATGTCCACCGTGCCGGGATTGTTCGCCGCCGGCGAAGTCGGTGCGGGGCTGCACGGCGCCAACCGTCTCGGCGGGAACTCGCTTTCGGACCTGCTGGTGTTCGGGAAGCGCGCCGGACAATACGCCGCCGAGTTCGCCGGAAGGCAATCGTCGCCGCGAGTGGATTCGCGGCGCGCTGACGAGGTCGCGCGCGCGGCGCTCGAGCCATTCGACAGGGAAGACGGCGAAAACCCGTACAAGGTCGAGCACGATCTCCAGGCGATGATGCAGGACCTCGTCGGGATCGTGAGGAAGGAGGCTGAGATGCGCCGCGCACTCGACGCGCTAAAGATTCTTCGCGAGCGGGTCCAGAAGGTATCGGTTACGGGAAACCGCGAGTACAATCCGGGGTGGCACACTGCGCTGGATCTTCAGAGCCTGCTCACCGTGTCCGAGATCGTCGCGCGCGCCGCGCTCGAGAGAAAAGAGAGTCGCGGCGGGCATTTTCGCGATGACTTTCCGGCCAAGGATCCGGCCTATGGGAAATTCAACATTGTCATTCGCAGGGGACCTGGTGGCGATATGCAGGTGACGCGCGAGCCGATCCCCGAGATGCGCCCGGATCTGAAGCAGATCATCGAGGAGAACAAGTAATGGACGCCGGTCAAAGCGGTCGCGAGAAGACGGCCGGCTCGGCGCCCGCGAAGACTTTCGCCAGCAACATCGTCGCCAGTGGACAGCGCGCTGCCGCGCGGACCGATACCAGCGCCGGCAGCGCGACGCGCACCGCGAGCTTCGAGGTTTGGAGGGGCTCCGGGCCATCCGGACGCCTCGAGACGTACACGACGAGTGTCTCCGAAGGGATGGTCGTGCTCGATGCGATTCATCAGATCCAGTCGGAGAGCGCCACGGACCTCGCTGTCCGATGGAACTGCAAAGCGGGGAAGTGCGGGTCGTGCTCGGCGGAGATCAACGGAACCCCCCGTCTCATGTGCATGACGCGCTTGAGCGAGCTGAATCTGTCGGAGCCGGTGACCGTCGAGCCGATGCGCGCTTTTCCGCTGGTGCGCGATCTGGTGACCGACGTTTCGTCGAACTTCCGCGCCAAGACGCGGATCCGGAAATTCACGCCGCGCCCGCCCGATGCGCCGGATGGAACGTGGCGCATGCAGCAGTCGGACGCCGATCGCGTTCAGGAATTCCGGAAGTGCATTGAATGCTTCCTGTGTCAGGACGTGTGTCACGTATTGCGGGATCACCAGCTGCACGAACAGTTCGTGGGCCCACGGCTGCTCGTCCACGCAGCGCAGCTGGAGATGCATCCTCTCGACGCTCTGGACCGAACGACTGACCTGAAGGACAGCCACGGCATCGGCTACTGCAACATCACGAAGTGCTGCACCAAAGTTTGCCCGGAACACATCACCATCACCGACAACGCGATCATCCCGCTCAAGGAGCGCGTGGCCGATCAGTACTATGACCCGCTCCGGAAACTGGTTCGCCTCATGCGGGGTAAGAAAACAGTGCGACCGGAGAACGAACGGACAACATCGGGTGGCCTCAGATGAGGGAAGAGTTCAAGCTCAAGCCGATTTCCAGGGAAGCCATTCCGCGGGCGATTCAGAAGGCGGAGAGGTATCGTCTCATCAACCAGTCGTGGGCAGCGGAGAGCATTTGCCGTGACATTCTGGAGATCGACCCGGCAAACCAACAGGTGCTGGTGATGTTCGTGCTCGCGCTGACCGATCAGCTCGTCGAAGGACACGGACACGCGATGAAAACCGTGCGCGAGACGCTGCCACGGATTACCGATGCCTACCAGCGCGCATACTACACCGGCATAGCGTCCGAGAGAAGCGGCCAGGCGCTGCTGCACCGCGGAGGGATGGGAAGCGGCGCCATGGCCTATGACGCGCTCCGCGAAGCAATGAGCTGGTACGAGCGCGCCGAAGCCATTCGCCCACCGGGCAACGACGACGCCATTCTTCGCTGGAATACCTGCGCGCGTTTGATCAGCGGAAACAGCCACCTGGCTCCGCAGCCGGAAACAGCATACGAACCCGCTTTGGAAGATTGATGCGATTAGCAGGCACAGTTCGACTGCTTTCAGTGCTCGCTGTTCTCTTCGCCGGCGAGCAATTGGGCGCTCAGAAGAAACCTGCGGCGATACCAGCCGCGACCGGCAAAGCGGGAACAGCCCAGATTGCCGGCGTCGTCCTCGATAGTCTGAACGGCCGATTTCTGACGGGCGCGGATGTGATGATCGATGGAGCAAAGGCCACGGTCGTCACCGATTCCCTCGGCAAATTCCGGATCGACAGTCTTCCGCCGGGGACGTACCAGGTTGGTGTTTTTCACCCGCTTCTGGACACTCTCGGTCTTACGCTCGCGACCAAGCCATTTCACATCGGCCCCGACAGCGCCACCTTCATCGTTCTGGCTGTCCCCTCGGCGGCTACTATCATTCATCGAGCGTGTCCGGTTCGTCCCCGCGCGCAGGGCACTTCCGCGGTGATTGGACAGGTACATGATCCGGAGACGCTTCTGCCGGTAGCCGGCGCCGAAGTCTCGATCGCGTGGTCGCAGATCGACGTATCCAAAGAAACCGGCGTGCGACGAACACCACACGTGGTTTACGACAGCACCGACGCAACCGGGGCTTTTCGAATTTGCGGATTGCCCAACTCCATGCAGGCAACACTCCAGGCCAAACGCGGCAAGTCCGTTACCGCCGAGATCCCGATCGCACTGGGTGAGGAGGAGTCCGAGCTGTTCGCCCGCACCCTGCTGTTATCCAGAATAGACTCCGGAGCGAAAGTCGGAAACGCGACGGTCTCCGGTCGCGTCGTGCTCGAGGGCGCAGGTACGAACGCCGGGAGCAGGGTCGAAGTGGTTGGTACGGACCAGGTGGCCCTGACCAACGACAAGGGCGAATTCACGATGACGAAGCTGCCTTCGGGCAGCCAGGTCCTTCTGGCGCGCCATCTTGGCTTCGGCGCGCAAACGGTGGCCGTGGATCTGACTTCGCGGCAGGCGCAACGCGTAACGATCAAGCTGCCCAAGTTCGTGGCGATGATCGAGCCGGTAGTCGTGAATGCGCGGCGCGCGGCGAACCTCGACCGCGTGGGATTCGCGCAGCGAAAAAATACGGGTCAGGGATACTACATTAGCCCCGACCAGCTCAAGGACAGACATCCGAGCCTCGTGACCGATATTCTTCGAACGGTTCCGGGCCTGCGTGTCACGAGCTCACCGGACGGCGACGTCGTCTCGAGCTCACGCAACGTGGGCCTGGGGGATTGCGTCCAGTACTGGGTCGACGACATGCCATGGCAGTCGGCGGAGCCGGGCGACGTCAATCAATTCGTGAACGCGAACGAAGTCGTGGCCGTGGAAGTTTATCAGGGTTCGCAGGTTCCGGCTCAATTTTCGCGCGGGATGGGGAACTGCACGACGATCGTTCTCTGGACCCGGTTCAAGATCCGCGATCGTTAGCGCCAGGAACTACTACCTCTAGACGGAGCGTAAGATGAGACTCCCCAACAAGCACGTAGCATTCACCTTCATCGTCGCGATCGCACTCTGCGGTGCCTGCGCATCGGCCTCGCGCATGGCCAACGCTGTTTCTCGAGCGAGCGCGATCATGTACGACATCAACGGCGCTCCGGTCGGCACCGCTGAACTCTGGCAGGACGCGAATGGGTTGGTGAACGTCGATATCGCGAGTCTCGCTCTGCCAGCTGGCACGCACGGCATCCATTTCCACGAGGTGGCAAAATGCGAGGGGGGTGCCACGGCCTTTTCGACAGCCGGCGCGCACTACAACCCGCTAGGAAAGCAGCACGGGTTGAATAATCCGTCTGGGCCGCATGCCGGTGACGCACCGAACATTGTCATTCCGGCAAATGGTGTGGGAAAGGTTGCTTTCAGCACGAATCGCGTCACCCTCACTCCGGGAACCCTTTCGCTCTTCGACGCGGACGGAAGCTCTATTGTCGTTCACGCGAACGCCGACGATCAGGTTTCGCAGCCTGCGGGGAACAGTGGGCAGCGGATCGCCTGCGGGGTGGTCCGAGCGCTCCCCTAGCTCGAATTTCTCTTGACACTCGGGGCGCCCGTTCGCACGTTCCACCCATGACAGGTCGCCCTGAGCGCCAGCGAGCCGGATCCAAGCGCGACGAGAGAGCCGCGCGCAATGCGCAAAGCAAGGCTTACATTAATCTCGCCAAAGCGCTCGCGGCTGTTTTCTCGGCTGGGGTGTACTCGAAGGAAGATCTGCAGGCCGCGGCCTGCACGTACGTGTCGGAGATGAAGGAGGCCGGCGAAACGGGCGACGGTGTGGTGCGGGCGGCTCAGAATATGGTGCACGAGATCGGGGCCCGCTTTCCGTCTTCCGAGCGCACCCAGGTGCTCCTCGCCGATATGGTGACCTGGTGCCTCGCCGAGTACTATCGCGAGAGCGCTTGAGGGCGGCCGCGTCCCCGCTTCTGCTCGTACAGCGCAGTGTCCGCCTGAGCCAGCAAATCCGCCAGCATCGTTCCCTCGGAGTTGGTCCGCGTAGCACCAACGCTCAGCGATAGCGGGTGTCCGCGCGGCGTCTCGAGGTTGTGTGCCTCGACCCGGGCCTTAATCCGGTCACAGACCAGCTCCGCGGTCTGATCGGAATCCACGATCATGAGTGCGACGAACTCATCGCCGCCGAGCCTCGCTAGAATGTCCGCCTCGCGGCAGCTCTCCTTCAATACGCGCGCGGTGTCGATGAGCGCTCGATCGCCCGCAAGATGTCCCCAGGTGTCGTTGATGTACTTGAGGTGATCGACGTCGATGAAAATCATCAGGACGTCGCGTTCCATGCGGACCGCCAGCTTGAGCGTTTGCTCAGATAGCGTGATGAAGGCGCGGCGGTTCGGAAGATCTGTAAGCTCGTCCACCATAAGCAGTGCGCGCAGGTCATCCTCGGTACGCTTTCTGGCGGAGATATCCTGGTACATCGCGTAGACCTTGCCCGGCTCGTCCCGGGCGCTGAATCGCGTCGCAGAGATCGAAACCCAGAAGGTGTGGCCATCCTTGTGACGGCGGAGTGACTCAGCCCTGATGTTTTCGCCCGCCGAGACTTTTGTGCAAAGCGTTTGTCCCTCTTCGGCGAACTCTTCCGGAACTATGAGGTCGTTGATGACTTCGCCAATGGCCTCTTCGTCCGAGTAGCCGAACAACGTTGTGAACTGGCCGTTTATGCGCATTATCCGATCGTGCTCATCGAGGATCGCGATCGCCTCCGGCGCGCCTTCGAACAGGGACGCGAAGTACACGTTCTGTTTCTCGACCGCATCGTAGAGGGTCTTCCGATCTGTGATGTCGATCGCGATCCCGACCGTTCCCGAGATGTGCCCGTCGGCACTGCGCAGGGGCTCGACGCGCGTCTCGAAGGATCTCCCGCGCCAATCGACTTCGTACCGCACCAGCTCGCCCTGCAGGGCTCGAAGATGCGCGGCGAGCGGAGTAAATCCCGGGTCTCTGGTCTTCAGCACTTCGTACAGCGTCATCCCCACCTGATCGCTGCCGCTCGTCCCGATCAGATTGAGACCCGCTCCCTGCGAGAAGGTGATGTTGAGCCGCGCGTCGGTGGACCACAGATTGACCGGCACTGACTCCAGCATGAAGCTGAGTCGCCGCTCGGTGTCCGAGCCGTTCCGGGGGGCAGGGGGAGGGGCAGGTGGGACGTCTGCGGACGGGCGCGGCCTGGACCTCCGCAGCATGCGCTGCAGAAAGTCGCCGACTGGCTTCAGGGGGCGGGTCAGAGCGGAGGAAGAGGGCAACTTGCCCTTCATTCTCTCACCGATGCCGGCTCCACGCAATGATTTTCGCGCCCAATTGCGCCTTGACACCCGGGTACGGAAGCTCTACCGGTGCACACGACAAAGCGCGGGCGCCGATTAGGCCGCCCGCGCTTTTTCAGCCTGACGCGTCATCGACGCGAACACCAGAGTTTGTCAGGTGCCGCAGGCCTGTCTGACTCGTGCTGCGTCTCGGGGCATATAGATGGCTAGCGCTGTCGCCTTCTGTGTCGCCGAATTGGCGCCAACCGCTTCGCCAAGGATCTTGACCGTCGACTTCGACTGCGTAACCGGGTTCACGATTACGGCATTGGCGCCGACCTTCGCCGCGCCGTTGCGGATCTGTGTTTGGAGTTGATTGTCCGTGGTCCAGACGGAGTTGCCGGTGGCTTGAATCCAGGCGAGCTCGTAGTAATCGTACGGCACGTCAGCTCGGCTGTTGTAAACCGCGATTGCGGCCGCGCACGTTGACGGGCGGCTGACGGAAGGATTGAGGTCGGTGGTGGTCTTCTTGATGCCTGCGCACGCCGAGCCTACGGCGAGGGCGCATGCTAGCGCGATTCCCTTGAATGCGATTCTTCCGCTCATGGCTTCTCCCTGCGAGTGCTTGGTGGAAGCCCCTCGTCGACAACAGGGGCTCGCTGCACTGTTTGCAAGGGAAGGGCCGTGTTAAACCACAACGGTGTAAATGATGAAGAATGTCCGAACCTGAGAAGCAAAGGGGTATAACGATATGCGAAAAATCACTCCGTTTCTGTGGTACGACGGCAACGCCGAAGAGGCGATGAATTTCTACATTTCCGTGTTCAAGAACTCAAAGGTCGTGAACGTCCGCAGATACGGAAAAACGGGGCCGGGCAAGGAGGGGACGGTGATGACCGGCACGTTCCAGATCGAGGGACAGGAATTCTTCGTGCTGAACGGCGGTCCGCAGTACAAGTTCACGCCTGCATTTCGCTTTTCGTGAATTGCGGGACGTAGCAGGAAGTAGACGAGCTGTGGGACAAGCTTTCCGCGGGCGGGAGAGAAGACAGATGCGGCCGGCTACAAGACAAGTATGGTCTGTCGTGGCAAATCATCCCGTCTGTTCTGGGCAAGGGAGTGTCCTCCGAGGCTGCAACTCTTACAACCTTCGGCTCTGCTGTCAAGCAACCCCGACGTCAAAGCAAAACGGGCACTCCCTTTCGAAAGTGCCCGTTTTTGTAAGTCGATGCGACTACGAGTTTTAAAACAGCTCCCGAGGAGGGACTCGAACCCCCGACCCGGTGATTAACAGTCACCTGCTCTACCACCTGAGCTACTCGGGAATAGCTACGAACATTAGCCACTCTTACGATCGGAATCAACCGACGCTATATCGTCTCCGAGTGTAACTCCACCGTAACCTTCGTTCGCTACCTTCAACGAATGCGCGCAAAACGAAATGGGACTCAACGCCAGACCGCACTGGTTACTGGCGGCTCTGGTGGCATCGGACTCGAGCTGGCGAAAAACCTCGCCCGCGCGGGATTCGATTTAGTCCTCGTCGCTCGAAAGCGGGACACGCTCGAGGCTGCTGCCGGTCAGCTGGAAGGGAAGTTCGGCATCAAGGCGCACGTCTTCGCCGCCGATCTCCGGCTTCAGGACGCGCCGCAGGCAATCTCTGAATTTCTACGCAACGAAAACATCGACATCAATGTGCTCGTCAACAACGCCGGCTTTGGTTTGGGCGGCGAATTCGCGGATACTGCAATCCAGCGCGAGCTCGACATGATTCAGGTCAACATCGCCGCCCTCACTCACCTCACCAAGCTGTTCATTCCGCCGATGATCAAGCGAAAGTCGGGTCGAGTGCTCAACCTTGCGTCGACAGCCGCATTTCAACCCGGACCTCTGATGGCCGTTTACTACGCCACCAAAGCGTACGTGCTCAGCTTTTCCGAAGCGCTCTCGGAGGAGCTGCGCAACACCGGCGTCACCGTTACCGCGCTTTGTCCCGGACCAACCCAGACGGATTTTGCCGAGGCGGCGCAAATGACGAACTCTCGCCTCTTCAGGACATTCGGCGCTGCGGACGCCGCGGACGTCGCAAAGTATGGGTTCGACGCGATGATGCACGGCAAGCGACTCGCGATTCCGGGCTTCACGAACAAAGTGATCGCGCAAGCGAACAGGTTTGCGCCGCGCACTCTCACGACGAAGATCTCGCGAATCCTTCAGGAATCGCGCAACTAACAACTCTCATTTGAGCTAGAGCGCGAGCTGGGTGGACATCGGTCCGGCTTCAGCAACCATCAGTCGCGGCGATATTTCCAACGGCGGGAAACGGCGCTCCAGCAACGGGGCGAGCCAGCGACCCGTATGTGATTCTTTCACTCGCGCGACGTCCTCGGGGCGGCCCATCGCAATCACTCTTCCGCCGCCGATCCCGCCCTCCGGACCGAGATCGATCACCCAGTCCGCGAGCTTGATCACGTCGAGATTGTGCTCGATCAGGACGAGCGAGTGCCCCTGCTCGAGCAGGCGGTCAAAGACTTTCGCCAGCTTTCGGATATCCTCGAGGTGAAGGCCCGTCGTCGGCTCGTCCATGACGTACATCTTCTTTCCGGATTTCTTTCCCGCCAACGCCAGCTCTCGCGCGATCTTGATGCGCTGAGCTTCACCACCGGATAATGTCGTCGCCGGTTGTCCCAGACGAAGGTAGCCAAGCCCCACCTGCTGGAGCTGCCAGAGCGCCTGTCCCAGCTTTTCCTCGCGCGGGAAAAACCGGATTGCCTGATCCACGGTGAGATTGAGGACCTCGTGGATGTTTTTCCCGCGCACAGTCACGTCGAGCACTTCGGGCTTGTAGCGCTTTCCTCCGCAATCCTCGCACGGAACGAACACGTCGGCCATGAACACCATCTCGACCTCGAGCGCGCCGGCGCCCTCACACGCCTCGCACCGCCCGCCTTCGACGTTGAAGCTGAAAGTTCCGGGGGTGTACTTCCGCTGACGCGCGAGCGGGGTATCCGCGAAGATGCACCGGATCTCGTCGAACGCCTTCACGTAGGTGACGGGATTCGACCGCGGTGATTTCCCGATCGGACTCTGATCTATCATCACGACGTCCTCGAGCGCATCGAAGCCGGCGATCGTCTCGTATTCGCCCACTTTCTCGCCAAGGTGAATCTTCGCTGAGTGTTCGCCCACGAGGTGCGTCTCCAGAGCGCGGTAGAGCACATCATGCACCAGGGTGCTCTTTCCCGAGCCCGACACTCCCGTCACCACAGTCAGGGCGCCGAGCGGAATCCGCACTTCGACATCCTTGAGATTGTGCTCGCGCGCGCCAGTCAATGTTATCCAGCGCGGGCCGAGCCTGCGTCTCTCCATCGGCAGCGGAATGGAGCGCGCTCCTGTTACGTACTGTCCCGTGAGCGGACTCTCGGCAATGCGCGAGATCGGTCCGGCGAAGACGATCTCGCCTCCTGCTTCGCCGCTTCCCGGTCCAAGCTCCACCATGTAGTCCGCCGCTTCGATTGCGGCGAGATCGTGCTCGACCACCAGGACGCTATTGCCCGCATCGCGCAGGCGTTGCAGCAGCTTGAGGAGTCTGTCCATGTCACGCGAGTGGAGCCCAATGGATGGCTCGTCGAGGACGTACAACGTGTCTACGAGCTGGGACCCGAGCGAGTTGGCGAGTCCGATCCGTTGCGCCTCACCGCCGGAGAGAGTGCGAGTCGCGCGATTCATTGAGAGGTAGCCGAGTCCGACGTCGCGGAGAAACGTCACGCGATCGCGGGCTTCCTTGAGGATCATCGCGGCGACAGCGCGCTCGAACTCACTCAGCTCAAGCTCGTTCAACCACGTGGCGAGCTCGTCGACAGGAAGCTCAGCGACCTTGGCGATGTCCAGACCGCCGACGCGCACGTTGAGCGCTTCAGGCTGGAGCTTGGTGCCGTGGCAGCGCGGACACTCCTGCGCCGTTTGGTATTGTCGCAGAAACACGCGGATGTACTGCTTGTACCGTTTGTCTTCGAGATCACGCAGGAAGGGAAAAATTCCCTTGTACCCACGAGTCTTCGAATGCAACAGCAGCTGGCGATGCGCCGCGGTGAGCTGATCCCAGGGCTTGTCCATCGGAATTCTTTCGCGCTTGGCGAACTCGGCCAGCGCTCGACGCTTGTTCTCGTAGCGGGGCTTGGTCCACGGATCGATGGCGCCATCGCGGAGCGAGCGCGTCGGGTAGGGAACGATCAACGCCTCATCGTACTCCAGAATCGCGCCAAATCCGTTGCACTGGCTGCAGGCTCCGCGCGGATTGTTGAACGAAAAAAGCTGCGGCGTCGGCGTGGGGGCGATCGTGCCGTCGTTAGGGCACTCGAATCGCTCAGTGAAGCGAAGCTTGTTGACCGTCAGACCATCAAGCGGCGAAACGACGGGCTCGTTGAGGAGGATTACGCAATCTCCTTCGCCCTCCCTGAAGGCAGTTCCGACCGCATCGCTCAACCGGCCGGAGCTCTCCGCCGAAGCGGTTAGCCGGTCTACAACAACGAGAAGCTCTTTCGCTCGCGTGATATCCCGCTTCGAGTCGGCGAGCTCGTCGAGGTGCATCACGATCCCGTCGATCGCGACGCGCAGAAATCCCTGCGCGCGCAGGTTCTCGATCACCACGTCGTGGGTGACTTTGTTGGAGAGCCTGAGAGGGAAGGTGACGTAGAACCGTGTCCGAGCGGGAATGGCGAGCACCTTGTCCGTTACCGACTGAACCGTGTCGGGCTTGATCTCCCGTCCGCAATTGGGGCAGAAAGTGCGTCCGACGCGCGCCCACAGGAGCCGGAGATAGTCGTAGATCTCCGTCGCAGTGCCCACCGTCGACCTTGATGTCTTGGTAGGATTCCTCTGCTCGATCGCGACGGCAGGCGACAGCCCTTCGACGGAATCGACGTCCGGCTTTTCCATGCGGTCGAGGAATTGCCGCGCGTAGGACGAGAGCGATTCGACGTAGCGGCGCTGGCCCTCCGCGTAAATCGTGTCGAACGCCAGCGAGGACTTTCCCGACCCCGACGGGCCGGTGACGACCGTGACTGTGCGTCTTGGTATCTCGAGGTCGAACCCCTTGAGATTGTGTTGCCGGGCGCCGCGGACGACGATGCTCTGTTTCACAGGCGAAATCTAAACTCGGCACCGAATATACGCCGAATTTACGGTGCTACAATCGCCTAACGAGCCGGCCCAGCAAGAGGAGGACGATCGCGCCTACGGTCGCGATGCCGATGGACCGAAGATCAAACTCCCCAGCGGGGATCTTTCCCCATCCGAAGAATCGAGTACCCAGCCAGCCACCGATGAAGGCGCCGATGATGCCGAGAAGGATGGTGACTATGCAACCCGAAGGGTCCCGCCCTGGCACCAGAAACTTCGCCAGTGATCCGGCGACGAGTCCGAGAAGAATCCAGTAGAGCCAGAGCGGCAAACCCTTTTCCTGCGTGAAGCTGGTGGAGTCTTACGGAACGCGCGGGGCGCCGCGATTTCTGGTCGCCATCCGATAGATCCACAGGAAGATGAGCGCACCGATGACAGCGAGAATTATGCTCTGGATTGAAAATCCATTCAGTCCCACGCCCGTCAGCATGTTCCCGAGGAAGCCACCAATGAACGCACCTATGATGCCGATAATCATGGTAACGATGATGCCGCCGGGATCATTGCCCGGCATGATGGCCTTGGCGATCGCGCCCGCGATCAGACCAAGAACGATCCATGCGAGAATTCCCATCTTCCCTCCAGTAAGGTTTTACGTCAGCCGACAGGATGGAACACCGGTGCCACGCAGAGGTGCAACCTGCGTACCATAGGTCATCCGTACGTAGCGTCACACCAGCAACCCGGCTAGGATACGGTTGAATGACTGTCCCCGCAACCCAACCACACGAAGACGACATTCTCGGCAAGGCTTACGACCGCAAGCTGATGCGTCGTCTGCTGGTGTACACTCGACCGTACCGAGGATTGATGTACGGCGCGTTTGCTCTGCTCTGCGTCGAGGGCGCGCTTCAGGTGGTGGGCCCGCTTCTCACGCGCCGGGTGATCGACGTTGCCGTGCCGACACACAACATGCGGATCGTGATCATCTCGACCGCGCTCTTCTTCGTCGCGCTGCTGATTGAGTTCGTGCTTTCGTACGGTCAGACATGGCTCACGAGCCTGCTCGGCCAGCGCGTCATGCGCGATTTGAGGATGGAGATCTTCCAGCATCTCCAGCGGCTGTCGATCTCCTATTTCGACCGAAACCCGGCGGGCAGACTTATCACCCGCGTGACTTCAGACGTGGAAACCCTCAACGAGCTATTCACATCGGGCGTCGTCGCCGGATTCGGAGATCTGTTCACCCTTATCGCGATCAGTGTCGCGATGCTCATCATGGACTGGCGTCTCGCGGTGGCCTCGTTCGCGGTAATTCCATTTGTCGTCCTCGTGTCGGGGCTGTTCCGGAAAGGGGTGCGCGAGACCTATCGCGACATTCGCGTGCGGCTGGCGAGAATCAACTCGTTCCTCCAGGAACGTTTGACCGGAATGCGAATCGTCCAGCTTTTTGGCCAGGAACAGCGCGAGGCGCGAAGATTCGACGAGCTGAACCGCTCGCACCTCGACGCGCACCTCAAGTCCATCACGGTGTACGCGCTCTATTTCCCGGCAATCGAGCTTCTGACGTCGATCTCGCTGGCGATCCTCATCGTCGCCGGTGCGGCGCGGGTGCACGCGAACATGCTGACCGT
>DHJO01000231.1:8238-8922 GCA_002404375.1 Gemmatimonadales bacterium UBA4718 | reverse complement strand
CCCCGCCGAACTTAACGATCCGCAGGAAGTGATCGCCCGCGCCGCCGCATTGAGTCTCGAATACGCGACTCCGATTGCCCCCGGCTTCGAAGCGCTTGTCTTCAAGGCCTCGCGCGGAATCGAGGATATCTACGAGCTGACCAAGGTCCGCAAAAACGGGAGCCGGTTCCCCGCCGTGGTGTCGGTCTCGGCGCTGCGCGACGCGCAAGACACAATCATCGGCTATCTCCTGATCGGCACGGAGAACACCGCCCGGAAGCAGGCGGAGCAAGAGCGCAACCGATTCTTCGCGCTCTCCCGGGACATGCTCTGCACCCTCGGGTTTGATGGGTACTACAAGGATCTTAACCCGGCCTGGGAAAAAACGCTCGGCTACACGACGGCGGAGATTCTCGCCAGGCCGTTCATCGAGTTCGTGCACCCCGACGACCGGGAAATCACGCTGGGTGTCGCGGAGAGCATCGCGGCTGGCACGCCACTGATTGCGTTCGAGAACCGGTACCGCTGCAAGGATGGCTCCTACCGTTTTTTTATATGGAGCGCCACGGCGGTCGTCGAAACCCAGTTGATTTATGGAGCCGCCCGCGACATCACCGAAAGCAAGCAGGCCGAAGAGGCCCTGCTCAAGGCGGGGGCTCTACAACGCGCCATCTTCAACAGCCCGAACTTCTCGAGCATCGCCAC
>DHJO01000231.1:5734-8177 GCA_002404375.1 Gemmatimonadales bacterium UBA4718 | reverse complement strand
TCGCCACCGACGCCAAGGGCGTAATCCAGATCTTCAACGTCGGGGCGGAGCGGATGCTCGGCTACACGGCCGCCGAGGTCGTGAACAAAATCACTCCCGCCAATATTTCCGATCCGCAGGAAATGATCGCGCACGCGAAAGCACTGAGCGTGGAGCTCGGAACCAGGATTGGACCTGGTTTCGAGGCACTCGTGTTCAAGGCGTCGCGTGGAATCGAAGACATTTACGAGCTCACCTACATCCGAAAGGATGGGAGCAGGTTCCCCGCGGTGGTGTCAGTCACGGCACTGCGCGACGCGGACAATGAGATCATCGGCTACCTGTTGATCGGCACCGACAATACCGCGCGAAAGCATGCGGAAGAGGAGCGCAAAAAGCTCGAGGAGGCGTTGGAGCTGATCCGCCAGGACCAGATGCGGTTCAAGGACGAATTCCTGTCGCACGTCTCTCACGAGCTCCGCTCACCTCTTACGGCCATCAAGCAATTCACGACGATTCTCCTCGGCGGCCTGGCCGGTGAGCTGAATAAAGAGCAGCGCGAGTACCAGCAGATCGTCCTGAAGAACATTCGCCAGCTTCAATCGATGATCGATGACTTGCTCGAGGTAACTCGTCTCGAGACCGGCAAGCTCACGGTGGAGCTGGAACGCGTGTCCGTCATGATTGCAGTGACTGATACCTTCAACACCCTCAAGGGAAGCGCGCGCGCGAAGGGAGTCACTCTTTCTTATGACCTGCCGCCAAACCTGCCCTCAGTCCACGCCGACCCGACTCGCCTCCGGCAGATTCTGATCATCCTGCTCGACAACGCTATAAAGTTCACACCCGAGGGTGGTTCCGTAACGGTCAAGGCCCTCGTGCAGCAACAGGATACCCGATTGCTGCTTCTCGAAGTATCGGACACCGGGTGCGGCATCAACTCCGAGATAACAGAGAACATTTTCGAGCGCCTCTATCAGGTATCCGAACGCACCGAGGGCAGCCGCAAAGGGCTGGGACTTGGCCTGTATATCTGCAAGGAATTGGTGATGCGCCATGGCGGGACAATCTGGGCCAAGCGCCGCCCGCAGAATGGCAGCACCTTTTCGTTTACTCTACCCGTTTTCTCTCTCACGAATTCGAGGGTGAAGAAGGCTGCGCCCAAATATTTCGACGAAGCAATCAAATCTCCCACCATTCCACTGGCGGTTACATCATGACTAACAAGAAGATTCTCATAGTCGAGGACGACGCCGATGTGCGTCTCGGATATCAGGTCCTCCTCAAGTCCAACAGCTACGACACGTTCTTCGCGGCCGATTCGATCTCCGCAATAAGCGAAGCGAGGAAGCAGATGCCGGATCTCATCATTCTGGATCTTGGCTTACCAGCGGGTGACGGTCACGTCGTTTTGGAAAGGTTGCGAAGCACCGTAAACCAGGACCTCGGGAGTATCCCTGTCGTCGTCGTTTCCGGGCGCGACCTTCGCGGAAACAAGGAACGCGCTCTCAAGGGAGGAGCCAAGGCATTCCTGCAGAAGCCTTGGGATGACGATGAGCTGCTGTCACTAATCGCCCGGCTGCTCGGACAACCGGACATTTACGGTCAACCGGGTGGCATACCGGTTTGGGAGCTGGAAGACCCCGCTATCGAAAGCACCGATCGATAGCACCATGTCGGCTGACTAGGCGGGAACGATTTCCCCAGCCGGAGCAGCAGGCTTTGGTTTCTGCCAGACCGGCCTCTGATAAGCCGGGCGCGCCTCGGCCGCGAGAAGCGCGGCATAGTACACTATGATTCGCGCCTGAACTGACTTTTCCGTGTCGTCCGGCGACGCCTCGAATGGAGCGTAGCGCGTGCTCTCACTGGTGTCGAGGCGGAACCACCACCATGGCTGCATGCCGGCCTGACGGGGCACCTCGACCGAGCAGAAGAATTTGTGTCCCGCGTCTTCGAACTCGAAATCTTTCATTTTTGCCTTTGATTTCATGATTCAATCTAGCTCATGGACCAAGGAACTATTCGCATTCAGTGAGTCGAACTTCGTAGAGCTGAGCTACTGACCTCACGCTTACGAGACGTCTGAAGTGGAAAGCGCCTGCACGATCTCGTCGTGCAGGCGCTTTGTTACGTCTTCTTCCAGATTACCGACTTAGTGATGGTGATCCGCTCCGATCGCTACCGTGTAGGCCGCCCCCGGAGCGCACTTCAACGCCGCATTGGTGGATGTGAAGATTCCGCGCGGATTGGCTTTCCAGAACCATACGTGCAGATCATAGTGGCGAAGGCTCGTCGGCATGATCGGCTCGTGTCCATCCATCGGGCCGGCGAGCGTCTGACCGAAGATCGTCGGCACTACGCCACCGGCAGCTTGCACTGGAACGAACCATTCTGCGCCGGCCAACACGAGCTTGTCTCCGACCGGCTCATAAATGAGGACCTGCGGTTTGGCGGGATCGAGCTT
>DHJO01000231.1:2179-5604 GCA_002404375.1 Gemmatimonadales bacterium UBA4718 | reverse complement strand
TTGTCTCCGGAGGGTTGAGAGAACACTAGGATGCTGCCGCCTCGAGCACCCGTCAATGCCTTCAGGCTACCCGGCACTGAATCCACGAAAGGAGTGTGCAATGACCAACAAGGAGCGTTACCGTCACGAGCTGTTCCGGCCCGAGCCGGGGACGAACCCCGATCAAGTGAAGCTGATGTACGAGGAATCCGGCGCGTTCATCTTCGGGCGGCGAACCTAAGGCCACGGAATAGGAGCAATCTCCGGATTGCTTGTTGCCGCAAAGTACTTTATCATGGAGGGTATCCTTACAGCCAAGCAAAGAGGATCGCGAAATGAATCAATTAAGCATGCTTAAGCACCCGAGTGCGTTTCTTCCCGTGGCCATGTCGCTCGGTGCCCTCGCCGTCGTGATGGTTTTCCTCGCCTTGCACGGCACTGCTCCTCAGGCAGATGAGGGCGCAGCTGCACACATCTGGCAGCTCCTCATGGGAGCCCAGGCACCTATCGTGTTGTTCTTCGCGATCAAATGGGTGCCGCAGTCGCCAAGACAGGCTGTGTCTGTCCTGGCCCTGCAAGTCGTCGCCGCACTTGCGGCGATGACGCCCGTTTTCTTGCTCCACTGGTAGCGAATCGTCGCGCCAGAAGGTACTGCTGATCCTCGCGGGCACTACAACAGACACCATCGCAGGTCTCGGGTCGCACGTTGTGAACCGCCATTAAGAAACCGTCTTAACAGTTTCTTAACGTTTCCTCTCGCATTTCCGGCTCGTCCAGCACGCGTAGATCTTGATCGCCAACCTAGCTCACATGTCGTAAGACGCTGGAATGTGTGACCGACCGCCGTTCCGGGAGGTCTACCATTACAACAGTGGTAGCGGCGAGTTGCTCGTTGTAAGCCCACTGTCATCTTGAGCCTGCGTCATCCATCCGGAGCAAAAAAAAATGCACTCTTACGTGAGAAGCTTCTCAACCCTCGTTATTGCCACTTCGCTCTTGGCCGGTTGTCACGGCAGCGATGGTCCGACGGGGCTGTCTGGCCCGCCAGTCGTTACGGCTGTCAACGGAGCCACACTTCCTGCGGCGCCGATCGGCAGTACCGTCATCATCGAAGGGTCGAACTTCGGCGCCACTCAGGGATCGGGCCAGGTGCTATTCTCGAGCGGTACCGGGACAATACCGGCCGTGATTGCGAGCGCCAGCAATTGGGCGGACGGCTTTATCGTAACATCCGTACCGGCGGGAACCGTTACCGGAAATGTGCTGGTACAGACGTCGGGAGGCACAAGCACACCAGTTGTCTTTACTGTCACGTCGAGCGCCGCATTCAGTCCGTCGACGGTTGCGTGGACCGGGACCAGTCAGCTGCCGGTGGCGCTGAGCGGACATGCTGTCGCGTTCGCCGAGCTCCGCGGTACTTCCACGACGCGCGTCATCTATACGTTGGGCGGAGAGGACAACAGCAACACGGTCCAGACCGCCGTCTATTATTCGATTGTTGGATCCACTGGAACGCTAGGCACGTGGACGGCGACGACTGCCCTGCCGACAGCTGTCGCGTTCCATCGGTCGGTTGTTGCGACACCTGCAAACTCCAAGGTCACGGCGCTCGGCTATGTGTACGCGCTGGGCGGCACGACTGACGCTGCCGGCACTCAGGTGGTGTCGACGGTTTATCGCGGGTCCATTGCGGCTGACGGAAGTATCAGCGGCTGGACACAAGCGGGTTCCCTTCCTGCTCCGCTGCACTCTTTCGGCGCCGCGATCTTCCTGGGGAATCTATATATCTGGGGCGGCGCGACGACGAACAATGTCCCCGTAGCGACGGNNTCGTCGCTGGTGGAAATGTCCTTATCACGGGCGGACTCTACGCAGGTGCGTCGACAGGCTCGAGCGAAGAGAGCTACGCTCAACTCAATGCCGACGGTAGCACGGGTAGCTTCAATGGCGCAACGGGCTCGGTCACGATCAACGCCTTGGGCGGCGGAAACGTGTTCAACCACGGCGCCGTTGGATATTCGGACGGTAACGGAGCGTTTCACGTTGCGGTCGTAGGCGGTGACGATGTCGCCACACCCGGCACGAAGCACAAGACTGTCTTTATCTATTGAGGTTTGAGCGCGAAGTTCGCGCTCAACGATCAGGAATCAGGAAGGGCCTCGAGCATAGCAGCTCGAGGCCCTTCTTATTCCCGCCCTTCCCCACTGTCAGTGTTCTCCGAGCACGGCGAAAAAACGCTTGTAAATATGTGTTTCCCGCGCTACCTTCGCGCCTCCAGAGACCCGCTGTTCAGAGTTGCGAGAGGTCGTTGCGTCGACGCGGTTTCCCTGAACTTGCGCTCAGGACGTGTGGCTGGGCGGAGACCATTTTTCACTGGAGAATAACATTATGTTGCTCCACGCTCGCGTCCTACTGAGCATTGCAGCGCTGGCCGCGTTGGCCGCATGCTCGTCTGACAACCCACTCCCGCCCGCCGCCATCACCGGCCCCAGCCCATCGCTCAACGCCAGCGTGAACGCGGGTCTGTCGATGCGGTTCGAACACGCGAAAGTCTGCCCGAGTGCCGCGCCTGGTGAGGCCCGTTGCCATTCCTTCGTCCGTGTCGACAACTCCGGCCAGCCGCTGGCGACGACCGTCCCGACGAGCGGATATTTTCCGGCCGATTTGCTGGACGCATACAAGCTCCCGGCCAGTACGACCAGGACGCGCCAGACGATCGCGATCGTCGACGCGTTCGACGATCCCAATGCCGAGAGCGACCTCGCGGTATACCGCAGCCAGTTCGGACTGACGCCCTGCACCACCGCCAACGGTTGCTTCCGCAAGGTCGACCAGAGCGGCCGGACGAACTATCCGCGCGGGGACCGCGGGTGGGCTGAAGAGATCTCGCTCGATCTCGACATGGCCAGCGCCATCTGCCCCAACTGCAAGATCCTCCTCGTCGAGGCGAACACGAACTCCTTCGCCAATCTCTCCGCCGCGGTGGACGAGGCGGCGAATCTGGGAGCGAACGTGATCTCGAACTCTTACGGCGGGGGCGAATACTCGAGCGAGGTCACCGACCAGTCACACTACAACCACCCTGGCATCGCCATCACCGTCAGCTCCGGTGATGGCGGGTACGGCGTCGAGTTCCCAGCGGCATCTCAGTACGTGACCGCAGTTGGTGGGACGAGTCTCAATCGGGCTTCAAACACCCGCGGCTGGAGCGAAACGGTGTGGAGCGGCGCAGGCAGTGGCTGCAGCGCGTTCATCCAGAAGCCGAGCTGGCAGACCGACACGGGTTGCTCGAATCGAACTGTTGCGGATATCTCGGCGGTGGCCGATCCGAACACCGGCGTCGCGGTCTATGACACCTACCGCCTGCCTCGGGGCGGCGGCTGGCTCGTCTTCGGCGGGACGAGCGTCTCGGCCCCGATCATTGGCGGCGTGTATGCCCTCGCCGG
>DHJO01000231.1:1304-2067 GCA_002404375.1 Gemmatimonadales bacterium UBA4718 | reverse complement strand
CAACGGCAGCTGCGGCGGCTCCTACCTCTGCACCGCGAAGACTGGCTACGACGGTCCTACTGGTAACGGCACGCCGAACGGCACTGGAGCGTTTTAGCGCCGAAGGGTTTCTTTCACAAAGCTCTGACACAGAGCGCGGGCCCGGTCGAGTCGGCCGGGCCCGTTTTGCGTCCGTGCCAGCTGCGCGATGGCCTTATCTGTTGGCGGCCACCACCCCACCGCTCTTAACGACCAGCGTGCCTTTCATCCCGATCGCTTCATGCGGTTCGCATACGAACTCGTACGTGCCCTCCGCAAAACGCGCGTCGATCACCAGGTCGTACGTCTGACCTTTGGTTGTCAGGTATGGCCCCGTTGCGGCACCACCGAGTTTGGCGCCGCGCGCCTGCTTGGTGAAGTGGACATTGTGCATTACGCCTGCGGCTTCTATGAAGCGCACGGTATCGCCCCGCTGCGCGACAGTGATCGCGGGCTCGAAGGCGTAGGGCATTGCCCCTCCCTTCTCAACGAGCTTCACGACGAGCATGTGCGGGCCTGCAGGTGACGCGTTCTGGCCATTGGCGCGGGCGGAGAGAACTAGCAGCGCCGCCAGCGAGACGGTCATCAAAGGTCTTAAATGGGACATTGTTTTCTCCATAAGGGATCGAATCGATCGAATGTGCCGGAACGTCCGGTTTGATTGATCGAATTGCGGCTGTTTGATTACAATAGGAAGGATGTCTTCTCGGCCCTGTGCATTCCGTAAGGAACGGCCTGAAATTGA
>DHJO01000231.1:649-1189 GCA_002404375.1 Gemmatimonadales bacterium UBA4718 | reverse complement strand
CTTACGGGGGGGTAATGATCTGAGGTTTATCCGGGCGGCGACCCGTGGAGAAGGTCGCCCTACGGCACCGATTTAGTCGTACTAACCGGAGCCAGCCCGTCCATCAGTGGCTAATTGCGAAGAACCATGTGCCGATCACGGGACCGCGGGGAGGCCGGCTTCCCGGCGCCGGAGCGGGCGCTCCCGGTGCTGGTGCCGGCGCCGGTCCATACTCGGGTTGAAACAGATACGACACGTGCCTCACCGGATCGACGGCGATCGTCTTCGCGCCACGCATGGTCGGCACAGTAGCTACCACTGTGTACTTGTCCGGCGAATCCTGGTGGACGACTGTGACGTTGCCGTCTCGACCAGCCGGGATGTATATCAGCTTTTCTGAAGCATCCCACCCCAGCGCATCCACTCCATCACCGTTCGCGATCGTCGTCACGATCCGACCGGAGCTGGGGTCGACCACGACGGACGTCTTCCCACAGCCAGAGAAAATTCGATTCGACGAACGGTCGAACGCGATTCCCGTCGGGCCGTCGCAGGGCGCAA
>DHJO01000231.1:0-514 GCA_002404375.1 Gemmatimonadales bacterium UBA4718 | reverse complement strand
CCGATCGGACGGCTGTGATTCGTGAGGATGATCCGGTCGGAGAAGTCATCGTACATGATTCCATCGAGACCGCCGCTGGGCACGTGGATCTTCTTGATCACGCCCAGGGTTTTGAGATCGAACATCGTGACGGTCGAATCGCCGCCGTTGGTTGTGAAACCGTGATTTGACTTGGGCGCCAGCGCGATGCCGTGCGTACGCGGCGTGTCCGGAATATCCCCTAGCACCTTGCCCGTACGACCGTCGATCACCATGACGTGGGTACCGCGCGACACAAAGACACGGCCCGTTCCCAGTTCGGCGGTCAGATAGTCCGTGCCCCCCTCACCACCGATGCTGAACCGGTCGACCTTGAACGTTTGCGCTGAGGCGATGTGCGGCCGGGCCAGACTGACGGCCAGGATGACGGCTGGGATTGGAAGCGAGTATTTGGTCATGCGGTCCCCGGTGGATGCAGGTGGTTCGGTGCCGAAGCTCGCTAGTGGCTCGGAGTCTGTCGGTGGGTCACGACAAT
>DHJO01000044.1:738-3769 GCA_002404375.1 Gemmatimonadales bacterium UBA4718 | reverse complement strand
AAGGCAGTCGATATCTATAAGGTCGAGCCGTATGTGGTAGCGGCAGATGTGTATACCGCAAAGGGACATCTTGGTCGCGGTGGCTGGACGTGGTACACGGGCTCGGCCAGCTGGATGTATCGAACCGCGCTGGAGGCCATACTGGGGTTCCAGCAGCGAGGGGAGGTCCTACACATCGAGCCGTGCATTCCAGCGAGCTGGAAGGAATTCACCGTTGAATACCGGTTCAGATCATCGACTTACGTAATAAGAGTGGAAAACCCCGATGGCCTGCAGCGCGGACTTATCGAGCTCAAAGTAGATGGGCGCATGGTCGAGAAAGCCATCACCCTGGTCGATGACGGGAAGACTCACAACGTCACCGCTTCGATGCGGCCCTCTTCGGTTTCTTCTCCTCCTTCCTCGGCTCCGAGCCAGCAGGAGAAAGCCCGACTATAGCGGGACCGTTGACGACGTTGCCGTAGGGATCGAAGCGCGATCCATGGCACGGACAGTCCCAGGTCTTCTCAGTGTCGTTCCAGTGAACGATACAGTACAAGTGAGTGCATATAGCCGAGTGCTGGTGGACATTGCCGCGCTCATCGCGATAGACGGCGATCTTGCCTCGACCGCGGCCAACCACCGCTCCTTCGCCGGCTTTGATGCCAGCGACATCACCGACATCGCCGGTCGTGAAGTAATCCTTGTACTGTTCGGCGACGTTCAGATTTTCCTTGATGTATTCCGGAGTCGCGCGAAGCGAGACGCGGGACGGATCGTAGAGCTTTGCCCACTGGTGCTTTCGCCCCTGCACGAGCTCGTTGAGGATTATGCCGGCGATGGTTCCGTGGGTCATTCCGTTGCCTGAATCACCGGTGGCGATATAGATGTGCTCGTCACCGCCCGGGTTCCTGCCGATGTACGCCATGTAGTCCACAGGCTCCACTACCTGTCCCGACCAGTGGTAGTCTATGCGCTCTATCATCGGGAAACGCTCGCGGGTCCACTTCTCGAGGCGTGTAAAACGCTCTGCCATATCATCGGCCTGACCGGTCTTGTGATCCTCACCGCCGACAATGAGAATCTCATAATCGAGCTCGTTGCCGGAGCTGTCCTCGGCCTGCTGCAGGCGGATGTAGTGGTAGGGATCGGGCGTATCCCAGTACAACCCGTGCGGAACTGAGCCACGTGGAACGCGCGCACCGATGACATAGGTACGATACGCGGCTTGCTTGCTGTGGATGATCAGCCAGTCATTCACGGGAGTGTTGGTGCAGACCACCACGTTGTCGGCACTGATCACGTGGCCCTCGCTCGTCGTAACACGCGCCGGCTCGCCATCGACGATTTTCTCGGCGTGAACCCCAGAATAGATTTTTCCTCCATCGCGGAGAATTGCGCGTGCCAGACCTTTCAGGTACTTGAGAGGATGAAACGTTGCCTGGCGGGGGAAGCGAAGCGCCGGACCGCTGTCCCAGAAACTGAAAGGAATGCGATCGATCAGCTGGGTATCGTTGATTCCGGCGCTATGCGTTGCCTCGAGCTCCCGCTCGAGGTCCTTTCGCTGACTGTCGCCGCCGAGAAAGAGGTAGCCTTCGACACGCTCAAAATCGCAGTCGATGTCCTCCATGGAGGCGATCGTCTCGATGCGATGGATCGCCGACATGTGACTCTCGGCCGCGAGTCGGGCGCCTTCCTCGCCATGGAGCCTGGCAATGTTGTAGTAGCGGTCGTCCAGAGCCGCCGTGAGATGAGCGGTAGTGCGACCGGTTTCGCCGCCCCCGATCGGTCCATCATCTATGAGCACAACCGCGCGACCAGCGCGTGCAAGCAGGTACGCCGTGGTCATTCCGGCGATTCCAGCGCCAATCACGCAGACATTCGTGCGGAGATCCTGATTGAGCGGCTGGAATTGCGGAACTTCGGTGTTGGCCATCCAGACGGAGGTCGTATGACCTGAGTCACTGTGCATAGATCTTATCTGGGGATAGTTGGTGCAAGTAATGCTGCCTGGGAACGAGGCAATGGCGCATACGACATGCCATGTGCTACTCTAGAATACCGAGCGATATCCGGGCGACGGAGAATCAATGAATAAACATTCCAAGCATACGTGGATCGTCGATGTGATTGAAGACGGCTCCGCGTCTATCGAAGTAGATGGCCGCGCGGTGACGCCGATTCCACAATGGATGCTGCCGGAAGGAGTAAGAGAAGGCGACGTGCTCTCAGTCACTCACGACAGAGGAGAGGGAAAATCAGCGCTTCTCATCGAGACCGATCCGGAGGCAAAGAGGAAAGCGCTCGACAGGTCAGCGAAGCAGGTCGCAGGGAAATCAAAGAATGATCGCGGTGGGGATATCAGCTTATGATCAGGCCCGTGTACCTCGGTCGATGATCAAGGAGTGGCGCAATCCGGTTGCCGTGAAATACGATCGCTCGGCCCGTCCAGATCAGTGCCCTGTCTCTCCGGACTAATCGTAAAGCCTCCACCCGCTGTTCCCGGCGAGCGAATCGTGATCGTTCCGTTCTGATCCGTGCGATACCATGGCACACCGGCCTGTCTGTAGATGGTCTTTGCCTGGGTATGCATGTGGCCGTAGTCATTTCGGGCGCCGAGTGATGCGACTATCCACCGAGGCCTGATGAGCGACAGATAACGAGGCGTCACTCCGTTGCAGCTTCCGTGGTGATCGGCCTTGAGAACATTCACCCGCATACCGGGATTCTGGCCGTAACCTGCACCCTCGAACCATGTAATCTCCTCGCGCTCCGCGTCGCCAGCGAGCCACATCGTGAACGATGCGGAGTCCGGTCCAATGAGCTTCACCGCAGTCGAGCGATTATTCGGTTTGTCGCCATTCGGCATTGGCGCCATGATGTGCAGCTTCGCTCCACCGGTCATCGTGATGGTGCACATTCTCCGTCCATCCGAGCACGGATCGTCAGTGTCGCGATAGATCAGACTGTCGCGGTCCATTCGCGACAGAATCGAATCGCGCAGCGTCGCGAGCGTGACCGCGGGAGCCGGATCCTTGTTCTCGAAAAAGTA
>DHJO01000044.1:361-618 GCA_002404375.1 Gemmatimonadales bacterium UBA4718 | reverse complement strand
ATCGATGGTGGCGTTGTTGAGATCGAGTGAATCCAGGTAGCGGCCAAACGCTGCCGTGTCCGGTCCGCCATCGATGATCACGCGACTCGAGCCATTTCTTATGTAAGTCGCGTCTCCCTGCCCGATGTCGAGCAGGCGAACTATCAACTCGCGACCGCCGGAATCAGTTACGAAACTGGTAACAGGTGGGAGGGCCAGTCTGCGTCCCGCGCGCCGGCTGTGCGGCGCTGTGCCTCTCTTCCCTCGATTGGACTGGC
>DHJO01000044.1:0-135 GCA_002404375.1 Gemmatimonadales bacterium UBA4718 | reverse complement strand
TCTGGCGGAGCACCGCGCGGACTGGCGCCGCATCCAGGGCCATGAGCTTGAGCGGGAACGCCATCAGCTCGTACATCGTTGGGGTCACTCTCCGCAGATCGAGATTCTCCAGAATCGCAGCATTGTCCGAGAAGA
>DHJO01000224.1:3198-5747 GCA_002404375.1 Gemmatimonadales bacterium UBA4718 | reverse complement strand
CGGGGGGGGGGCCGGCGGGCGGCCCGGGGGGGGGGCCGCGCCCGCGCTCGAGGCCAGGTCGCCCCCCCCGGGGGGGGAGCCGATGGTGAGATGGGTCGAGCAGCGCGGACGGGAAGGGAATGTGGCGGTGATGTCGGTGCCGCTCGATCTCGCGCCAATCCTCCGCGAAGATCTCTTCAAGAAGGTCGAGACGGCGATCCTCACCAGCGCCACGCTGACGAGCGATGCGCGATTCGACTTTCTGTCGCGTCGGCTGGGGCTCGACTCCGTGGACGCGAACGTCGTGACGGAAATCTTCCCGTCGCCGTTCGAATATCCGACCCACGCACTCTTCATGGTGCCGACGGATGCACCGGCGCCGAACGTCGATGCCTCAGGGCACATGCAGGCCGTCGTGCGGAGCATCATCGATGTCACCGCCGCTGCAGACGGGGGCGTATTTGCTCTTTTCACCAGTCACCGCGACGTGAGATCGGCGGCGAACGAGCTCCGCGCCCGCGGAGTCGAGCGAGCTCGCCCCCTGTACGTTCATGGCGAAGACACCCGCGACAATCTTCTCAGAAAATTCCGCGATTCAGGTCGGGCAGTGCTTCTCGGCACGGCCTCGTTCTGGGAGGGCGTCGATGTGCCGGGCCGCGCGCTACAGGGCCTGATCATCGCGCGGCTGCCATTCCGCGTGCCCACCGAGCCGGTGACAGCCGCGCACTGTGAGGCGATCGTAGAGCGCGGCGGGGACGCGTTCGCGGAGTACATGGTGCCGCATGCAGCGCTGCGGCTGAAACAGGGATTCGGAAGATTAATCCGCACGGCGACCGATCGCGGCGTTATTGTGCTGGTAGATCCTCGTGCGGTGAACAAGGGCTACGGCAGAGCCCTGCTGCGGGACTTGCCGCCTGCCCGCCAGGTGTTCGGACCATGGAAAACGATCGTCAAGCAACTCAAGGACTTCTACCTGTGACCAACTGAGATGCCCACCAGGAAATACCGTCCCGGAAAAATCGTCTGCGTCGGCCGCAACTATCGCGAGCACGCGAAGGAGCTGGGCAACGAAGTCCCAAAGGAGCCTTTGCTATTTCTGAAACCGCCATCGAGCGTTGTGTGGGAGAGTGACCCGATCCGGCTGCCCGGGGCATCCTCGAAGGTCGAGCACGAGGGGGAAATCGGGGTAGTGGTAGGGAAGACCCTGTCCTGGGTGTCTGAATTGGATGCGGCGCGTGGCATCAGAGGGATAATCGCGGTGAACGATGTGACTGCTCGCGATCTCCAGAAGACCGACGGACAGTGGACGAGAGCCAAGGGTTTTGATACCTTTTGTCCTCTGGGAGAGGAGTCGTCAAAGCTTCCGGACCTCGACAGCCTGAGCGTCGTCACGCGAGTGAACGGCGTCGAGCGGCAGAGGGGGAAAAGCAGCGAGATGGTCTTCTCGATCCCATCCCTCCTCGCCTACATCTCGCGCATAATGACACTGGAGCCCGGAGACCTCGTCGCAACAGGAACGCCCGCAGGGGTAGGTCCGCTCAACCCCGGCGACGTCGTCGAAGTGGAGATTCCAGGTGTCAGCCGCGTGACCAACCCCGTACAAGAGAGCCGATAGTGCCACCCTACACCGATCGACTGCTCAGCCTACCCGAGTACCCCCTCTCCGGGATCCCCGAAAAGAAGCGCGACCTCATCGCGCGCGGAGTGGACGTCATCGACCTCGGCGCCGGCGATGCTGACCTGTCGCCACCACCGGCCGTAATCGAACGACTTGCCGCAGCCGCGCGTATTCCTACCATGAGCCGGTACGGATTCGCGTTGGGCCTCGTCGAATATCGCGAGGCGGTCGCGCGCTTCATGAAGCGGAGATTCAATCAGGATTTCAATCCGCTCAAGGAGATCATCCCCCTTATCGGATCGAAGGAGGGAATCTCCCACCTCGCGTTCGCCTACACCACCAAGGGCGACTACACGATCGTGCCCGAGCCGGGCTACAACTCGTATGTCGGCGGAACTCTGCTCGCTGAAGCTACGCCCTACAAGTACCCGCTCCGGCCCGAGAACGGATTCCTGGTCGATTTGGACAAGATTCCTTCGGATGTTCTGAAAAAGACGAAAATTCTATATCTCAACTACCCAAATAATCCGACCTCCGCCATCGCCCCTAAGGAGTATCTCCAGGACATCGTTCGCCGCTGCAAGGAACTGGATATCCTGCTGGTGTATGACAACGCCTACTCCGAGCTCGCTTACGACGGATACGTGCCTCCCAGCATCTTCGAGATCGAGGGCGCGCGCGATGTTGCGATCGAGTTCCACTCCATGTCCAAGACGTACAACATGACGGGTTGGCGGTGCGGGTGGGCGTGCGGCAAGCAGGAGTTCATCGCCGGGCTCGCGAAGGTGAAGTCGTTCATCGATACGGGAACTTTCATGGGAATTCAGGCAGCCGCGGCAACTGCGCTCGACGAGTGCGCCGATTGGATTCCGACGAACGTCGCGGAGTTCAAGAGACGCCGCGACGCGGCCGCCGATGCTTTTACCGAAGCCGGATTCCCGGTCGCCAGGCC
>DHJO01000224.1:2062-3165 GCA_002404375.1 Gemmatimonadales bacterium UBA4718 | reverse complement strand
CTGCTCCAGGACGAGGGCGTCATAGTGCTGCCGGGCTCGGCCTTTGGCCCCGGCGCGGAGGGCTTCTTTCGCGTCTCATTCATCACATCGCCAGAAAGACTGCGTGAGGCTGCTACTCGCGCAGGACGGGTGTTGAAGAAGCTCGTGGCGCAGGCTGGCGGGGACGACACGCGCGCCGGACGTCGTCCGGAGCCTAGTGCGGGAATGGCGCGCGCCTGATGATCTTCCGCCGCGTCTCTACCCAACCCGACGGATCGCGAAAGAGGCTTTCGAAGCCCTTTCTCGTTTCGTTGGGCGTGCACCTGGCGGTGGCGGTGGCGCTGATGCGGATGCTGATCGTCAACATGGAGCTATCGCCGACTCAAAAGAGACAAAGCGTCGGTGAGCAGCACGTAGGCTACGTGCGGATCTCTGGTGGGGTGAAGACTCCGGTCCCGGGCAAGAGTGGTGGCGATGGGAAGCCGTTGACGCCGCGCGCGATACACGTCGTTGCGCCTGTCTCGGTTCCTACGACAATTCCCTTGCCTTCGGGTCCGGTGACGAAGGCAACTGAGGAAGGGACCGGGCCATTGGTTGGAATAGGCGGTCCGACGAGGGGGGTTCGTCCACAGTATTCTGACCCACGAGTATGGGAGCCGCCTGGTCCTATAGTCAGCGCGCCAAAGAGTGTGAAGCAGACGATCGACAGTCTGATCGCCGACGCAATCGCGCCGTACAACGATTCGGTCGCAGCGGCCGCGCAGAGGCGCGATCCGACGGATTGGACGATCGAGAAGGGCGGTTACAAGTGGGGAATCGACAGGCACGCGATACGACTGGGTCCCGTTTCAATTCCCACGGCTTTGCTCGCGATGCTTCCGCTCAACATTCAGGGCAATCCGACGACGATCCAGCGTGACCGCGCCTTTGCAGCGATGAATGCCGACATCAACTGGCACGCGCAGCAGGCGATCAACGAAGCCGACTTCATGAAGGCCGTGCGGAGTATCCGTGAACGAAAGGAGCGCGAGCGAGCCGCCGCGCTTTCCGGATCATCGGCACCGGCAAAGGACCGCTCCGGGGACCAGAACCCATAGTCTGGCATCTCGGTTGATCTGGGATCT
>DHJO01000224.1:0-1941 GCA_002404375.1 Gemmatimonadales bacterium UBA4718 | reverse complement strand
GTAGTGAACTCGCAACTAATAGCTATGCATCTCTGACAACCCGCACCCGTTCAGTTGCAGTTCAAGTGAATTGAGCAAATCCGACGGTGTTGCCTCCCGGCTCGCGCACGTAAATCTCGATGCTCCCGTAGAAAGTCTTGTGGCGGGGCTTCACCATGGGCACGCCGATAAGGGACTTCGCCACCTGATCGAGATCGTCGACCGTGATGAACAGCGCTACGGAGTGACCCATCAAGTCCTTTGCCGCGCCGGGTTGCTCGTCTATCACGCTCGCGCGCGTCTGGTACATGATCTCGACAGCTCCCAGCTGGACGCTGGCGAAGATCAATTTTCCGTCCGGTCCCGGAACCTCGTTGCTCACCGCGAAGCCCAGGCGGTCGACCCAGAATTTGATGCAGGGCTCAACGGAATCCACTATGAGAACAGGAGTCAGCTGCTTCAGCGACGCGCTCAGCTTTCCGGACGCGCCTGTAGACTCTGCAGACATCCAAACCTCCAGGAATTGATCATGGTCTGTCGAGCCGGAAGAGCGTCCCGGCAAGAGAGCGAAGTGCCCGAAACAAATAGCGGCCGGCTTGCGCCGACCGCTACAAACTATCGCTGAACGCTCGCGTTTACGACTGAAGCGTGTTGCTGCCGTTGTTTGCGTCGAAGCCGGGACGGAAAACTCCGCAGACCACTCCGAGCACTCCGAAATCCATGCCCGCCAGTATAGTGATGTCGCGCTCGGCGGGGTTAGCGGCCTCGAGCACGACGGACCCGGAACGATGTGTGAACGTCTTGACCGTCGCCTCCTCACCGATGCGCGCGGCGATTATATCCCGATCGCGCGCGTCCTGCTCCGGATTCACCATCACGTAGTCGCCGTCGTTGATGCATTTGCCGACCATGCTGTCGCCCTTCACCTTGAGGAAGAACGCCTCGTCGGAAGGAACGAACCGGCGGTCGATGGTGATGAATCCCTGACGATGCTCCGGAAGAAGGGCCGGCTCACCAGCGTGGATTTTTCCGTAGTAGGGAACAGGCTGCGTGCGCAGTGCGCCACCGAAGCCGAGCAGGTTGACGCCGCGTGATCTCGATGGGTCTCGCTCGATATAACCCTTTTTTGCGAGCGACTGGAGCAGATCAGAAACCGTCTTGGTCGACTTGATCTTGAACTGCTTTCCGATGTCTCGAATGCTGGGCTGATACGTTCGCTCGGCCGTGAAATCGAGCAGGTAGTGGTAAACCGAGCTCTCGAGCTTCGTTAATGGCTCGGCCATCTGATGCATCCCTGGAAGTGGCGATACCCGGGTTTGCTCGGGTATCCGCGTCTGACAATAAATGTGTGTACGGAACCGTACCCGGTCAACAGTTTCGTGGCCGATCATCGAGGTTTCCTACTTCTTGAGCGCTACCAAGGCCTTATCGATCCGCTTCAGGGAAAGCTCGCGCCCCATCTGGACCAACATCTCGAAGATTCCAGGGCTAACGGTGAGTCCGGTCAGGGCTACTCTGAGCGGCTGGAAGATCTTTCCCGCACTCACTCCGCGAGAGTCCGCCAGCCCTCGCAGCGACGCTTCCAGCGGAGCGGATTCCCAAGGCGTGGTGCCAGCCAGGGCATCCCTGCTCGCCCGCAAGAGGTCCGACGCCTCCGCAGGATCCTTCCAATTCTTTGCCACCGCTGTCGGGTCGTACTCAATGTTCTCGAGAAAATACGGGCCGGCCTGACGCACGATGTCGTCGATAGTACGGGAACGGACCCTTAGCAGATCCAACAGCCGAAAGTACCAATCGCGCCTCTCCACCAGCTCCTCCTCGGTGGCAAGACGTGCGGTTATGATCGCGGGCGTTACGCGCGGCTCCAGCTCCTCGAGCGGAATCATCGATAGATGCTGCCCGTTCATCCACTCCAGCTTTTTGGGGTCGAAGATGGCCGCTTTCTTCTGAAGGCCATCGACG
>DHJO01000172.1:3183-4107 GCA_002404375.1 Gemmatimonadales bacterium UBA4718 | reverse complement strand
AACTACAACTGAACGGGTGCGAGTTGTCGGTGGCAGAGATGCCAGGTACCAGTTCACTACGTCGGGACGCTACCGGCGTGTTTCATGGTACAAGCAACTGCTTGTGCCGTAAGGCGAGGAGGGACGTCCCAGCGTCGTGAACTGGCAACTAGCAGCTATGCTACTCATAACTCGCACCCGTTCAGTTGCAGTTATGACCGCTTCCGCACCCCTCGTCGATCAACCAGCCCCGGCTCAATCGACGTCCGTAAATCGTAGGGCACAACCGGCACGAGGAAATCCGCGCCCCGGTTCCAGCCCAGCGATCGGGCGCGAACGCGGATCATCACCTCCTGCGCTTCGGCGGGATCGCCGAAGGGAGTCTTTCTCCACCGGTAAGTCTCACGCAGGATCTGCGAGGTCATTCTCAGGCTGGCCATCGATGCGTGCGACGTGAGAGTGACGAGCGCGCCACCTCCCTCGCGCGCAGCGCGAGAGAGTCGCACCGTCTCGGTGCCCTCGGGCTCGATGCCGGCGATCACGACTAGCGCGAACCCTCCGCAACGGAGCAGCTCCTCTGCTCCACGAAGTCCGTGCTTCCGACTGCGCGGACGAACGAGGATTGGGCCCTCCTCCCAGAATGGACCAGCGACGGTGCCGAGCCCGTCGATCCAGACCGCTCTCTCACCCTGGGCAACGGTGGTGTGACACGCGGCTCTCAGGACGGCAGTTGCACCACCCTGAGGCATCCAGACCGTGAGTCGTCCGCGAGGCAAGCCATGTCCGGGCAGAATCGCATCGAGTGCTTCGATCCCCGTCGCCACCGGCTCCGCAGTCCGGTGAGTGACCGGCGTCGCATCGGGAAATCGATGCTCGATGAGTGCGCGAATGGCGGCGTTGCGATCGGACATAGCTCTGCTAGAATAGCCCGAACATATCCCGAAG
>DHJO01000172.1:0-3091 GCA_002404375.1 Gemmatimonadales bacterium UBA4718 | reverse complement strand
ATCTTGGGCCTGGATTATGAATTACCGAGCCCCGAGATCCGCCGCCCGCAAATCAACAACTCTTCAGTAGAGCTGATGCAATACGTTTCCCATAGATCGTCGTCCATCCCCATGCTCCTCTCAATTACACTGGCGACCGCGCTCGCCTGCGCGGCAAGCAAGGACGCGCGGCCGTCGCCCGGTGTCGAGGAAATTCCGCCGGCCGGTCCTCCACTCGCGGTCGCGGCGCCACAACCGGTCGCCGCCACCGGCTCATTGACGTCCTCAAATCACAGGACTGCTTCGAGCACGCCACCGAGTGTCGGCAAGGATTCGGCTGCCAAGGATCCGCCGATCACGGTCCCTTCGGTAAGAGGCCGCACCAGGAAGGACAGCCTTGCTCTGGTGAAGGCGGTCAGGGCCGGACTGGAAAACTCAAACTGGCCGGTCAGAACGCCGCCTCCACTTCCAGGTTCCATCCTGCCGGGGCATCGAATCGTCGCTTTTTACGGCAATCCGCTGGTGAAGAAGATGGGAATCCTGGGAGAACTGGCCCCCGACCAGATGCTCGCGCGATTCGACAAGGAGATTGCCGCGTGGCAGAAGGCGGATCCATCTACTCCGGTGCAGCCCGCGTTGCATCTCATCGCCGTGGTCGCGCAAGGCGCTCCGGGCAGGGATGGCAAATACCGGCTTCGCATGACCGACAGCCTCGTGGAACTGGTCGCGGGATGGGCGGCGAAGAAAAACGCGCTTCTCTTTCTCGACGTCCAGGTTGGTCAAAGCACGGTACAGGAGGAGCTGCCCCGATTGATTCCGTTTCTGAAGCGCCCGAACGTGATGCTCGGCATCGACCCCGAGTTCTCGATGAAGTTTGGTGACAAGCCGGGATCGAAGATCGGTACGATGAGCTCGAATGACGTGAATTACGCCATCGGCCTGCTGTCGGATCTCGTGAAGCAGAACAATCTGCCCCCCAAAGTTCTTGTCGTTCACCGCTTCACGCATAACATGCTCACCGGAGCGAAGAAGATCCGGCTCGATCCGCGGGTCCAGGTGGTGATCAACATGGACGGGTGGGGCCAGCCGTGGCTCAAGTACGATTCGTATCGCGCCTACGTCGAATCTGAGCCAGTGCAGTTCACCGGGTTCAAGCTCTTTTACCACAACGACACCAAGAAGGGCGATCCGCTCCTCACGCCACCCGAAGTCCTGCTGCTCAATCCGAAGCCGCTCTACATCCAGTACCAGTAGAAGGCTCTGCGCCTCGCTCGCGGAACAGCACAGTCATATTATTGAGCGGTCGTCATCCCGTTGACGGCCGCTCTTTCATTTGTCGCACCAGGAGGCAAGGATGACGAGCAGACGCGAATTCCTCTCGAGCATGGCCGCGGCCGGGCTCGCGGCGCAGCCGGTATTCCGCGAACGCGCGATGAGATCTCTCTTCCGCGCCAACGCGATCGCGGGCGATCGCCCTCCTCAAGCTGTTGCCGACGACGAGACGTACTGGGCCGAGATTCAGCGCGCGTTCGATTCGGATCGCACCATGATCAATCTGAACAACGGCGGGTGCAGCCCGACGCCCAGTCACGTGCTCGAGGCGATGATCCGGGACCTGAGATTCTCGAACGAGCTCCCGGTGGATCACATGTGGCGGGTGCTGGAGCCGCGGGTCGAAAGCGTGCGCCGAGACCTGGCCAGCGAGTTCGGGTGCGACGTGGAGGAGATGGCGATCACCCGGAACGCGTCCGAGGCGAACGAGATCATGATCTTCGGACTGGATCTCAAGCGCGGCGACGAGGTGGTGGTGACGAATCAGAACTACGGCCGGATGATTACGTCGTGGCAGCAGCGCGAGCGGCGGGAAGGAATAGTCCTGAAGCAGGTCTCGTTCAAGGTTCCTCCGCCGTCGGACAGCTACCTGGTCGAGCAGTTCCGAGCAGCGATCACTCCGCGCACCAAGGTCATCGAGGTCACCCACATCACCAATCTCACCGGCCAGATAATGCCGGTGCGACAGATCGTGGACATGGCGCGTCCGCTCGGCATTGAGGTATTCGTGGATGGTGCTCATGCCTTCGCGCACTTCCCGTTCAAGCGCGACGACCTCAAGTGCGACTACTACGGAACCAGTCTTCACAAGTGGCTGCTGGCGCCGGTGGGCACTGGCTTCCTTTACGTGCGAAAGGACAAACAGAAGAACCTCTGGCCGCTGATGGCCGCGGCAGCCACGCAGGACAACGACATCCGGAAATACGAGGAGATCGGCACGCATCCGGCCGCCAATCACAATGCGATTTCGGCTGCGCTGGCGTTCCATCGTGGAATCGGCGAGGACCGGAAGATCGCGCGTCTCCGTTTCCTGCGTGACCGGTGGGCGAAGCGGCTGCTCGCGGAAAGCTCGCGGGTGTCGGTCCTCACTCCGCTCGACAACAGGCAGTCGGGCGCCATCGCGCTCTTTCAGGTCGAAGGAATCGACAACGTAAAGCTTGGGGCGTGGCTGCTCGACAAGCACCACATTGTGAACACCCCGATCGTGCACCCCGAATTCAAGGGGATTCGCATCACGCCCAACGTGTACACGACTCTCGACGAGATCGACGTCTTTGCCGACAAGGTGCTCGACGCGGTGAAGAAAGGAATACCGGCCTGATGCCGACTTCGCTCAAACACTCATCTTCGAGCTGACCAACGTGATTCTCTTCATTGCGATCGGACTCGCCGCCGGCGTGCTCGCCGGACTGTTTGGAATCGGTGGCGGGATTGTGATCGGGCCCGCGCTCATCCTGCTGGCGAAGTTTCAGCCACAGACCGCGACCGGCACCTCACTCGGCGCGCTGTTGCTGCCCGTCGGAGCACTCGGCGCGTGGGAGTACTACCGGCGCGGGCATCTCAACCTCCCGGCGTCACTGTGGATCGCGCTCGGACTGTTGTTAGGAGCGTGGGCCGGGGCGAGGCTGGCGCAGTCCCTATCGGGCCCGCAGCTGCAGAAGGGGTTCGCGATCTTTCTCGTTCTGATCGCGATCAGAGTTTGGACGAAGGCGTAAGCCAGTTGGAGAACTGCAACTGAACTAAACGGGGTGTGAGGTACCAGAAAGTGTAGGTGCCTGGT
>DHJO01000154.1:7103-16366 GCA_002404375.1 Gemmatimonadales bacterium UBA4718 | reverse complement strand
ACCCCGTTCAGTTCAGTTGACAACTAGCTCCCAAACTCAGCCAGTCTTCGTCGTCGGCTCGCTGGTAGGATCAACCGTTGTCTTCTCTTCGTGGCTGCCGCCCATCTCGAGTCGCGTCGCCTCGATGGCGAACGTCGGGCAATGGTGCACGAAATCGCCGTCCGCCGGCGACCACTCGACTACCGGTGTAAGCGGGTACGCCTTCTGGTGTGAGTCCATCGCCATCACGTCGGGCGCCAGAGCAGTGCAGAGCGTGCAGCCGATGCACTTGTCCCGATCCACGGTGATCTGCATCGCCCTGCGGGGAAACACGCCGATGCCCCAGGTGATGCATTCCTCGTAGTGCTTGCACGCTTCCATCGCGGCCGTGTAGCCCGCCTCGAGCAGCTCCTCGGTGTGCGAGAAGCTGAACCACCCGATGTGATTGACCTTTGGTCTGATCAGAATCATCGGAGGGCGAGTCCAGTTGGCGAACGGCGCCAGCTGGAGCGCGTGCATCATCGTCGTCGCCGCCCGCACGTAGATGGACGCGAATCCGGCGGTTGCGATGTCGTTCTCTGGCTCCACGTCGCTCGACCCCGTGTCCACCGCGATCACGGCGTCCATCCCGCGGCCGGCGATTGACACCGGAAGATTGTCGAGCACGCCGCCATCGACGCACAGCCTGCCACTGACGAGGCCAGGAGGATAAAAACCTGGAAGCGCGCACGAGGCATAGACCGCATCGGCAACGCTCACATCGCGCAGGCCGGGGAGTCCCCATACGACCTGCGCCCCGCGCGAAATGTCGACTGTGTTGACGAGTAATGTCCTCTTCAATTGATCGAGCCGCTTCTCGCTCGCAATCGATTTCACGATGTTTCTGAGGGGCTCCTCGAGGTATATCGCCGGTGAGTGCTGCCGCTCGAGCAACATTCCCATGCGGTTGAGACGGAAGAGATCGCGGCGCTTCAGTGCCCGCGCGCGATCCGTCATCTCGACTACGTCCAGCCCGCGAGCGTACGCGGCGCCAATGAGCGCGCCGATGCTTGTGCCTGCGACGACCGTCGGCTCGATCCCGAGCTCCTTCAGCGCGCGAAAAACGCCGATGTGCGCGAACCCTTTCAGCCCTCCGCCGCCCAGCACGAGCGCGATCTTGTGCGCCTTGCGTCGTTGCTTGGAGGGAGATGCTCGTTTCAGTCTTCGTGGCGTCTGACGGGGCATGCTAAGGTTGGGTGCGGTGGAGTCCGGCGGGACATGCGAAGGTTAAGTGCGGGAAGTTATAATGTACTGACGTACACCACACACACAGAGTAAATCGATGCCTCGTCCCAGCGTTCTGCTCTCAGTCGCGCTCATCTCGATCATTGCCGCCTCGAGGGCGGACGCGCAGACAGACGGGGCACCCAGCCGGATCAGTCCCCAGGAAATCGACGCGTACCTGCGGTTCCTTTCATCCGACCTCCTTGAAGGCCGGGCGCCAGCTACACGCGGTGGGCGAATCACCGAAGAATACATCGCAACGCAGCTCCAGGCGTACGGCGTCAAGCCAGGCGTGGGAGACAGCTCTTATTTCCAGCGTGTTCCGATCGATGTCGTGAAATCGGACCCAGGCACCATCAAAGTCACCGCTTCGGGCAAAGCCAACGCCAACCTCCGCTTCACGGATGACGTCGTCGTCTGGCCGGGCTCAGCGACGGATGCCAGCTCCGCGCACGGTGAGCTCGTTTTCGTCGGATACGGAGCGACTGCGCCCGAGTACAGGTGGGACGACTTCAAGGGCACCGATGTGCGCGGAAAAGTTCTGCTAGTTCTCGTCAATGATCCTCCCGCCACCGCCGCCGAGCCGAATTTGTTTGGCGGGAAGGCGATGACCTACTACGGACGTTGGACCTACAAGTACGAGGAAGCAGAGCGCCGGGGCGCGGCGGGAATGTTGATCGTGCACACGACCGAGCGCGCGGGATATCCCTGGCACGTCGTGGTCAATTCGAATTCGACCGAGCAGCGCCTGCTTCCGCGCGATCCCGTCGCGCCTGCCCCCATTGGCGTGCGCGGCTGGATCACCGACAGCGCCGCGACGGCGTTGCTCGCCCAGGCCGGCCTCAGCATGACCGATTTGCGCAAGCGGGCCGAGTCTCGCGATTTCCGCCCGGTTTCAACCGGCATCATCATCGATGCGACGATGCGCAACAGCCTCCAGCACATGTCGGCGAACAACGTCGTCGGAGTGGTGCGGGGTATCGATCCGAAGGTGCGTGACGAGTACGTCGCGTACAGCGCGCATTGGGATCACTTCGGAATTGGACCGGTCGTCAACGGCGACTCGATTTACAACGGCGCCGCTGACAATGCGTCAGGCGTTGCGGCAGTTCTCACGATCGCTCAGACGGCGGCCGCGGGCGTGAAGCCCCGCCGCTCCCAACTATTCGTTTTCGTCACCGCCGAAGAATCGGGCCTGCTCGGCTCCGCCTACTTCGGGGCGCATCCAACGGTGCCGGCATCGAAAATCATCGCCGACCTCAATATCGATAATCCCGCGCTGATTGGACGCTTTCGCGATCTCGAAGTTCTCGGCGATACCAAGAGCTCGCTCGGACCCGAGCTGGCCGCGCTAGTCAAGTCAGAAGGAATCCGGATCGTTCCGGACGAGCATCCTGAGCAGGGTCACTTTTATCGCTCGGACCATTTCTCCTTCGCGATGGCCGGCATTCCCGCCGTCGATGTGAAAGGCGGCTACGACTACGTCGGGCATCCAATAGGCTGGGGCAAGGCACAACGCGACGAGTACACCGCCCACAGATATCACCAGCCTTCCGACGAGTACCGACCCGGCCTCGATCTTACCGGTGTCGCGCAGTTGGCGGAGATCGTGTATCGGTTTGGGCTCTCTCTCGGAAACGCGCGCACCGTCCCCACCTGGAATGCGGACGCGGAATTCAGGGCGGCACGTGACGCTTCTCGAAAGGGCCAGTGAGCCAGGCCCACAGCAATTGGCAGTGAATCCGGCGAGCAGCCAGCAGCTCGACCCACTCCTGGCTTTCAGAGATGAATTCCCGATCCTCGAGAAGACGAACTATCTCGTCTCCAACTCGCTCGGGCCGATGCCGCGCACGGTCCCGGAGAAGCTGGCCGAGTACGCGCGGGACTGGGGCGAGCTCGGCGTAAAGGCGTGGACGCGTGGGTGGTGGGAGATGCCGGTCGACGTGGGAAACGAGATTGCACCGCTCATCAATGCGGGGGACGGCGAAGTGGTGATGATGCCCAACGTCACCATCGCGCAGACGGCGGTCCTTTCCTCGATCGACTTTCCAAAGGGTCGCGACACTGTCGTCATGACGGAGCTCGACTTCCCATCGGTGCGTTACGCTTACGCGGAGATGGCGGAAAGGTTCGGCGCGCGCGTGGTGGTGGTACGATCGGAGGATGGAATCAGCATCGACCGCGATAAGCTTCTCGCCGCGATCGACGAAAGGACGCGCGTCGTCGCCGTGTCCCACGTTCTTTTCCGCAGCGCGTATCTCATGGATGCGGATGCGATTTGCCGGCGCGCGCACGAAGTGGGCGCTCTCGTCTCGCTCGATTCCTTCCACGCCGTCGGAATCGTGCCCGTGGACGTGAAACGGAGCAACGTCGATTTCCTCACGGGTGGCGTGCTCAAGTGGCTATGTGGCGGGCCGGGAGGCTGCTTCCTTTATGTCAGCCCCACCGTGCGCGATGAGCTCAAGCCCGCGCTCACGGGGTGGCAAGCCCACTCGCGACCGTTCGCATTCGAGGAAACGATGGAGTACACCTCGGGCGCCTTCCGCTGGCTAAATGGAACTCCCGTCATTCCCGCGCTCTACGGGGCGGCTGAAGGGGCAAAAATCCTTCGCCGCGCCGGGATCGCGGCGATTCGGGAGAAGAGCGTCCGCCTCACGTCGCGACTGATCGAGCTCGCCGACGAGCGCGGCTATAGCGTCAACGCGCCGCGCGACCCGGCGCGGAGAGGCGGAACCGTGGCGGTGGATGTTCCGCACGCCTACGAAGTGACCCAGCACCTTCTTTCACAAAACATCCTGGTCGACTATCGGGTGGGCGCTGGTATCAGGATTGCCCCTCACTTCTTTACCAGAGGCGAGGAGCTGGAGGAGGCGGTCTACCAGATCGAGAAGTGTCTCGAAAGCGGGAGCTGGCAGCGCTTCTCCGAGAAAGTCGCGGTGGTCACCTGAGCCGTGATCCCTCGGGATGTTACTCCCTTGAACATAGTAGTGTCTAAAGAGTACAATAGACTATACTCGACTCCTTGGAGGGTGCGTCGTCATGCCAACACCTTTTTTGAGTTCTGAAGAGTACGACGAAAGAGCACATCAACTGTACAACGAAGGACAGTATGACGAAGCTCTGGACGTACTTCGAGAAGGACTCGGCCTCTACCCTAATTCGGTGGAGCTCCACATTGGAGTTGGCTACGCACACCATGCGCGCGAGGAATACGCCTGGGCGCGACGGAGCTTCGAGGAAGCACTCGTTCTCGATCCTGACCACGAGGACGCACTAGCCGGCCTCGGCGAGACGCTGCTCAAGTTCGGCCAGCAGGAGCAGGCGCTACGCAGCTTCCGCCATACCTTGGAATTAGGATACCAAGATGATGTCGAGCTGATGCTTCAGATCGGACGCGCGCTTTTCCGCGAAGGGCTGATCGACGAATCCAAGCAGTTCTTCGAGATCGCCGCGCAGCAGACGCCGGACGCGGCCGAAGCAGTCTCGTGCATCGGTTACGCCGAGCACAGACTGGGCAATGATGAATCGGCGATTTCAACTCTGCGACGTGCGCTGCAGATGGATCCCGATCACACCGAAGCGCGCATCTACCTCGGCAACATCTTCTACGATCGCGGTGACTACGAGGCGGCGCTTTATCACCTCGATCGGTCGACTCCCGAAGATCACTGGGACGAGCTTGGGATCTGGAGACTGATCGAGCTGAAGAAGATGATCTATCGTCTGCGCGACAACGATCCCGAGATCCGTCCGTGGGAGGACAGGCTTCGCGATCTCTCCGGCGAGCTCGACGACATCGATGAGATGCTCGCCGAGATTGAGGCGAAGCACATGGACGCCGCGCAAACGGAGGCAAAGGGGCAGCTCGAGCTGTTCGGCGCGCTCCTTTCCAGCTTCGCCGACGTCAAGGCGGCGCCGGAGTCGCACCGCATCAAGCTCGACGACGGAAATACGTTCGAAGGAACCTGGGAGGAGATCGTCGACAAGATGCGCGATGCAAATTGCCTCAAGGAAACTCCAAAGCCGGAGCAGGATGCAGAGAGCTTCATTCGTCGTAGTGCGAATGCCGGGCTTTTGCGCATCCTAAGGTGAGCCCGCAGAATTCCCAGGCGGCGCTCACGGCTCTGAACGGGGTCCGCCCCGTTCTCACTCACTTCGAGACTTCACGTGCGGCCGAAGATCTGGCCGCGGACATCATCGATCTCTGGACGGGCGCCGAATCGTCATTGCAGGCGCTCGTCGGCAATTCGTCACTTACCGGCCAGCAGCTGGTCCGCGCTGCCAGGCAGGCCGAGCTGATCACACTCGACCAGGCGCATTCACTCCTCGAGTTTCTCGCCGCCCGCGACCGCGCGAATCGCACCAGCTACAAGCCGACACAGGCGGACGGCGACGCCGCGCTCGAAGGATTCAGAGCGCTGGAGTCCGCGCTTACAGGGAAGGCGCCGGTAAAACGCGCGACGCCCTCGAGTCCCCTTCAGGCCGTCTACACGCCGCGCGGCTCGCAACAGCAGCGCCAGTCTGTCCCTCCCCCGCAGCCTCCGCCATCGCCATACGCGCCTCCGTCTGCAGGTGGGGGGTATAGACAGCCTCCAACCTACGCCGGAAGAAAAATGTCCGGCCCTCCGACAATCGAGCAGCCACCACCGGGCTCGTTTACGCCGGCCGGGGGAGGTGGGGCGGTGGGTGGAGGTCTCGGTCGCAGCAACGTCGAGCATGCACTCGCCGCTGCGCAGGGTCGAAGTCGCATGCCGAGGCTGTCGCTGCCGGTTCTGATCGGCGCGGCTGTGATTCTCGTTTTCATCGTCGGCATCTGGTTCGCCTTCAGAGGCGGCGGGTCGAGCAGCGGCGGACTGAACGCCGGAATCACCGCGATGAACACCGGACAGCACGAGAAGGCTCGTGGTGAATTCGCGAAGGCGGTACAGGATGATCCGAAGGCCCCGACCCCGCATGTATTTCTCGCTCGAATCTCGCGCGATGAGGGAGATCTTGCGTCCGCGCGCGCCGAGCTCGACACCGCTCTGCGTCTCGATCCGAAGAACGAGATCGCTTTGCGCGAGATGGGGCTCGTCCTATTCGCGAGCAAGCAGTATGATCTCGCGCGCAGGTTCTTCGTGCGCGCCGTTCAAGCCAACCCACAGGATCGTTCTGCGCTGGGTTACCTCGGCTGCGCACTGATGCGACTGGGTCGCTCGCAGGAAGGGACGAATTTCATCAACAAGGCTGGTAACGGTTCATGGCAGTCGTGCCTACAACCGCTGTCCTCAACCGCGCCTCCGCCCTTGTGATCGAATTCAGGAACGTCGGGAAGACTTACAAATCACTCCTCGGCAACTCGGTAAAAGCGGTCGAGGAGTTTTCGTTGCAGGTGGTTGAAGGCGAGATTCTCGGTATCGCCGGGCCGAACGGGGCGGGGAAGACGACCATCATCGCCATGATGCTCGGGTATCTCCGGCCGACCAAGGGAACGGTCGAGATCAACGGACTCCCCGCGCGCACCTACATCGAGCGCAATGGCATCGGATATCTGTCCGAGCTGATCGCCATCAACCCGAAGTGGCGGGCCGATACCGCGCTCGTCCGTTACGCCACACTTGCCGGAATCTCCGACGCCGAGATTCCCTCCCGCGTAAATGAAGTGATAGAGAAGCTCGGGCTCGCCGAGCACCGCGACAAGAAAGTGAAAGCGCTCTCGAAGGGGAATCTTCAGCGACTGGGACTCGCACAGGCGCTGTTGCGGGACGACCAGATTGTCGTGCTCGACGAGCCGACTCACGGGCTCGACCCCGTGTGGACTCAGCGGTTCCGCGGCATCGTCGAAGAGATGCGGCGTGCGGATCGAACGATTCTCATCGCTTCACACAATCTGGATGAGCTCCAGCGTCTCGCCGACCGTGTCGCGATCATCGATCATGGTCGACTCCAGCGGGTGGTGAGCACGGGTTATGAACAGAACGCGCCGACGGCGACGCGCTTTCGCGTCACGCTCGCGGGCGGGTTCGACCAAATCCGTGAATCGTTTCCGCTCGCTGAGAGCGCGGGCAAGGGTGAGTACGACGTGACGGTGAGAAGCATACAGGAGCTGAATACGGCACTCGCCGATCTCATCAGCAGAGGAGCGCTGGTGGCGAGCGTAGTCCCCGAGCGCTCGGTCCTCGAGCAGCAATTCAGGGAAGCAGTGGGAGAATCGCAATGAACCGCGGGCGGCTGGGCAAGTATTCGCTCTGGCAATTTCGCGATTTCGTGATTGAGCGCGGCATTGCGATCCTGATAATTGGCTTCCTGTGGGGTTACGTGCTCATTGCGCCGTTTCGCGCGGCAAACGGGCCGCGGCCCATGCTGAATCCCTCTTCGCCCATGTGGCCACTCCTGATCACCGTCGCCTCCTCGATCGTGTCGCTATCTGTGCTCATTGCTGTGAACGGGATCGTCTCGACAGACAGGAAAATGGGCTACTACCGGTTTCTTTTCTCCAAGCCCGTGAGCGTCATCGCGTACTACGTGCAGCTGTACTTCGTGCACATGATGGGCGTCGTAGCCGCGATGCTCGTTCTCTCCGGCATTCTGCGCGCGATCATACCGGATTTCAGCATTGTGAATTATCTCCTCTACACCGTGCTCATTTTCGTGGCGATGGGTGGAATTGGTTTCTTCATCTCCGTGGCGACCCGCTTCGACTGGGTCACCCTCGCGGCGGTCTGGCTCGGGTCGCGTGCTCTGCGCGATTTGTACGGAGCGAAGCCGGGATTGCCGGGAAAACTGGTTCAAGTGCTCCCGCCCGTGCACAGGCTCAACGATCTCTCAAACAGTCTCATCACGAATGGCAGCGCACACACCAACGACGTGATCTGGCTGCTCTCCTACGGGGCGCTTTTTTTCGTCCTCGGACTTGTGCTCCTCCGTCAGGGATCGCTCGCAGACTAGCGAGACTGCTCGCCAACCATCTCGCTCGCGGCAATGAATCCGAACAGCGTTCATAGAACAGTGCTCCCGAATGGATTGACCGTTCTCGTTCAGCAGGACAGGTCGGCCCCGGTCGTCGCGATCGTGACCTACGTGAAGGCCGGATACTTCGACGAGACCGACGACCAGCAAGGTCTCTCGCACGCCCTCGAGCACATGTTCTTCAAGGGGACCGAGAAGCGTGGCGTCGGAGACCTCGCGAAAGAGACGAAGGCGAGCGGCGGGTTCCTCAATGCGCACACCATCTACGACCACACCACGTACTACACCGTGCTGCCGTCGTCGGGTTTTGCGCAGGGACTGGACATCCAGGCGGACGCGTACGCGAACTCGGTGATCGACTCCGGCGAGCTGGCGAAGGAAATGGAAGTCATCATCCAGGAAGCGAAACGGAAATCGGACAGTCCGTCCGCGGTCGCAACCGAGACGCTGTACGAGCTGCTGCACGATGCTCACCGAATGAGGCGGTGGCGAATCGGCAGAGAGCCTGGGCTCCGATCGTTCACGCGCGACAAGATGAACGCGTTTTACCGCAACTTCTATCGCCCTTCGAACACGATTCTCAGCATCTCCGGAGATGTCGATCCGGCCGATGCGCTGCGTCGCGTCACGGACCTGTACGGAAGGCTCGAGGCGGCGCAGCCGGTTCGAACGCCGGGGCCTCACGAGCCGCAACGCGAGGGTTTCCGCTACCGCGAGCTTGCGGGTGACATCGCCCAGAGCCAGCTCGTTCTTGGCTGGAGAACACCGGGCACTCTCGATCCGGACACGCCTGTTCTCGACGTTGCCGCGGCGATTCTCGCAACTGGGCGCGCGTCACGGCTGTACCGCTCGGTGCGCGAGAAAAAGCTCGCATCGTCCGTGAGTGCGTACGACTACACCCCGGCCGAGCTCGGTGTTTTCGTCGTTCACGCGGAGACCGAGCCGGAGAACACCGCGGAGGCAGCCGGGGCGATCTGGGATCAGCTGCATCAGCTGCGGGTTGGAGCGCTCGAGGCGCACGAGCTCGAACGCGTGCGCCGCATCTTTGAGGCGCGATGGGTCAGGCGGCTGGA
>DHJO01000154.1:2643-6952 GCA_002404375.1 Gemmatimonadales bacterium UBA4718 | reverse complement strand
GTCCGCTTCCGCGGACGATGTGCAGCGAGTCGCGCGGAAGTATCTTGCAGAGCAGAGCGCGGCCGCACTCATCTATCGTCCCGAGACCTCGCCCGTCGTCGCACAGGACGCCGCCGACATGCAGCGCCTCCTCGGAGACGGCCGATCCGAGCGGCTCGAAGCGATTCCCCCGCGCGCGGTACCCGCGACGCCGCAGAAGAAAGGCGCCGAATTCGAGAAGGACGAGGCCGGAGTTTCCGTGTTCCGTACTGCGCAGGGCGTTCCACTTCTAGTCCGAAGAAAGGTCGGCACTCCGATCGCCAGCATTGGGATTTACATCGTCGGTGGCGCAGTCGAAGAGGCGGAGAACGAAGCTGGACTCACACTCCTCACTGCGCGCACAATGCTCAAAGGGACAACTACCCGCACCGCGGCGCAAATCGCGGAAGACGCCGAGATGCTCGGCGGGACGATTTCGGCAAGCGCGGGCAGCGACAGCTTCGGCTGGTCTTTCTCCGTGCCCAATGCGCGCCTTCTCGAAGCGCTGGAATTGCTGGGAGATGTGGTTCAGCGGCCGACGATTCCCGAAGATTCGTTCGAGACCGAGAGAGCTGTCGCTCTCTCCAACGTCGCAATGCTGCGCGACGACATGTATCGCTACCCGACGCGTCTGGCCAGCTCGGTCGCATTCGGCAGTCATCCGTACGGCCGTCCTGCGATGGGAACCGAGGAATCGCTGCGCGCGATTTCCGCGGAGCAGGCCCGGGAGTGGCATCGGTCGCGCGTTCTCGAATCCGCGGCGGTGATCGGAATCGTTGCCGATGTGGATGTCAAAGAGGCGGCGGATCTCGTCGCGCGGGAATTCGGGGTCCTGGAGCCGAAAAAAAGTCCGAAGGTCGGGAAACCGCGTTGGCCGAAGAGCGTAAAGATCGCGGCGGAGTCGCGCGACAAGTCGCAAACGGCGATCGCTTTGACGTTTCCCGCGCCATCGCGCACCGACGACGATCGATTTGCGGCATCGCTGATCGGGACGGTCGCCAGCGGACTGGGGGGACGCTTCTTCGACGAGCTGCGCGACCGGCAGTCGCTCGCCTACACCGTGCACGCCGGGTTGAGCGAGAAGCGGCTGGCGGGAATATTCGTGTCGTACATAGCGACGTCGCCCGAAAAAGAAGAGATCGCGCGAAGCGGGCTGCTCGCCGAGTTCGCCAAGCTGCGCGAGCTGCCCGTTGGCGAAGATGAGCTGTCGCGCGCCAAACAGTACACGATCGGTACCCACGCGATTGCCCAGGAGCTGGGCGCCGCTGTTCTCGCGGAAATGCTCGACGCGTGGATGTTCGGCGAGGGCTTGCACGAGCTCACCGAGCACGATGCGCGAGTGCGATCCGTCACGGCAGAGCAGATGCGCGACGTCGCGCGCCGCTATTTCGATCCCGCGCGGCGCGTTGAAGGCATCGTGCGCGGAGTTGGTCGAACGGTTTAGCTGCCGGCTTTCTAGTGCGCGTTTCCTCTGGATCTATGCTCCGGAAAAGATCCGTAAGAGCGCGTCCTCGAGAACCGTGTCGGCGACTGTTCGACGAACTCCTCCCGCCTGACCGGCGGGCAAATCTCAACCAAACAGAAGCTACTGCGCGCTAGACCGAAGTCCCGTCTCCGCGCGCAAGATTGCACCGGTGGCGGGACGCAATCGACCGGCGGGTGCGCGCAGACCGCGCACGGTGTAGTAGTCACCGGCCTCGTACACGACGAGTCCCTTGATCGGCGTCTCGGCCGTCGCCCACGCGAGCACGCCCCAGATCGCGCGCTCCTGGTTTTGCTCGCCGTGCACGAGCGGATATCCTCCCGCCGCGAATACCCAGTGCTCCTTCGGGTTGGGATACATCCGCATCCATCGCTGCGCCACTCTCATGTGCGTGTCGAGAGACCTCGCGCCATCGAACCCGGCGAGCAGCGAGAACCCCATGACGTCGATCGGCGACCCGCGCCGCGCCGCCCACGCGTAGAGCGTGCTGTCGCGAGTCCCGTAACTGCTGATCGGCACCGCGACCTTGATGCGTGGATAAATGTAGTGCGCCACCCGCGCCGCTCGCGTGAAGTAGTCAATCCAGTATTGCGGAGTCTGGTCCCCGAGAACGCGAGTCCCTTCCTCGAACGGATCGACGGCCGGAATGAGATAATCCGGCTTGAGGCGCCTTGCGACCCGGTCGATGTCCTTGAGGCGCGCAACCGTGTAAGCCTCGCGCGACTGCTTGATCTCCTTGTCGCCCTTTTTCGGGTACCCGAGCGCGACGATGATGATCGTGCTGTCCGCGCGGGTCTCTTCGATCGATCGCGCCAACGAGTCGAGTGCGACGCCGCGCGCGGCTTCGGGATCGACGACTATGCTGATCGCACCGACGTTGAGCGTATCCGCGAGCGCGAGATCGTAGTCGATTGCCAGCGGCGGCGGACCGCTTCTCAAATCGGGAAAGATCTTGAGTCCGATCGTGAAGTCACCTTCGGGATGCTCCTGGAGCTGGTCCCTCGAGTGCGCCGCATAGCTCCTGATTCCCTCGTAAGCACCAGGCAGCTCGACTATCACCAGCGCGGTCATCGCGATCGCGGTTCCGGCGAGCGCCACGCGCGCGAGTCGGGTGAACCCCCACCGTGCGGGAAGCGATGGCGCGAATATCGGGACTTGCAGATAGATCGGATTCCAAAGTGCCGGCGTGCCGAAGAAAGTGCCGAGCATGCTCGCTTGTGCAGCGTTGAGCGCGAGGCCGAACTCCGCGGGAGATTGTCCGCGCGTGATGACGAACTTCGTCACAGCCACCGTGGCGATGACCGTGTTGTACACGAGGAGCGGGAATCCCAGCAGCGGCGTCACCATCCGGCGAGCAAGGGCGTACACGGTCTGCATGACGAAGAGCAGCGCGGTGAACGGCCACAGCCACGCCACCAGAAGGATCGCGCGTCCGTAGAGCAGCGACTGCGCGGTGTACGCCACGACTAGCGCCGGAACGAGGAGAAGTCCCGCAATGCCGGTGATTGCCTGGAACGCGCGCGGAGTGCGTCGCAGCTGCGCGATTCGCCCCGCCATCAGGATGTCCCATGCGATCATCGCCGCGCAGAGGGCGACGTAGAGGGCCCCGAGGAACCCGTGCGAGGTCATCGAGCGAAGCTAGACATGGGGTAACGCGCTGGCAAGCGCTCTCTACCGCTCTTACTTTTCGGTCGCATGAATCGAGGCGCCCTGTTCACTCTTCCCAATACGATTTCGCTGTCGCGCGTGGTACTCGCGCTCGCGTTCGTGCTCGTGTCGGAACCGTGGGACCGCATCGCGTTGATCGCCGTCGCGGGGTTCACCGATATCATCGATGGCTGGCTCGCGCGACACGAAAAATCGGAGAGCACCACCGGCGCATTTCTCGATCCGCTTGCTGACCGCGTTTTCGTTCTCGTTGCGATTTCGACCTACCTGATAGAGGGCCGGCTAACGACCGGCCAGTATTTCATCTTCCTGACGCGCGATCTGGCCACGGCGGTTGGCTTCGTAGTCGCCAAAATTATTCCAACGCTCCGTCCCGCGGTGTTCAGGGCGAGGATGTTAGGCAAGATCGTCACCGTCGTGCAGCTGATCACGCTCATCGCGATAATCGTGGTGCCGGAGCTGACGAACGTTCTGGTGGTGACGATCGGAGTCATCTCCATCGCGTCGATCGTCGACTACACCATCGCGCTCTGGCGCGGCCGGGCGCTCTAGAGGCGCGCGCGCGCCTTCATGCTCAGAACGAACGCTCTCGGCCGGATCTGCGCCTCGATACAGCCACTGAGTCGAAAACTCGACGCTCGGTGCCTCGCGGTGATCGCGCTGGCTCTCTCGATTCTTGGGCCGACCACCGTGCTTGCCCAGATGGTGACGCAGGCGTTTCAGAGCGAGGTGCGGGTAGACGGCATTTTCGCTCGTACAAGTGGCATGGAGGCCGGATACGGTGTCAGCATCCCGGCCGGGATTTACGTGCGCACCGGCCTGGTTGGCGGCGTAGGCGCCGGTCGCCACGGCGTGGAATCACGGGCCGATTTCATCTCCAGATTCAGCCTCGATCCCTTCCGGCAGAGCCGCTGGGCGCCCTACGCCGGCGCAGGACTGTCGGGTCGCTTTCGAGCCCTCGCCGACGGTGGGGCGAAAGCGTACCTGCTCGTTTTCCTCGGCGTCGAAGGTCCGCTGCCGAATGGGCAGCTGTCGGGCTGGGTGCCGGCGGTTGAGCTCGGGCTAGGCGGAGGGGCTCGGATAGGTCTAATTCTGCGGAGAGGGATTAACGGGCGACGCTAACTGCAACTGAACGGGTGC
>DHJO01000154.1:0-2482 GCA_002404375.1 Gemmatimonadales bacterium UBA4718 | reverse complement strand
CTCGCACCCGTTCAGTTGCAGTAAAGAAAAAGGGCGCCGCGAGGCGCCCTTCTCTCATACCGCTTTCCTTACCTTGGGCGGCTGAGCGAACCGTTCGCCGAGCACCCTGAGCTCCTCTAGTTCCGATGGCTTGAGCTCATGGTAGCGCTCCGTCAGGTATCCCATCGTGTTGTCGAACCAATCCTTCTGATCTTCGGGCGCCGAGCCAACTACGCCGCAGCGCATAACCTGCTGGAACAGCTCGTCCCGGGCCTCCTCAAAGGGAGTCGCCGATCGGACTGGCTCCTTCCTGAATCTGTTTTTCTGAGTATTCATCAATTCGGTTGGAGTAAAAACGTCTATGAAATCGTGCTTCATCAATCTACTGATCTTAGACACCGTTTCATAGGAGAAAGGTTCACGCCGCCGCCCGTCTTTTGATGAAATCGAGCAGCAATTCCGAGAGATGCTCGGGGTTTTCCTCGGGAACCAGCCTCGCTACCCCGGCAAGTCGAACCAGTCTGGCGTCGGGAATCGCATTGACGAGCCGGTCTGCGAGCTTGGGATCCACCCATTTGTCCTCGTCGCCCCAGATGATCAGCGTGGGCGCGTGGATCTCCCCATACTCGTCCTCGTCGAGATCGGCGCGATGAACCGAGCTCGCCAGCGTGAGGAGATGATTCGCGCCGTCCTTTCCCACGAATGGGGCCAGATAGCGTGCAACCAGCTTCATAGGCATGTGCTCGGCGTCCGCGACGCTTCCCTTGAGCACCCCCTCGAGGAGCGGAGCGGCTCCCATTACTCCTCGCGTGAGACTGAAGGCGAATCGGGCGGTGCGCCGTTGCATCTGCGTGATGTCCCTGGCAGGAAGCTCATCGAAAGCCGGTGTGTTGATCAGCACGAGCTTTTCGACCCGGTCCGGCCGGTTCGCCGCCAGCTTCATCGCGACGTCTCCGCCAAAATCGACTCCGACGATCACCGCCCGCGACACCCGAAGCACCGTCATCGCCGCATCGAGGTACTCGGCCTGCGCAGCGATTCCAAAGTCCGCATCCATCGGGCGGTCCGACTGTCCGTGCCCGAGCAGGTCGACGGAGTAGGCAGTGTGCCCCGCGGCGGTTATCGCGGGCGCGATCGCGCGCCAAAGAAAATTGCAGGTGCCGAAGCCATGGAGAAGAATGACGGCGGTTCCACCATGTCCGTACCTTTCGACGTGCATCGCTCCAGGACCGACGGGAGCTCTCAGGACGTCAGCTTGCATCTCTATACCCCTCTCTTAGCTTTCGCGACACAACCGACTCAGCGGTCATAGCAAACAAATCGACCACGCAAAATGCCCCCTAATAACGATAGATCGAGAGACAGGAACGTACCCGGGAAGAGCGCCGTCAGGGAAGCCCGCAATGCATCAAGTCGGCAAAAAGCGTTCTATTGGCTGCTTGGCGCAATTGTGCTCGTCGGCGTTGCTGCTCTCTCGTACGTCGCAACCAAGCCAAAGAGCGCCCCCAGAGACGCCATTCAGACTGCGGACACTGCCAACGCGGGTCCCGCTCAGGGTTACCTGATGGGCAAAGTCGATGCCCCGGTGAAAATCCTCGAGTTTGCCGATTTCGAGTGCCCGGCGTGTGCCGGATTTTCCGTGGTGACCGAGCCCGACGTCAGGACCCGCATCATCAACACCGGGTTGGCAAATATCACCTACTACGATTTTCCGCTCACCATGCACCATAACACGCTTCCTGCCTCGAACGCCGCGGCATGCGCGGACGAACAGGGCAAGTTCTGGCCGATGCACGACCGGATCTTTCAGGCGCAGGACGAGTGGAACGGCGAGGCGACCGACAGCCCGAAGCCGTTCCTCAAGCGCTACGCTCAGGAGGTCGGTTTGGACGTCGCCAAGTGGGAGAGCTGCTACGACGCTCGCAAATATCAGAAGCGAATCAGCGCCAACTTCGCTGAGGGACTGAGACGGGGTGTGAATCGTACCCCTAGCTTCGTAATCGGCAACAAGCTCTACGAGGGCATGGCCTCCTACGATGCCATGAAGGCGATCGTCGATTCGCTCGCAAAACCGAAGTGACCAAGCGGATGATCGTGGCCGCGCTGGCGCTGGCCGGGATCTTCATCAGTCTCTACCTGACGCTCTTCAAGCTCGGTGTAATTGGCGAGCTGACCTGCAGCATCGGGTCGTGTGAGACCGTCAACACGAGCAAATGGTCGACGTTCCTGCACCTCCCGGTCGCGGCATGGGGACTCTTGTTCTACGGCGAGGTGTTCGTGATCTCGCTGGTGGGGACGATGCCCCGCTTCGAAAACGAACCGTTTGTGTCTGCCCTCTTGTTGGCCGAGGCGGCGATCGGTGTCCTCTTCTCGGCGTGGCTCACCTACCTCGAGCTGGCCGTCATCCACGCCATCTGCATCTGGTGCGTTGCCTCGGCTGTGATCGTGCTGATGATCTTTCTCGTGAATGTTGCGGACTTGAGGGGGATGCGCAGAGCCGGCA
>DHJO01000146.1:5011-7235 GCA_002404375.1 Gemmatimonadales bacterium UBA4718 | reverse complement strand
GGATCAGGAGCAGTTCCTGGCGGAGAGTCGGCCCCCGGTCGATTCTCGTGCGTCGCGAGAACCGCAGTTCCAATAGCGTTCGGGAATGCACGCGGTGAATGCGAGCAGCACCCCGCCGAGGCCAACGACGAACAATCCGGGCCCCGGTCGCAGCGCCAGCATCGCACTCTCACCGCGAGCGCGTGCAAGCTCCCACACGCCGATCAGCAACCAGACGGCGACGCAGGTGATTACAACCCCCAGTGCCGCCGTCACGCGGCGCAGTAGTGTGGCAGGACCGAGCCGAATACCACGACCGAGCATGACGCCAAGCGCGACGCACACGGCGCCGGCCGACAGCAGCAGGCGCCCGTTCAAGCCGATCACACCGCGCAATGGGACCAGCCCGGCGAAATAGTACATCCAGGGCAGGCACGCTCCGATGGCGATCCCGAGTCCACTAAACACGATCAGGAGGGCCGGCGTCGAGCGTCGTCTCGACGCGCGCGAACGTGATTCGTTCACGACAATATCGTGCACCGCCACGGATTCACCGCGCGCCGCGGAGCTCGATACGCTCACCGCACCCTGAAGAACAGGAAGATATTCGTGGAGATATCAGAGGTGATATGGGTCTCGGTCGGATCCTGGAACTGGAGCAGACGCACCTCCGACAGATTCTTCGTGCCGACGATGAGGTTCCATGTGTTCTGATCCTTGACACCGATGACCTCGACCTTCCACGGATCATTGTTGTGGTTGTCCATGTCGATGATGATGTGGCTGTGCGCCGGGAGTGGCGAGCTCGCCGTCCCGGCACCAAAGACCCGGGTCATGTCGAGCGTCGAAGGGTGCGCGACACAATTGCCGACGGTCGGACAATGCAGCGTGCTCGGGTCGGGCGAGAACCCGAGCGGCACCATCACGTAGAGCACGGGGATGGCCGTGCCAATCACCGGCACCGTTTGCGCGTCGGCGCCCATCTCGCAGCCTGTGGCGGACGCAGCGCTCGGGGGCATCTTGCACTCGAACTGCTTCGTGTAGTCGAGCGTGACCTCATCGCCCTCGAACCACGAGGTGGTACTACCGAGCACCGTCGGCGACGGCGAGGTCGTGTCAGTGCTGCCACAACCGATGATTCCAACAAGAGCGATAGCTAGAGACGGAACTAACGACCATTGACGCATTGCGCACCTCACGGACAGAAAGATTGTTTCAACCGCGAATTGTGTGCGCGACCACAGCGTGTTGAGCGGGTCGTTCGGTGAGCGTATCGAAAAACCGCGTGGGCGACCTGAATTGTCCGGCGATTGGGCATAGACTCCAGAATCGGCTCGCGACGTGATGGGTCGACTTCGCGACGGACGTGGGTTTCCCGCCAACGGACCGGGAACGAGAAAACGCAGCTCACACTGCGCTTTTGGATACTTGTTCCCTAAGCGTAAATCGGACCCAAGGGTTTCCGCGCCCGATAGATCTGGGAAGCGGGTCCCGTCGCGCTATTGTGCCTGGAGGCCAGATCGAGCCTGGCCGCTACGAGCTCACGTCAAAGCAACACCGCGGCTCTTCGCCCAGGCTGCAGCAGCTCTTTACGGGCGCGCCGACGTACTGCGTAAGGAAACCCTCAAGGACATTGCAGGCGGCGGGATGTTCTGACGTTAACGCTGCCAGGGGGCACGACAGACTTTGAATCACAAGCGTGCCGTCACGAGTTCGGACCTCGGCGATTCCGCCGAAACTCTTGAGGAGTCTTGCTGCTGCGTGGGCACGCTTTCTAACCGCGCCGGTCGGTCTCGGATACCTCTTCGCGAGCGATTTTCCGGTCTGGGTCATGAACAACTCTAACTGAGTACCCGAACACTTGCCTTCCGCCACTCGCAGAAATTGCGTGAGCACCGGCAAGTAAAGCGTCGAAAACTGAATCTGGCCCTCGACGGTGATTGCATAAAGTGTTGATGGCTTGCTGGTGCCCGGACGGGCCCCGGCCCGAATGATCAAATTCTCGACCTCAAGCTTTCGGAGCTGGTTCCGAACGGCGTTACCTGTGATCCGGAGGGCTTTGGCCAGTTCCTCGACGGTCCGAGGACCGTGACGAAGCTCGGACAGGACTTTGCGCGCGGGTGTGTTCACCCGAACCGCCGGAATCGCAACATCTATCGTGAACGATTGAGTGAACCGCGGTGATTCGTCAGCAGCATGTTTATAAAGATAAAACGTTCGAGAAGTACGGCATGTTGAGCCTCGG
>DHJO01000146.1:3362-4890 GCA_002404375.1 Gemmatimonadales bacterium UBA4718 | reverse complement strand
TTGCAGATAACGAAGGCCGGGCTTGACAATCTCCCCGAGACTGACCAGGGTTCCCCGAAGCTTGCAGATCCTCCCTCCAATTTCTGCGAGGTGCCGAATGTCCACCGAGTCCGTTGGGGCGTGTGGTCCTTTCTTGATGTTGAAATCCATCTTGCGTGCCGGCGTCTTCCTGGTCTGTTGCACAGTTGCATGTGTGCCGCAAAACAAGTCTAACGGCGCTTCCGCGACTACCCCGACAGGCGCCGGGTCGGCAAGTGACGATTTCTCACCGCAAACTCTGGCCGCTGGCCGGCAAGTATTCCGGTTCGACACCTTCGGCGACGAGCAGTTCTGGACGGACACAGCCCGCATGCACGAAGTCGTTCAGAGATCCGTCAGTCCCGCAACAGCTCTCTCAGTGGGCCTGAAAGTCGATGCCGATGCCATTCCTGCAGATGTCGCTGCGGCGATAAAAGCAGGCAAGGTAGATCTCGCCGATCCGGCCACGACCGTTACGCTGCTAAAGCTGAATGCGGTGGTCGGCCTCAAGGGAACCGTCACGACCGTGAATGGAAAGGACAACCTCACGCGCCTCGGTATCACCTGCGCTCTTTGCCATTCGACTGTTGACGACGCATTCTCCAAGGGAATCGGGCACCGAAAAGACGGCTGGCCCAATCGCGATCTGAACGTCGGCGCGATCATCGCACTTTCGCCGGCGATTACGCCGGCACAGAAGGCAGTCTACAATTCATGGGGACCAGGGAAGTACGACCCGCGATTTAACATCGACGGAAAGAGTACACCGCTCGTACTTCCCCCCGCCTATGGGCTCGCGCAGGTGAGAAATGAGACATATACCGCGGAAGGTCCCATTTCATACTGGAACGCCTACGTCGCAGTCACACAAATGCACGGGCACGGTAACTTCTCGGATCCCCGACTGGGCATCAATATTCGGCAAACTCCCGACATGGTCGGGCCCAAACTCGCCTCGCTCCGCGCCTATCAGCACAGCATCGAGGCGCCTGCTTCGCCGCCCGGAAGCTTCGACGCCGACGCATCAACACGCGGACGAGTTGTATTCAACCAGAACTGTGTGACGTGTCACGTGGGTGTCAACAACACTGACAACAACTCCGGTGTATTACACACCGCGTCGGAGACCGGACAGGACGCGTCCTATGCCCTGCGCACGGCGAACAAGTCCTATCGCACCACTCCGTTGCGCGCGCTTTGGCAGCACGCTCCGTACTTCCACGACGGAAGCGCTGCCACTCTTCAAGATGTCGTCACACACTACAACAATTTCCGCCGACTAGGTCTCTCCGCGGCACAGCAGCGGGATCTCGTCCAGTACCTGAAATCGCTGTAACGGCGCCGGTGATACGGAACACGCATCCGCCTGATATGAAATCAGCATTGCACTACCAGGACGTTTCTCCGGTATTGGGCGGAGCCAGATACCTGGAAGGCGTCCAATGCCCGGTGAGCCATGGGATCCCGTCGAGCGCGACCGCCGATACGCGAGCTGCAAGCGCGCCGGCCT
>DHJO01000146.1:1802-3214 GCA_002404375.1 Gemmatimonadales bacterium UBA4718 | reverse complement strand
CCCGACGCGATCCTGCTCAGCGCCGGTGGCAATGACCTCTTTACAGATATCCCTGAAAAGCCAGACCTGCGTTGGATCTGGCGCGCGCTGACGCCGTTCGACCCGGCGAAAACTCCCGCCCAGCACGTAGACCAGCTCGCCTGGGACGAAAAGAAGACGGAGTTGCGCCGCGATTTCGTTCATGTCATCTCAGCGCTGAGCAGCAACGCGCCGATCCTTGTGCACGGATATGATTATCTCACCGCATCAGGCGAGAAGTGTCTGTACGATGGATTCCACGCGGCCGGGCCTTGGATTCTTCCGTCGATGCGCGATCGCGGAATTCTCGATCCTGACATGCAAGCTGCGATTCTGCGAGTGCTCATCGACGACGTGAATCAGATCCTCGCCGCGCTGCAAACCAGCTATCCCGATTCCATGATCCATGTCGACCTGCGCGGAACTCTTCGTCCCGGCATCGACTGGATGAATGAGATTCATCCCACCGAAGACGGATTTCACAAAGTCGAGGAGCGGTTCCTCGACGCTCTCCTAAATCGACTGCCGGATGTCCAGCGTCGGAGACCGGCACGTTGAGGATCTCAAGCGGAGCGCGACTCGCTCTCGCGCTATTCTGCCTCGCCACGACCCAGCTCCAGGCCCAGAAACGCGTGAAGGTGCCGGACGATTCCATCGGGGCGATGATCGGCATTGACTCGAGGCTCCTCTGGCGCGACATCACTCTCGCGGATGCATTCGGCCTGCAATCCGGCGTCTCCTTCCCCGTTCGATTCCCGCGATTGCCGCTGCAGCTCGAGGTAGATAGTTGGACGGCGCTCGCCAAGCGCTCGAGCAGAGATTTCAGCGATCAATACTCCGCGAGTGCGCATTATCAGTGGATCCTGGCCGATCGCCCGCACCCCAAATCACTCGTGTTCGGATACGCGGAATATTGGAATCCAATCAGGCGCCCGGTCAGCCAGCCGAGTCGCGCCAATACTCGTGAGCTGAGTGCGAGCGGTCTGTTCGACATCGGGATACAGCAATTGGGAATTCGAACGGTTCACTTTCAGCTCGACGCGGCACGAGACCTCGCCCGCGAGAATGCGACCTGGGTACGCGGTGCCGCGAGCGCATCGATCGGAACGACGATTCAAGGGACGCGAAGCGACTACAGTCTGGCGGCGAACCTCACAGCGGCGGTGAGCGCCAGCGACCTCCGTGGTCCGCTTCTGTCAGGACCGCGCCCGGACTTTGGGCTTCACAGCGCGGATGTGGAGCTGGATCTTCAACTTCGCGCCCGAAGGCCGGCATTCGACGCCACGACGACGTTGCAGTTTGTCACGGCGATGCGTGCGAGGCGACTTGGTGCCAACATTGGCTGGGTTGGACTTCGGCAGTCCTTTCTGATCCTCTGAACGGAGATACCAATG
>DHJO01000146.1:581-1772 GCA_002404375.1 Gemmatimonadales bacterium UBA4718 | reverse complement strand
GCCAGGAAGAGGGTCGCCATCTTCGTCGCCCACGGAATGGGCCAGCAGATTCCGTTCGAGACTCTCGATGCGATTGCGGAGGCGCTCCGCGCACATGACGAGTCGCTGACCGGCCACCGGGAGAAACCCACGAGCAAATCCGTCAGGGCCGGCGATCAATGGCTGCAGCGAGTGGAGCTCAACCTCAAGTCGGGCGCTGACCAGATAGAGGCCCACGTGTACGAAGGCTACTGGGCGCCGCTCACCGAAGGCAGAATCACGCTGCGCCAGGTGATGAGTTTTCTGACGGGAGCCGCAAGCAACGGAATGAAGATCGCCCGCAAAACCTTCAAACGTTGGCTCATGGGAGAGTATCACGCGTTTCCCACACCCATTCGAGTATTGCTGTATCTGCTGGTTGCATTGGCGACGGTTGGAGCGCTGGTCGCACTCAATTCCACGGTCGTGGCCGTTGCGACCACGCGAATGCTGTTCAGCCAAACTCCTTGGTGGCTGACCAACGGCCTGTTCGAGGATTTGACGACAACCTTCAACGCCGTCGTAACTACGATGGCTGTGTTTGGCGCGTCGCTCGTGATCGCGCATGTCATCCGGCGCCCCAGTATCCCCGTGACGGCTCGAAAGATTTGGGGATGGGTTACAGCCCTCGCATTTTTTCTAACGCTGCTCGTTATCATTCTCGCCGGCGTCTCAGTCCTTTGTCTTCTCTTCGTGCACATCCGCGGAGGTGTGTCGCCCGAGGAGGAGGTCTGGCGGCGGTTTCCTTTCAACCCTTGGATCGATCCGTTCAACGCTTTCTTCGACATGGCCGCACTCTGGCTGGCCCTAATCCTGGCCGTCTTCATTCTCCTGTCATGGATGAAAGCCATAGGCGGGAGATTCCTCCACGACCTGGGCGAAGCGCGCGGGCGCTGGCTTACGATCGCGGTATTTGTCGCCTTTGCGTTCCTCGTCGCGACGACCGGTTTCCTGGTATACGGATTCTCCGATGTTTTTGCCGGAGCCGGGCAATTCGTCGCAAGCACACACGGAATCGCCTGGCCGCTGCTCGTGATAGCCAGCGGCTTCATTCGCGGCGTTCTCGTCCAGTTCGTCGGCGATGTGGCCATCTATGTCATGCCGTACAAGCTCGACGCCTTCAACGACCTCCGGAAAGAGATAAAGGACGTAGTCTACAAAGTCGCGCACGCT
>DHJO01000146.1:0-484 GCA_002404375.1 Gemmatimonadales bacterium UBA4718 | reverse complement strand
TATGATGGGCTCAATCGCCTGATTCTTGAAGACGGCGCGGCTGCGGCTGACCAGGTTCTTCACGTCGTGGATCGCACTCCGCTCTTTCTCACGTTCGGCTCCCCACTCGACAAGACCGCGTTCATTTTCGGCGCCCAGGGGCACGGCACCACTGAAGCTCGTGAGTCGCTCGCGGCCTCAGTGCAGCCGCTCATTCAGGACTACACCTACAGGCCGGACCAATGGATCAATATTTACTCGCCGTGGGACATCATCAGCGGATATCTCGACCTATACGATCTTCCCGGCGCCACGAACTCCAGAAAGGTGAACAACCTTAAGGATCCGGAAGCGACGACACTGCTGATGGCGCATACGGAGTACTGGAACGACGGTCTATTGGTTCGGACTCTGTACGACGCGCTCTGACCAGGTCCGGCCGATCTCGTGGTCCCAGGCGAACTATAAACCGGCCTCACTTCCTCGCGATGGCGATGACGCTCCG
>DHJO01000150.1:3702-8591 GCA_002404375.1 Gemmatimonadales bacterium UBA4718 | reverse complement strand
AGCTGGCACGACGGGATGCGACGGGGATTTACTCCGATTGGGTCCACGTCATCGTCGACTCCTACCACGATCGGCGCACCGCCTTCCGGTTCTCGGTGAATCCTCGCGGGGTCCAGAAGGATGTTCTCGAGACGGACGATCGCAATGAGGACCTCAACTGGGATGCGGTATGGCAGGTAGCGACCATGGTCGATTCGGCGGGGTGGACTGCGGAGTACCGAATTCCGTTCTCACAACTGCGATTCGGCAGCGTTCCGACCGGAGTCGAGCGGCTCTGGGGAATTCATATCATGCGGGACGTCGCTCGCCGGAACGAGCGTGACAGCTGGTCGCCATGGAAGACAACGGATCCGGGATTCGTTTCGCTGGAAGGGGATCTCGCCGGAATCGTGGACATTCCGACTCCGCGACGTCTCGAGATCATGCCTTATGTGAGCGCGAAGCTCACCCGCGCTCCCGGCGATCCGGCCAATCCGTTTTATCGCTCCAACGACGCGAAGCCATCAGCCGGGCTCGATCTCAAGTATGGTCTGCCGANNAACATGTTCAACATCGGCTCGATCAACGGCGGTCCATCTTACGGATCGCAGCAGATCTTCTACTCGCGCCGCATCGGCAGATCACCACAGCGTTTTCCGAACGGGCTGTTCGTGGATGCTCCGGACGCCACCAAGATCCTGGGCGCAGGGAAGCTGACCGGCAAGGTCGGGGCGTGGAGTGTCGGACTCCTGAACGCCGTCACCGCCAAGGAGAACGCCCGCGTCCTGGATGCCGCAAACGTGGAATCGACGACGGCGGTGGAGCCGCTCAGCAATTATTTCGTCGGGCGGATGTCCCACGAGTTCCGAGAGGGCAACACCATTCTCAGCCTCGGTGGGACTGCTGTAAATCGCGACTTGAGCGACACGGTATTCAAGAATCTGCTTCGGTCGAGCGCCGATGTCGGCAGTCTCGATTTCGAGCACCGCTGGGCGAATAAACAATGGTCACTCACTGGCGCGCTGTCGGAATCGCGGATCAACGGCTCGCGACAGGTGATTCGAAGCGCGCAGCTCTCGAGCGCCCGCTACTATCAACGCCCGGATGCCGACTACCTGGGTGTGGACACCACCGCAAACTCGCTCACTGGAACGTCGGTAAAGCTTGGACTAAACAGATCGGGGACCTGGTCTTTTTCCGCGACCGCGAAAGACATCAGCCCGGGTTTCGAGGTCAATGACCTCGGCTTCATGGGCCGCGTTGACTATCGCAACCTCGGGTCAGGCGCTTCGTACAACAACCAGGAGCCGGGAAAACTCCTTCGGGGCTACAACCTGTTTGCCGGGACGAATCACGCCTGGAATCACGGCGGCGACAAGATCTGGACGAGCTTCTTCAACCAGGTGACTCTCAACTTCACCAACCTGTGGTCGCTGTATACTGGCGGAGAGTACGACCCGAGCGCCATCGATGACCGCCTCACGCGTGGCGGACCCCTGGGGCGACAGCCGACCAAGTACGGATGGTGGACGGAGATCACAACCGACCTGCGTAAGACCGTCTCCTACGATGTGTACGGCGATTATTACGGGGATCAGGACCACGGTTACTCGAAGGATCTGAACGTCGGGGTTACTGTCCGACCGAGCTCCTCGATAAACGTCAACGTTTCGCCCGGGCTTTCGCTGTATCGCACCCCGATTCAATACGTGCGCGCCGCCACCGACCCGCTGGCGACGTCAACGTACGGGCGTCGCTACGTTTTCGGCGATCTCTCTCAGACCACTCTCTCTGCGACCACTCGCGTCGAGTGGACTCTCAGTCCGCTGCTGTCATTGCAGCTCTATGCGCAGCCGTTCGCTTCCGCCGGCCGCTTCAAGGGATTCAAGGAGTTGGCAACGCCCGCGACGCGCGACTACAACGTTTACGGAAGAGATAACGGCAGCACGGTGACTCCGGTTACGGATCCGGTTACGGGGAAAATCGTTTCCTACACCGTCGATCCTGACGGGCCCGGCCCCGCGCCGTCCTTTTCGATCACCAATCCAGATTTCCGCACCCATTCCCTGCGCGGGAATGCGGTCGTGCGGTGGGAGTACAGGCCGGGATCCGCTCTCTTTTTTGTCTGGCAGCAGGAGCGGAGCGACTTCCTTCCATTTGAGGGAGACTTCCGAACCGGCCGGGATACGCGCGAGATCTTCGGGCGGCCGAGCAACGTCTTTCTCGTAAAGGCGACGTATTGGTTCGCGCGATAAGCGCGGTAGAGGGTGGGCCGGCGTCATCTACCGGACGTTCCCAACTGGACGGATTGCGGAAGTGCGGGCTGGGGTGACATATATGTCCACCCAAATCTGGAGATCTCACGATGCGCTTGTATGTCACTCGCTCAGCGCTGCTCGGCGTGTTCGTCCTAGCGGCCTGCAAGGACAGCCAGTCAACCCGCCCCACTGCTCCTTATGTGTCGCGCTCGGCGCAGGTCACTGCGTCCGGAGCCAACGTGGTCGACATTGGAAACGACACGACGGCTCAGAATGAAACTCCCATCGCCGTCAATCCGACCAACTCGCAGAATTTCATCGTCGGTGCGAACGACTGGAACTACAACGACGGTTGCGCGGTCAACGCGTCGTTCGACGGCGGAAAGACCTGGACGCCGACGGTTCCAAACGGTTTCCTGCCTGGAGTAACCAGGTACACTAACGATACGAGCGTCGCGGGCACTGGCACGGGAGACTTCGGAGGCGATCCAGCTGTGGCATTCGGGAAGGACGGAACCGCCTACTACCTTTGCTACACATATCGGGTCTCCGGCTACAGCAGCTATAAGGCTCAGCTTCTGCTTAGCACGTCGACCGATGGGGGAAGGACCTGGCTCACGGGTGGCAGCAAGCAGCCACTCACAGTTGTCGCCCAGTGGGACGCGAGTGGTATCACGAAGGGATCGACGGGTCAGTTTCAGGATCACGAGTCAATCTGGGTCGATCCAACCGACGGTAGGATCTACGTCACATGGGCGCAGTTCCACGGAAACGGCTCGAACTCGCCGATCTACGTCGCTGTATCCGCGAATGGCGGGAAGACGTTCTCGACTCCTGCACAGATCACCGCCAGCACCGTTAGGAGCAATCAGGACGCACGTATTGTGACGAACGGCGACGGAACTCACGCTTATCTGACCTTTGACAACGGCGTTCAAGGTGGCAAGGGAGCCGTGATGTATGTGAGCGAATCTTCCGGCCCGGGGACCAGCCTTACATGGAGTGCGCCCGTCCAGTTCGCTGCATTCAACGATCCCGTCTGTCTCTTCCCACCTTATTGCTTCAATGTGTCGGGTGGCCCCTTCAGAGGACCCGGATCTTATCCGGTGCCGGCCTTCGACCCGACCAGACAACGCCTTTACGTGGCATATGCTGACATCGTCGGTGGCTTGGCGCAGCTGTTTCTCGCGTCTGCACCTGGCGACGGCGTGACTGATCCGCGTAACTGGACCATCATTCCAATGGCGCCCGGCGCCAGCGGTGACCGGCTCAACGTCGAGATGAGCATCGAGCGCGGAAGCGGTCGGATCGACTTCATCTCGGATGACCGGAGTTACAGCAACAACACCTTGGTAGACATCACGTACGGTAAGAGCACCGATGGTGGCGCGACCTTCGTGACGCAGCGTGTCACACGGCAGGGATTCGATCCCTCCCAGTCCGGAGTACCAAGCGGGTCAGGCTTCAGGCCTTTCATCGGAGACTACAACGGTATCATCTCGCTCCCGACAAAAGCAGCGTTTGCCTGGACCGGCGTAGGGAAGCCCCTCGGTAGCCCTCCCATTAACCTGGATATCTTTTTCGGCAGCGTGACGCCTTAGAGCCAGAGCGATTCTCTCCCTGGACGACAAAGCCCCGCCAAACAGCGGGGCTTTGTCGTTCAACCATTCGCCGTCCGGAGCTATCTAAATGGTGCTGGTCATATCTTCCCTCAAAAGGACACCCGCCCATGCGATCGACCTCCCTTGTCACACTCACAATCGCAGTGCTCGTTTGCCCGCACGTTCTCAGTGGACAGGACGACAGCCACGCACAGCGCTGGCTGCAAGACTGTCAGAACAATTGGGACCACGATCGTGCGAGCTTCTGTGAGCTGAGGAATTTCACATTGCGACCCCAGTCGAAACTCTCCGTCGACGGCCGAACGAATGGCGGCGTCTCGTTTCATGGATGGGACCGCGATGAAGTGAAGGTTGTCGCCATGATTCAAGCCAACGCCAGCGACGACAACGCGGCCAAAGCCCTGGCAAAACAAATCACCGTCAGCACCGAGGGCGGGCGAATCCACGCCGATGGTCCGTCCTCACCGCGCCGAAGCTGGTGGTCCGTCAGCTACGAGATCTACGTGCCTAGGCGCTCGAATCTCGGGGCAGTCACGCAGAACGGTGGGGTTTCCGCGGAGTCAATCGAGGGAGATCTCGACTTCCAGGCAATGAACGGAGGAATTCGCGTCGACGATGTCGCGGGCGATGTACGCGGAGAAACGACGAACGGTGGCGTGAGTGCGACTCTCTCCGGAAACTCGTGGCGGGGCCGTGGCCTGGATCTGCGAACGACCAACGGTGGCGTGTCCCTCACCATTCCACGCGCCTACAATGCCCGTCTCGAGACCGGCACCACCAATGGCGGAATGAATATCGATTTTCCGATCACCGTTCAGGGAATGATCGGCAAACGGATTCAGACCCAGCTCGGGTCCGGCGGACCGGTTGTGCGCGTCGTCACCGTTAACGGCGGTGTGCGAGTCAGGCAGCAGTAGAAGCATATTTCGCGGATGGCAGACCGCACCATCCGCACGCTCATTCAGCTCGGCGTCATTCTCGCCGTAGTCGTCGCCCTTCCCTACAAGTTGTTCGAGCTCGATCGGTACTT
>DHJO01000150.1:1037-3503 GCA_002404375.1 Gemmatimonadales bacterium UBA4718 | reverse complement strand
CGGTCCGTTGCCGAAAGAGGCTCTTATCGGCCGATTCTGATCGCCGCGGCCATCGCCACTGTTTGCGCGGCACTGTTCTCTCTGGCGCAGGCATACGGCTTGGATAGCGAGTACTTCAGCACCAACAGGGCTCCCGGCGGCACTTTCGGAAATCGCAATTTCGTAGCGCACATCGCCGTGATCGGACTTCCCTCGCTCGTCTGGTGCACCGTCACCGCCCGTCGGCCGTTCAGCGCATTGCTCGGCTCGCTCGGCGCCGCTGTAGTCGCAGCGGCTCTTGTCTTATCGAGGTCCCGGGCGGCGTGGCTCGCCGTCGCCGCGTGCGTGATCATTCTGTTCGTGCCCATGCTCGCTTCGAGAAAGTACTGGAGCGGAGCGAAGGTCGGGGGTCGCTTCGCGCGACTCGTGCTTGCTGCAGTGATCAGTGGAATGGTGGTGATCGTGCTTCCAAACAGACTCAATTGGAGTAGTGAATCGCCGTACCTCGATACCGCGCGCGGTGTCGTCGACTACAGGAAGGGGAGTGGTCGCGGACGTCTGGCACAGTACGAGAATTCGCTGCGAATGGCGGCCTCAAATCCGGTCTTCGGCGTCGGCCCGGGAAACTGGCCTGTGGAGTATGTCGAGTTTGCTCCTTCCAACGATCGCTCGCTCGCCGAGGATGGCATGACGGCCAACCCGTGGCCGAGCAGCGACTGGGTTGCGTTCATCTCGGAGCGGGGGATCGTGCCGACGATCGCACTCCTGGGCGTTTTCGCGGTGCTGTTCTACGGATCGCTGCGACGATGGAGTGAGCTCGAGAGCGGCGACGCCGTGCTTGCTCAGCTCGTGCTNNACGCGTCGGCGCCGAGACGGATTCTCAACGGCTGCCGTTAATCAACATCCAGCCCGTTTTGCGTCGTCTCGTCATATATATTTTCGACCAATTGGCTTGGGAGCAAGCATGCCCACAGATGTAAAACCGAGCAGGAACGAGGACGAGTACTTCGGGAAGAAGAACCTCGAGATCATCCATGAGATGCGGATGAAGCTGGACGCGGAGCGAAAGAGCAACGGTCGTAAAGCGCATCACAACAAGTGTCCTCGTTGCGGCGCCGATCTGAAAGAGCAGCACGCAGAGCAGGTGAAGATCGACCAATGCCCGGAGTGCGGCGGAATCTGGCTCGACAAGGGGGAGATCGATCAGCTGCGACGCGTCAATCGCGCCCGTGGGGTATCGGGAGGCGTGCTCGGATCGCTTTTCCGTCGGTGACGAAAAGCCTCTACAATCCAGGAGATTGCAGAGGCTTCAGTTAATCAGTCGGGGCGACTGGATTTGAACCAGCGACCTCCTGCTCCCGAAGCAGGCGCGCTACCGGGCTACGCTACGCCCCGAAAAAGGAATGCTCCTTCGCGTGAAGGAGACTCACATCTTAACAGATAAGAGCGCATCGCGGGAGCCTTTGCTGAGCATTGCTGCAGGCCCGCGTGATGAGAAGGAGGGAAGGTTGAGTCCGCCTGTGAGGACCGAAAAAGGAGCCCGAAAGGGCTCCTTTTCTTTGGCTTTCAGGAGGCGTTCTCGAGCGTATTGCACTGTGCACGACCTCTCGCAATTCGCCACATTTTTTGTCGCCAAGCACAGATTTGTGATCTAACTAACTGTCCGTCCCACAATGACTTAGCAATATCGGACGCCTTCAAATTCGAGCCACTTTTTCGCGTTGCAAACGCACAAAGCATCGCGTCTTACTGGTATAACGGACGGCTTCAAATACAACTGATAGCTGTCTCTCGAACCGTCAACTCAATGGAGCAAATGCAAATGAACGCGACCCGTTTCGTTATGGCCGCTGTGGTGCTGGCTTCAGTTATCGGCGCTAATCAGGCCAACGCGCAATGCTCGAGCAATGCTGGAAGCTGCAACACCACCAACACTGCTTCAGTGACTGTGAACGCGCTGGTCAAGCTGGACATGTTGACGACGACCACGTCGCTGACTTCGCCCACGGTTGCCCAGATTGAAACTGGTGCAGTCATCGCTGATGCAGGCCCGACCTTCACGATCAAGGCGAATCGCAGCTGGACGCTCAACATCAAGACAACGAACATTTCAGGGCTGTGGACTTACGCCGGCGGACTCGGCGGCACGAAGCCGATCAGCGACTTGAACTGGTCGAACGCTGCAGGCGGATCGTACGTGGGTATGGGATCGACCGACGCAATCTTCCTGTCGGGAGCGAGCTCCACGAATGGTCTCGCCGCGCAGGCTTTCTTCAAGACCGTTTGGGCGGCCGGTTTCACGCAGCCCAGCAACATTCCAGGTACGTACAGCATGCCAATCGTTTTCACACTATCGGCGCCTTAGTCGAGGCGATTCAATCCAACGCTTCCCTTGTAGAGGTTTGATCCATATATGCGCAGCAAAAAGGGTTTCACACTCATTGAGCTTCTGATCGTTGTCGTCATCATCGGCATTCTTGCCGCGAT
>DHJO01000150.1:0-978 GCA_002404375.1 Gemmatimonadales bacterium UBA4718 | reverse complement strand
GACCTTCGTAACCTCGCTACGTATGAAGAGCAGTATGCCGCCGACAACAATGGCAAGTACTTCTCGGGTACCGCGTCGAGTTCGATGCCCGTTCAGGGCTTCTCGCCGTCGGAGAACGTAACGATCGTCGCCATAGCTGTTTTGGGTCCGCCGCCAACATGGACCGCGACTGCAACGCATACGCTGTCGCCCAAGACCTGCTCCAACGCAACTGGCGTAATAGTCTGCGTGTAAGTTGTAGTAGATCGAGAGCTGCTACAGCTTGAACGAATAAAATGGGGACGGCGAAAGCTGTCCCCATTTTATTTGCGGATGTCTCGCGCCATTACGGGGGTTGGAATTCGCGATACCAACCATAAGGATGCTGGCCCAGAATAAATAGAGACTAAGTTATTAGTTATCGCGTAGGGCCCTGGGGATCGCCTGCTTCGAGGCCAAATACCACTACTGGTCGATCCGACCCTCACAGGCCGACACGACCCTCGTGCTTGCTGACAGCGTCGATCTGCCGAACTTTCCGTCTTATCCATCGGGACACGCCTGCAGCGCCGGCGCGTTCGACGCGGTGCTCGGACATTTCTTCCCACAGGAGCGCGCGGAGTTCACCCGGATCGCCGAAGAGCAGGCCATGTCTCGGCTCTACGGAGGGATACCACTATCGTTTCGACAATGACGGAGGATTAGCGCTCGGGAGGGCGGTGGCCCGGTACGACGTGGAGCGGGAGCGGCGCGGAGGGCTGAGCGCATGGAAAAGCGCGCGGGTGGAGCGCAAGCCGTAAGACTCTGTTGGCGATCTCCAAACTCGTTGCGGTGATTGCTGGGTGATTGCAAAAGCGAAATTGCCCCGGATGCTCGCATCCGAGGCACTCGTCTACCATCACGTCGCCATGCTTTTACGCTAACGCGCCCGGAGGGACTCGAACCCCCAACCTTCTGATCCGTAGTCAGATGCTCTATCCAATTGAGCTACGGGCGCCC
>DHJO01000149.1:14055-16452 GCA_002404375.1 Gemmatimonadales bacterium UBA4718 | reverse complement strand
ACCGCTGAAGCGACCAGAGGTATGTCGCGTATGAAATACGCCAATGGCAGAATCCAGAACGTGCCGACGAGGAGAATCCGACCGGTAAACAGGTCATTTCTGTTGAACGTTGCCGCCAGGCCAAGCGCGATCGCGGTCGCAGGAATTGCCCACGGAAGAGCGACGAGCAACTCGAGCAGTCCTCGCCCGGCGAATCTCCGGAACACGATCAGATAAGCGGCGAGAAAACACACCAGGAGGTTCCCGGCGGTAGCGACTATTGCCATCGAGACGCTGTTCGTTATCGGACGCCACAGCTCGCTCTCGGAGAATAGGCGACGGTAGTTCTCGAATGTGTACTCGGGCGGCAGCACCTGCGTCGTCCAGACGCCGTCCCGCGCGAAGGAAACGAGCACGACCATCAGATGCGGGAGAACCAGCGCGATCACGATTATCGCCGCCGCGATGCTGGTGAGAATCTGTACTCGACGCGACCGAATCGTGCGACGCTTGCGCCCTCCCTTGCTCGCCAGCGTGTATTTCCGCTTCCGATCCAGCCAGCGAAAGAGCACGAGCCCCGCGACAGCGCTCAATGCCAGCACCGTCGTCTCTACGTAGGCGAGGCCGAGAGCGCCATTCGTCTTCGATGCCAGTATCTGGGTCGACAGGACTCGCAGTCCACCTCCGAACACGTAAGGCGCCGAGAAGGAGCCGAGCGCGTTCATGAAGACGAGAAGAGCGGAGCCGGCAACCGCCGGCATGAGAAGCGGAAGCGTCACGCGTCTCAGTCTCTGCCACGTATTCGCGCCGAGTCCGGACGCCGCTTCATCCAGTGTCGCATCGAACCGCTCGAGGCCAGCCGAGACGAACAGGAAAACGTAGACGTACATCGTGTAGGCATGAACGAACACGATCGCACCGACGCCTTTGAGCCTCCACGGCGCTTCCTGCATTCCGAGGATTCGCTGCACGATGCGAGTGACCAGTCCACTCTCTCCATAGAGAAAGAGGAATGCGATCACTCCAACCAGCGGCGGCAGCGCGGCGGGAAGTGTGGCGACCGCGCGCAAGAGCCGGCGGCCGGGAAAGTCGAATCGGCCGAGCAGAAAGGCGAGTGGAACGCCGATGGCGAGTGAGGCGAAAACCGATGCGACCGAAATGACGAGGCTCGTCCACAGCGCTTCGCGATCGGCCGGGCTCGCTGCGAATTCGCGCCAATGTCCAAGTCCATTCTCGAAGCTGCCGGCAATCACGGCTGCGTTTGGATAGACGACTGTCCACAACAGCAGCAGAATCACGGGGAACGCGATCAGCCAGCTCTGTCGCCTGAACGACGATTTCATCCCGGCACGATTGGAAATGGTCCCTTGGTCGGCGCCACGGCCACATTGTCGTCTTCGTGCGCATTCCCCGACGCGGACTCGACATCGACCGTGACCCCGCCGGACAGCTCGACGCGATACACGATGACACCGCCTGCGAATCGGCGATTCACGACACGTCCGGGCCAGGCCGAATTTCCACCCTGGCCGACGAGCTCCAGCGCCTCAGGCCTCAGTACTACGAATGCCTTGCCATAAGGCAGCGACATTCCCTTCGGGCGATTCACGGCCAATTCGTGCGTGCGTCCGCCGATCATCACTGAGGCCGTATTGCCACGATCAACGGCCGGTACCATCGTCCCGCGTCCTATGAACGCGGCGACCTCCCTCGATTCGGGCGCTTCGTACAGCTCTTCCGGTGTGCCGACCTGGAGCAGCTTCCCTTTTTTCAGGAGCGCGATCCGATCGGCGATCGCGAACGCGTCCTCTTGATCATGGGTTACAAATAGCGCCGGGACTCCCACGCGGCGCAGCATCGCTCGCAAGTCGTCGCGCATTGCCTGCCGCAGAGTGGGATCGAGGTTCGACAACGGCTCATCGAGCAGCAGGGCGCGGGGCTCGATCACCAGAGCGCGCGCGAGCGCAACGCGCTGCTGCTCGCCGCCGGAAAGCGACTGGATCGCCCGATCTCCGGCACCAGCCAACCCGACGGCCTCCAGCGACGCGCGCGCTTTGTTCAATCGTTCGGCCTTGCCCACGCGCCGCGCCTCGAGACCAAACGCCACGTTTTCCTCGACCGGCATGTGAGGAAATAGCGCATAGTGCTGGAAGACCATTCCAAACCCACGACGCTCGGGTGGAACACTGGTGATGTCGGCGCCCCCAAGCATCACCGTTCCGGCATCGGGCTGCTCGTATCCGGCGGCGATGCGCAGCGTCGTCGTCTTGCCCGAGCCCGATGCGCCCACCAGAGCGAGCAGCTCGCCGGGACCTACCTCCACCGAAACATTGTCGACGGCCGTGAATTCACCGAATCGGCGCGTCACACCATTGAGCGCCAGCACTCCCGCACGAGCTTCCGCACCTCGCGCCCGCG
>DHJO01000149.1:427-13972 GCA_002404375.1 Gemmatimonadales bacterium UBA4718 | reverse complement strand
TTGATCTTCGCCATCGCATCGCGGATCCATGCAGGAAGCTTCGACAACGGAATATCTTTTCGCGCGGGTATGCGGAGAAACGAATCCGCGGCGGCAATCATCGCTTCGGGAGTTGTGACGTACTCGTAGTACTCCTGCGCCTCTTTGGGATGCTTGCTGCCCCGCACAATCGCGATCCCATCCACAAGCAGCGGAGTTCCGCTCGCCGGAATGACGTACTTGATCGGAATACGAGTTCGCTGCTCGAGCGTAGCGAAATCGGGCATGTCCCACATAGTCACGACCCCTTCCTGCCGGCCGAGCTTCTGGTAGAGAATCGTCGGGTTCAGAGTGTACTCTCTCGTATTCGCATCCAGCTTTCTGAGCCACTCATAGCCTGCATCGGGCTTGCCCGTTTGCGCAATCGATCGGACCATGATCGCGCCGAAAATCGCCCGCATCGTCCCCGACGCAATGGGATCACGAATAACGATCTTCCCCTTCCACTTCGGATCGATGAGATCGTCCCAATCCTTGGGGGCGTCGACGTCTTTCACCGCATCGCGGTTGTACCCGATCACCTCGGGAGTCAGATACGTCCCGTACCAGTTGTCGTGCGCTTCACGACCCTCTGGATCAATCGTTCCCGCCCACGTCGGTTTATACGGCTGCAGCAGACCTTCCTTCGTCGCCCTGTCGAACGCTTCCGCCGGCGCCCCGAACCACACGTCTGCCTGCGGATTCGGCTTCTCTGCGCGCACGCGCTCCAGGACCTCCTGCGAGCCCATGTCCACCCATTGTACATCGATATCCGGGTGCGCCTTCTCGAACCCCTTCTCGAGGTACTCGAGCAGCTCCTTCCCGTGCGGCGAGTAGACGATCAGTACTTTGCGATGATCCGAGCTGCACGCCCCGATCACGAGTGCGCCAACCGTGACGAGCCACCAAGCTCGCCTCACCATCGCACCACTAAGAAAGCTGCCATGCGGCGCAGCTTCATCGAATGCTGTTGCCGCCGAGGAGGTTGGCGAAGATGCGCGCGCTACCCGGCACGCCCGCGGGCAGCTGGCGGAAGAGGGCGAGCGGGACGTAGATGTAGGTCCCACGCCCATAGGACGCCGCTAGAATAGCCGCGCGATTGGGCTGCTCACCCGGATCGTTCATCGCCAGCATCGTGCGATACCGCGAATCGAACGTCGAGGGCATGTAGGTGGCCCTCTCCTGAACCCAGCCTTTGAAATCATCCTGGGTGATCTTGTTTGGCGCGTTGAGCAGAGGCGACTGTGGATCGGTGAAAGTTACCGGCGCATTTTCATCCGTCACTCGCTCAGCACGCTGTTGTAGCGTAATCGGATACGGCATGATCCCTGGGCGCTGCATCTCGCCCTGTCCATATTGCACAACGAGACGGCCGCCGTTGCGTACATATGCGAGCAGATAATCATTGTTATCCTGCAGCGTCTGACTTGACTGATAGGCGCGCGGCCCGATGACGACGGCGGTGAAGCGACTGAGGTCAGTCTGAGGAAGATCGTCCGCATCTACGATTGTCAGCGGAACACCGAGCTGTTGGAGGACCGGCGCGACATTGTCACCGACTCCGGGAACGTAGGCGACATTGAGCCTCAAGGGCAGAGCGACGTCCACGGCGTTGACGCTGATCATCGACGGACGATAGATCCGCTGCGGGTTGATGTGCGGATACTCGATCGGGATGTAGCCTGACTGGTACGATCTCCCATTCGCCGAGGCGACGGCTTTGATCACGTGTGTCCCGCGTGGCAGGGCTCCTTTTAACCTGAAGGCGAGAGTGCGGGTAGATCCTGGCGCCATGACGACGGTGCGCTCCAATGAATCGGCAGTGAGTCCTCGGGGGAGCGTCAGAGAAACAGTCACCGGGGCCGGAGCACTCAACGCCGAGCGCAGCGTTGCCTTGATCAACTGACTAGATGGGACATTGGCGCGAACCATCGTCGTCGCTTGATCGAGCGTCACCGAGATTCCCGGAGCCACGATCAGGGGTCTCTGGAGATCACCTCGGACGCGATCGACATAGTGGTATACGATCGGGGCTGCTACGTCGAGCAAACTTCCCTGTGGACCGGCTTGAACCGTCACATGCGCCCAATTCCGGCGTTCCCTCTCGTCCTCCGATGTGCCTGTGATGCGTGGGGTAAATAAATCCCCATTGCGGGGCTCAGCGAGCCACCAGGGCTGGGTTATCTCGCCGCCGATTAGTGGTTGAGTCCATTGATAGCTGGAGTCCGGAAGGAGCGTCGGGGGAAAATGGATGGTTCCGCTCTCGATGTGAACCGGCACTCGTCCGCGATTGTAGAGTGTCAAGGTGATCTTTGCCGTGTCACCTAGAGCGAGTGCCTGCCTATCTGCGATGGCTTCGAGAGCAAGTGCCGGCGGGGTTTCGGGCGGCGCTATACGTCCGTCGCGAACCAGCAGCCTCGTCGTGTCGAGACCGGCAAAGATGGACTTCTCCTCCTTGGCCGGCGGCGCGGGAACCCGCGAATCCTCACGAGTCAGATAATCCCACACTACTCCCTTGCGACGCAGAGTCCCCTGGCCCTGCGACTTGTGCTGTGATCGGCTGTCCGCCGCAATCTCCTGATAGGACAGTCCGAGATACGGATCGTACTCCCCGACGTTGACTGCAATCGTGCGGTCCTGGGGAGAAAAAAGCGCCAAACGATAAAACTTGAGCGGAGTCCACGGCTTTCCGAACTCTTTCACCGGAAAACGCAGCGTGTCCGCAGCCAGATCGTAAGCCTGCCTCGCCAGAATCGCCGAGACCTGATGGTGCCCGTGTCCGTCGCGGGGAGTTCCGGAAAAGGTCGTGATCACTATGTGCGGCCTGAACGCGCGCATCACCGTCATGACATCGTTCAACAGCGAATCCTGAGGCCAATGCTTTCGGGTTTCATCCGCCGTTTTCGAGAAACCGAAATCGTATCCGCGGGCGAAGTACTGGTGTGCTCCATCGACCCGTCTCGCGGCCAACAGCTCCTCGGTGCGAATCACCCCGAGCGCTTCGCCAAGCTCGTTGCCGATCAGATTCTGCCCGCCGTCGCCGCGGGTGAGTGACAGGTAGGCAGTCTCGACGTGACGTCCGCGCGCAAGCCAGGCGATCAGCTGGGTGTCTTCATCATCCGGATGGGCGCCGATCCAGAGCACGCGCATTCGCTCCGGCGCATTCTGCACCCGAATGCTCGCGGCAGAAGGAAGGATTCCCTGCCCGCCCGCGTGATGCGGCATCAGAACCGCCGCACTGATTAGAGCGAACGCGATTGATCTTCTTTTCATTGTTGTCGGAAGATCAATGCTCAGGATTTGAGCGCCATGCCGCGACGTTTCGCGCCCGATGCCTGCTGCACCGGCGCATTCACATCGGTGACGATGCGCTCCTGCTCCTTCTTGTGCGACTCGGCGTATCCCTCCGCGGGGCTCGCGCGATCGGGACGACCGACGTATCGGGTCGGCAGCGCGTTCCCTGTCGACATGCGGAGCCGCGGCGCGACGTACGTCCACGCGCCCTGGTTCTTCGGCTCTTCCTGCGCCCAGATGACTTCCTCGATCGCCGGATACAGATCGACGATCTGCGCCACCTGACTTCCCGGCCAGGGATACAGCTCCTCGATTCTCACGATCGCAATATGTGGCGCGCGCTTGGCCGCGAGATCGTAGTAGACCTTCCCGGTGCAGAACACGAGTCGCGTTATCGCATCGCGCGTCTGCGACGCGACCGGATCGTCGATCACCGCCCGGAATTGGCCGCTCGTCAGCTCGGTGAGTCTCGACGCAGCCTCGGGCATCCGCAACAGGCTCTTGGGCTGCATCAGAATCAGCGGACGACGCTCGGCCAACGCCGCCTGGCGTCTCAGAATGTGAAAGTATTGCGCCGGCGTCGAAGGATAGGCGACACGCTGATTCCCTTCGGCGCAAAGCTGGAGAAATCTCTCGAGGCGCGCGCTCGAATGCTCGGGCCCCTGTCCCTCGTACCCGTGCGGAAGCAGTAGCACCACCGATGAATCCTGCCCCCACTTGGCGCGATCGGCGGCGATGAACTGATCGATGATCGGCTGTGCGACGTTCACGAAATCCCCATACTGCGCTTCCCACAACACCAGCGTGTCCTCGGCAGCCGTGCTGTACCCGTACTCGAATCCGAGCACAGCTGTTTCCGAGAGCGGGCTGTTGTAGATCTCGAACCGGCCGTGCTTCGCTCCGTCCGCGACGTGCGCGAGAGGAACGTAGATCTCGCCCGACTCGGCATCGTGCAGCACAGCCTGCCGATGCGAGAACGTCGCGCGCTCGGCGTCCTGCCCCGTAAGACGGATCGACGTACCATCCGTGAGAAGCGAGGCGAATGCGAGCGCCTCCGCGTGTCCCCAGTCGATGCCGCCAGCGTCACCCATCGCCTCCGCGCGCCGCGCCAGGGTCTTGGCCAGCCGCGGATTCACCTTCAGCGTCGACGGCCACTTGAGAAGACGCTCATTCAGCGCGCGCAAGCGATCAGCATCGACTCCTGTATCCGCGCTCGCAGCCGACAGATCCGCCTCGCCTTCTTTGGGCGCCCGGTGCTCGGGCGGATGGATCTCCCCACTCTTCATCGCCGTCTGGATGCGATCGAAGTTCGCCGCCGCATCGGCGTCGAGCTTCTTTACTTCAGCATCGGTAACGACTCCCTCGGCGACGAGGCGAATGCCCCAGACCTCGCGCGGCGAAGGATGCGAGCGAATTTTCTTGTACAGCTCCGGCTGCGTGAAGGACGGCTCGTCGGTCTCATTGTGCCCGTGACGCCGGTAGCCGACGACATCGATCAGAAAATCCTTGCCGAACTTCGCGCGATACTCGATTCCAAGTCTCGTCACGTGCACGCACGATTCCGCGTCATCGGCGTTGACGTGAATGATCGGCACCTCGAATCCCTTGGCGAGATCGCTGGCGTAGTGCGTCGAGCGCCCGTCGATCGGATCGGTCGTGAATCCAACCTGATTGTTGACGATGACGTGAAGTGTCCCGCCTGTGCTGAACCCTTCGAGGCCCGAAAGATTGAAGGTCTCGGCTACCACTCCCTCGCCGGGGAACGCCGCGTCGCCATGGACGCAGACAGGAAGGACCGCCGATTCGTCTCTCGTTCCGTCGCCCGCCAGAACCTGCCGAGCGCGCGCAACTCCCTCGAGCACTGGGTTCACCACTTCGAGGTGGCTTGGATTCGGAATCAGCACGATATCGACTTCAGCGCCATTCGCCGTCTGTCTCGTTCCGCGAGCTCCCAGGTGGTATTTCACGTCCCCGGTTTCACTCACCGCGTTGGTCGTCGCGTGCTTGCCTTCGAATTCCTCGAAGATCGTCGCGTACGGCTTGCCAAGTGTGTGGGCGAGAACGTTGATGCGGCCACGATGGGCCATCGCAAGGTCGATCTCACGCGTCCCGTGCGTCGCTGCGGCTTCGATCGCGACGTCGAGCATCGGAACAAGGATGTCCCCACCCTCGATGGAGAAGCGCTTGTACCCCTGATACGCGCGGCCGAGGAAGCGCTCGAGCCCGTCGACTTCGGTGAGACGCTGCAGAATCGCGCGCTTGTCTTCTACGCTGAGCGGCGCGTTGAGACGCCCGCTTTCGATCTCCTCTCGCAGCCACTCGCGTTCGTCGAATTTGCCAAGGTGCGCGATCTCGAAGCCGATTCGCGATGAATAGAACTCCCGGAGGCTGGCGACTACGTCTGCTGCGGTTCCCCCCTCGCCACCGAGAGCCTCCGCGGGAATCCTTTGTAGATCTTGCTCACTGAGGCCATGAAATTCGGGCGTCAGCTCGGGAGTTCCGCCGGGCGGCGTGCCGAGCGGATCCAGTGGGACGGCGAGGTGGCCGAAATTGCGGATCGCATCGACGAGCTTTGCTGCGCCAGCCACCTTTCTGAGCAGGTCGGGATCGACCCGTGCAGTCACCGGCGTCTCTCCTGCCGTGAGGGGCAGGGCGCCGCTCAGACTCTCGGCGAACCGGAAGAATTGTCGCCACGATTCGTCCACCGACGCCGGGTCGCGCCGATAGGCTTCGTATGCTTCGCTTATGTATCCGTCGTTGAAGACGCCCGTGATCGGGTCAGAGCTCATGCTCTAAATTTAACCGCGCTCTACTGCCCTTGGCGCTGTGTTAAGAGGGTGGGGGAGGCTGTACTTCGAGCGGGCCGCAGCCGCACGCAGAATCTTGAGCGCGGGGCCGCTCTCCAGAGTCGGCAGATAGAGAAAGCCGGCAATCCCATTGACGTCCAGCAGGTGCAGTTCCTGAGAGTGGCGCGTAAGGCTCACCGCAATCACGGGGGTATTGGAGAGCAGCTCGTCGCGCTCCCACTTTTCGAGCGGAATGGTCGCCAGGAGGTCGTAGTCGCAGATGATCACATCGGGCGACGTGCGTCGCGCGGCCTCGACCGCCGCATCGAGTCCAACGACCTCGGAAGTAATGACGCCCATACAGGCGAAATACCGTGCGATGTGCTCGCTCAAAAAGCAATGGCGCGCAATGCACAGTGCGCGGAGAGGTACAGCTTCTTTCTGCGGAGCCGCTTGAACTGAGTTTACAGACATGGCCGTTGATCGTAAGGCACTACGGGAAGGAACACAAGCAGAACCGATACGAAATCTGTCGTAAATGAGCGACGCGTGACCCGATGAACGGCAACTGCAAATGCAACTGAACGGGTGCGAGTTGTCAGAGATGCGTCGCTGTTAGTTGCGAGTTCACTACACCCTGACTTATCCCCATGGCGTTCGGAGCGACTGCTTGTGCCCTAACGCCAGTATTGACGTCTGGGCGTAGTGAACTGAGAACTGCCGCCTGTGCTACTGGCGACTCGCACCCGTTCAGTTGCTTCTAATCTCGATCCGCCGAGATGCCAGTGTACTCGCACCCGTTCAGTTGCGGTTTCGCAAAGAAAAAGCCCCCCGCACCATGACTGGTGCGGGAGGCTCTCCGAAGTTCGAGCGGGCAGCTCTTACTTCTTAGTCTTGTCGACGTTGTTACCGACGATGCCGCCGAGGATCGCTCCGGCTGCGCCACCGATAATCGCGCCCTTCACGCTGCGGCCGGCGACCGCGCCGATCACAGCACCAGCGCCGGCGCCAATCGCGGCGTCACGCTTGGTGTGCTTGACTTCCACTGGCGCAGGAGCAGGAGCGCTATAGACCGGGGCCGAAGAATATGTTCCGCCCGACGAGCTCCGACGAGTGGTGGTCGTGCGACGGACTGGCGCCCGGTAAACGGTGCGAGGCGTCGTCGCGTTGCTCCTCAGCGCCGCGGTGGACGTCGCCGTTCCAGCACGCTCAGCGGCAGTGATGCTATCGAGCGGCGTGTACGGCCGGCTCGCTGCGGCGGTGGACAGATCAGAATTCAACGCGCTATCCGCAGCGGTCTGATTGTCGCCCTTCGAGCAGGCGAAAGCGAGAGCCGCGGCCGGAAGAATTAGTAACTTTTTGAACATTTTAGAGCCTCCAGGATTGACCCCCGCTTAAGGCGACGGCACTACCATAGAGGGCAGGGTCTGTGCCAAACGTACGGTGGAGTTAGGTCGCTCTAGCGGCGGATAACCCGCAGTCGGCGCCATGTCGTCCTCTAGAGAGGCCGGCAGGGCGAGACGGAAGGAGCTGCCTTGCCCGGGTGTCGAGCAAACGGTCAGCGAGCCATCTAACAGGTGAGCCAGTCGTCTCGAAATGGGGAGGCCCAGGCCAGTACCCGGCTGCTTCGATTCCGAGACCTGGACGAACTCCTCGAAGATGCGCGCGATGTCTTCCTTCGCGATCCCGACTCCTTCGTCGACTACCTCTATTTCTACACCCTTGTCCTCGCACTGTTTGCACGCGACGCGGATTGGCTTGCCCTCGCCAAACTTGATCGCGTTCGACAGCAGGTTGAGCAGGATCTGCCTCACGCGCCGCGGGTCGCTCACAATGTTGAACGGCTCGCCCTCCATGTCGAGCGCGAGGGTAGAGCCATACTCATCGGCGAGCGGCCGCACGGTGACGAAAAGGTCATCGATCAGCGCCGGGAACACCACCGGCTGCAGCGAGAGCTCGATTTTCCCAGCCTCGATCTTGGACAGGTCGAGCACATCGTTTACCAGCTCGAGCAGATGCCGCGCCGCCTTGAGCGTGCGCTGCAATCCTTCCTTCTGCTTGGCGTTCAGCGGACCGTAGATGTTGTCCAGCATCAGCGTACTGTAGCCGATGACGGCATTGATTGGCGTTCGCAGCTCATGGCTCATTGAAGCATAGAACCTGTTGCGCGCACCCATCGCCTGTTCGAGCGCGACCTGGCGACGGTGCAGCTCATCGTTCATCTGCGACAGCTTGGCCGCCGACCGCGCCTCGGCTTCCAGAAGCGAAGTCCGATGCTCTAGCTCGAGCTCACGCTTCTGGCTTTCGCGCAGCAGGTCACCCTGCCGCTGGATCTCACCCTGCTTGAGATAGAGATCCACGAACACTGCCACCTTCGATCTGAGGACATCGGGATTGAACGGCTTGAACACGTAGTCCACCGCGCCCATCGAATATCCCTTGAACACGTACGCGTCTTCCTTGCTGATCGCGCTCAGAAAGATGATCGGGATGGTGCGCGATTTCTCACGCGACTTGATGATCTCCGCCACTTCGAAACCGTTCATCCCCGGCATCTGGACGTCGAGAAGTATCGCGGCGAACTCCGCTGCGAGAACCTGCTTGAGCGCTTCAGCACCGGAGTTGGCGCGTATCAGAGACTGACCCAGGGGTTCGAGAATCGCCTCGAGCGCGAGAAGGTTCTCGGGNNCGATCGTCGACGAGAAGGAGGTTGACGCGCTCGCCACTCATACCGCTTTCCTCGCTCTAACCTTCGCCCGCTTGCGACTGAGCGCGATCAGTCTCGGCGCTAACCCTTCCAGCGGAAGAACTTCGGCGCTCGGGACTGCTTTCACGGCAGCGTGCGGCATGATCGCAATCTCAGCGGTCCGCGGGTCCTGCACCAGAGCACACCCGCCCCGCTTCACAATGTCGGAAAGACCCTGAGCGCCATCTTCGTTCGCCCCGGTAAGCACAACTCCAATCGCCTCCGGGCCGTATGTGTCGGCCGCCGAGCTTAGCATCACATCGATCGACGGCCTGCTGAATCGCACCGGCTCCTCGAGACTCAACGACAAGAAGCCGTCGTCGATCAGCACGTGATAGTTCGCCGGAGCGATATGGACCGTGCCCGGTGTGAGCGGCTCCTTGTCTTCAATCTCCGACACCGTCAAATCGGTCGCATCCTGAAGGATCTCGGCAAGTAGCCGATCGGAATCACGGCTGCGGTGCTGCACCACGACGATAGGGAGGCTGAAATTCGCGGGTAGAGCGCCCAGCAGTTTGGACATCGCGGCAAGACCGCCCCACGACGATCCTACCCCCACGATGGAGTACGCCATCTATCTCACCTTCCGGAAGATTTTTTCCGGAGGCGCGATCTGCTGGTAGCAGTCTTCGTGCGACATGAAACGGAGCGTTTCCTTGCTCCCCAGGACCAGCACGCCAAACATGGCGAGACTGTCGTAGAAGAGGCTGTGCACCTTCGACTGCAACGTCTTGTCGAAATAAATCAGCACGTTCCGGCAGAGGATGACGTTGAACTCGCTGAACGAGCGGTCCGTCACCAGATTGTGCTGCGAGAACACGACGTTCTTCGTCAACGCCTGATCGAATAGTGCTCCCCCGTATTTGGCCGTGTAGTACTCCGAGAACGACCTCTTGCCGCCGGCGCGGATGTAGTTGTCGGTGTACTCCTGCATCCGCTCCAGTGGAAAAATCCCCGCCTTGGCCCTCTGCAGCACGACTTCGTTGATGTCCGTCGCATAGATGCGCGAGCGATCGTACAGGCCTTCCTCGCGGAGCAGGATCGCCATCGAGTAGACCTCTTCCCCCGTCGAACATCCGGCGTGCCAGATGCGGATGAACGGATACGTTCTCAGAAGAGGCACCACGTGCTCGCGGAAAGTCTGGTAGAACCCCGGATCCCGGAACATCGCCGTCACGTTGATGGAGAGATCGAGCAGGAGCTTCTCCATCATCTCCGGCTCGTGCAGCACGCGTTCCTGCAGGGCGCTCACGCTGGAGAGTCCTTCCTCTTCGATGCGTTTCCACAGCCGGCGCCGGATCGATGCGTACGCGTACGCGCGGAAATCAAATCCGTAGTGACGGAAGATCCCCTCCAGCAGCAGCTCGATCTCGATCCTCTCGAGATCGGGCTTGAACGACTGCCGGTCGGGCTCGGCGCCAGAGCTGGGTGCTTCCGCTACCGGTACAGCCACACGCGCAACAGTGACAGCAGCTGGTCGGTATCGACTGGCTTGGTGATATAGTCGGAAGCTCCGGCCGTTATGCACTTCTCACGATCGCCCTTCATCGCCTTCGCGGTGAGCGCGATGATGGGCAGCGCCTTGAACGGATCCATCGCCCGGATTGCCTTGGTCGTCTCGTACCCATCCATCTCGGGCATCATGACGTCCATTAGAACCACGTCCACGTTGGGATCCTTCCTGAGTTGCTCGATCGCCTGCTTGCCGTTCTCGGCGAAGCGGACGATCATGCCGTGATCCTCCAGCATGCTCGTCAGCGAGAAGATATTGCGCACGTCGTCATCGACCACGAGGACGTTCTTGCCCGCAACCACAGAGTCGGCGTCGTGCAAGTGCTCGAGCATCTTCCGTTTCTGCTCCGGCAGCTTCGCCTCGACGCGGTGCAGGAAAAGAGCGGTCTCGTCGAGTAGCCGCTCCGGAGACTTCACGTCCTTCACGATGATCGTCTCCGCGTACTTCTTGATCTTCGTCTCATCCTCCGGACTCAGATCCTTGCCCGTGTAGATGATGATCGGCAGGTCGTGGTTCTGCGGATCCGACTTTACGTTCTCGAGGAGGTCGAATCCGCTCATCCCATCGTTCGTGAGCCCGAGATCCAGCACCATGCAGTCAAAGTGCTTCTCCTGGAGCATTTTGCGCGCTTCATCTGCCGAGGCGACGGCTGTGATCTCGACATCGTCGTGCGCGATGAGCTCGACGATGCTCTGCCGCTGTACCTCGTTGTCCTCGACGACGAGCAGCGTTCTGGGAATCGTGTCGATAAACGACGAGATCCTGGCGAACGCGGCGTCGAGCGCTTCCTTGCTCACCGGTTTTGCCAGGAAGGCGATGGCGCCGGCCTTCAGGCCTTCGCGTTTCTCCTCCATGCCCGAGATGATGTGCACCGGAACGTGCCTGGTCTCCGGATCGCGCTTCAAGCGATCGAGCACCTCTAATCCGTCCATGCCCGGCATGTCTATGTCGAGCGTTATCGCATCGGGCCGAACCTCGCGCGCAGCCTTGAGACCCGCCTCGCCGTCGAGCTCAACCACGGCCTTGTAACCCTTGTCATGCGCCATGTCGAGCAGGACTTTCGCGAAGTTCTGATCGTTCTCGATGACCAGCACCGTGCGGTCACCTTCCTCAATCTGGTCGCGATCGTCGGCGATCACCGTTTGCGGAATCGCGCGGCGCTCGGGACGATATTGAAGAGCGTCGCCCGACGGTCTCCGCCGCTGGTCGCGAGGACCGGGTCGTCGCGGCCGCGTTTGCGCCGGTGGCGACGAGTCCGCACCGCTTGGCCTCTCCGGCCGACCTGACGACACGTAGTTGCTCGTGTCGATCGTATCGCGATCGGGCCCGTCCTGCCGGGGGATGTAGCGCGCAGGCAGGAAGAGCGTGAACGTGCTGCCCTGGCCCTCCGCGCTCTCAACACGTATCTCGCCGCCGAGGAGGCGGGCGATCTCACGACTGATGGAAAGGCCGAGGCCCGTTCCACCGTATTTGCGACTGGTGGTTCCGTCTGCTTGCTGGAACGCCTCGAAGATCAGTTTCTGTTTCTCCCTGGCGATTCCGACGCCGGTGTCGGCGACCGCGAATGCGACCACGTCTGACGCGGCTTCGAGCGTGGGATTCTGGAAACGTCTTCCCTTTTCCGCGCGGCGTATGGTAAGAGTGACGTCTCCTTCCTGCGTGAACTTGAACGCGTTCGACAACAGGTTCTTGAGGACCTGCTGCAGTCGTCCGCCATCTGTGGAGATCGCCTGCGGGAGATCCGCACCTATGTCAACGCGGAATTCGAGTCCCTTCTGCTCGGCGACCGCGGAGAAGCTGCGGTCGACAAACTCCTTTACCTCCGTCAAGCGGACGTCCGTCGGATTCACATCCATCTTTCCGGCCTCGACCTTCGACAGGTCGAGCACGTCGTTGATGAGATTGAGCAGATCGCTGCCCGACGTGAGAATCGTTTGTGCGAATTCCACCTGCTTCAATGTCAGATTGCCGTCCTTGTTCTCGCTGAGGAGCCGCGCGAGAATGAGGAGGCTGTTGAGCGGAGTCCGCAACTCGTGCGACATATTGGCAAGGAACTCCGATTTGTACTTGGAGCTGAGCGCGAGCTGGTCCGCCTTCTCCTCGAGAGCGAGCCTCGCTGATTCCACTTCCTCGTTCTTCGATTCGACCTTCCGGTTCTGCTCGGCGAGCAGAGAGGCCTTCTCTTCGAGCTCTTCGTTGACCTGTTGCAACTCTTCCTGCTGGTCCTTGAGCAGCTCCTCGGACGTGCGCAGTGTTGTCGCCTGCGCTTCGAGCTCGGCGTTGGATTTCTTGAGCTCCTCCTGCTGCGTGCGCAGCTCTTCGGATTGACTCTGCAGCTCGAGAGTCAGGCTCTGCGACTGCTCGAGCAGCTCCGCCGTCCTCATATTGGCGCTGATCATGTTGATCACGACGCCCACGCTCTCCGCCAGTTGGTCGAGGAAGAGCTGGTGGATCTGACTGAAGGGCAGGAATGATGCGAGCTCGATGACGGCCTTTATTTCGCCCTCGAACAGAACCGGCAAAACCAGGATGTTGCGCGGCGGTGCTTCTCCGAGGCCCGAGGTAATGCGGATGTAATCGTCAGGCACGTTCGTTAGCAGGATCGCCTTCTTCTCGAGCGCTGCCTGGCCGACGAGTCCTTCTCCGAGGCGGAACCGGTTGCCCACGTGCTTGCGCTCCTTGTAAGCATAGCTCGCTATCAGCTTGAGGATCGGCGCGTTGTTGTCGTCCTCCCTGATGTAGAACGTGCCATGGTGCGCGGAGACGAGCGGCGTCAGCTCCGACATAATCAGCTTCGACACCGCCTCGAGATCCTTCTGTCCCTGCATCATGTTCGAGAACTTCGCGAGGTTGGTCTTCAGCCAGTCCTGCTCTGTGTTCTTATCGGTCGTGGTCTTCAGGTTTGCGATCATCTGATTCAGGTTGTTCTTCAGCTCGTCCAGCTCTCCCTGAGCCTCGACCGCGATCTGCCTGCTCAGATCACCCCTCGTCACAGCGGTCGCGACGTCCGCGATCGCCCGCACCTGTAGCGTCAGGCTGTTCGCCATCGCGTTCACATTGTCCGTGAGCGCTCTCCACGTTCCGGCGGCGCCGGGCACTTCTGCCTGGCCACCGAGCTTGCCTTCAGTACCTACTTCCTTGGCGACGCGCGTTACTTCGTCCGCGAACACACGGAGCGAGTCCACCAT
>DHJO01000149.1:0-262 GCA_002404375.1 Gemmatimonadales bacterium UBA4718 | reverse complement strand
AGGTCTCCCTTGGCGACTGCGGTCGTGACGAGCGCGATGTTTCTGATCTGGCTCGTCAGGTTTCCGGCGAGCGTATTCACGTTGTCGGTCAGATCCTTCCATGTGCCTGCGACTCCTGGCACGTTTGCCTGGCCGCCGAGTTTTCCTTCCGTGCCTACGTCACGCGCAACGCGCGTCACTTCGGAGGAGAAGGCGCTCAGCTGATCGACCATGGTGTTGATCGTGTTCTTCAGCTCGAGGATCTCGCCCTTCACATCCACCG
>DHJO01000213.1:2259-2518 GCA_002404375.1 Gemmatimonadales bacterium UBA4718 | reverse complement strand
TTTCGGCGGCATTGTTCGATAGGCAGACGCGGCCATCGTCGAGGAAGCGTGTGAAGGAGCCCCAGCGCTTGAACATGTAGTTCATGGCCTTTGCCAGATCGTGACCGCGGGCGAGCTTGGCGCACTGCTCGCGCATATAGGCTTCCAGATCGGCAACCAACGGCGCGCTCTGCGCCTGGCGGACAGCCTTTCGGTGGTCGGCGCTTTGGCCATTGATCGAGCGCTCGATTGCGAAGAGGGCGTCGATGCGGTGCACGAT
>DHJO01000213.1:0-2225 GCA_002404375.1 Gemmatimonadales bacterium UBA4718 | reverse complement strand
GCGTATCGACCTCAATAGACCCCGTATGGTCAAAAAATTAAATCTGCAAGAAAGCCGGGTAGTTATCTCCTGCCTGTATAGCCTCACCGCGTGTCGTCCGGTAGAATTTTAGGGTGATCAATGGCGCCGATCGTGGATCCGCGAGCAAGAGGGGGAAAATATGGAGTGGACACGTATCCTGGCCTACATCACCGGGACCGTGGACCAGGAGCTGCTGCTACGGAATGAGTATCTGGCCGCTGAAAACCGGATCCTGAAGGCCCAGTTGAAAGGGTGCCTAAGGCTCTCCGACGCCGAGCGAGCGAAGCTCGGCGAGATTGGCCATCGATTGGGCCGCAAATCCCTCGGCGAGGTGGCGACTACCGCCCTGCCCGACACCATCTTGGCATGGTACCGAAGGCTGATTGCTCGCAAATTCGATGGATCGCGGGCACGTCGAACCCCGGGCCGGCCACGGATCGACAGAGAAGTTGAGGAATTGATTGTTCGCATGGCCGAGGAGAACCGGTCCTGGGGTTATGATCGGATTGTCGGGGCGCTAGCCAATCTGGGGCGTGAGGTCTCGGATCAAACGGTCGGTAATGTTCTGCGCCGTCACGGCGTACCGCCCGCACCGGCGCGCAAGCAAACAACCACCTGGGCAGCATTCATTCGGGCTCACCTGGCGGTGCTGGCGGGGACCGACTTTTTCACGGCGGAGGTCCTCACGCTGCGCGGACTGGTGACCTACTACGTGCTGTTTTTCATCCATCTTGAGAGCCGCAAGGTAGACATCGCCGGGATCACCGTCCACCCAAATGAGCAGTGGATGCAGCAAATGGCTCGGAACGCGACCATGGAGGGATGCGGCACCCTTCGAGACTGTCGCTATCTCCTGCATGATCGCGACACGAAGTACACCATCTCCTTCCGAGCGATCATCGAGTCAGGTCAGGTCAAGACGCTTCCCCTGCCTGCACGAAGCCCGAACTTGAACGCCTACGCTGAGCGCTGGGTGAGATCGGTCAAGGAGGAGTGTTTGTCGAAGATCATTCTCTTTGGTGAGCGCTCCTTGCGGCGGGCCCTGAGCGAATATGTTGCGCATTACCATGCCGAGCGGAATCATCAAGGGAAGTCCAACGTCCTGTTGTTCTGTCGGGCCACGGAAACGCGACGCGCGGAGCCCGTGCAATGTCGTGAGAGGTTGGGTGGGATCCTGAACTATTACCATCAAGAGGCGGCGTGAGCAGCTGGAGATCAACATTTTGGCAATGGCCGGGGATGCCAATGCTTAGCATCGCTACGCAAAGCCGAGCTTCGTGATCAAATGGGGCTGACCAATGAGACCGATCAAATCCGGACCGTTGACCAACCTTGAGATCGAGGAGCTTGACACGTTTCTACTTTCCGACGACGGCCTCGAAAATGCAATGGATGTGTCCAGCCTCGACGGCTTCCTCTGTGCAGTACTGTCGGGGCCGAATGTCATCATGCCGTCGAAGTGGATACCGTGGGTTTGGGATTCTACGGAAGCCAACCAGTCCCCGGAGTTTACGAGCGAGAAGCAAGCGCAACGCATCCTTGACCTTCTGATGCGACACGCGAACGATATCGCGGTCACGTTGACCCAGTTCCCGCAGTACTATGAGCCGCTTTTCTTAGAACGCGACCACAAAGGACGCACTGTGTCGATCGTCGACGAGTGGTGCTGCGGCTACGTCAAGGGCATCGCGCTCGACCCTTCGGGCTGGAAACCGTTCATTGAAGAGCATCCCGACTGGTTCGAGGTCATCCATCTCTACGGCACCGAAAGCGGGTGGGACAGGCTGAAGGAATCGGTCGAGGCTTACCAGGATGCCGACGCGAGACATCAGGGGTTCGTTGAACTGATAGCGCCAGCCGCCCGCAACATCCATGCATACTGGCTTGCCCGCCGCGCCCCTGCGCCAGACACCATCGGCGATACGCGACGACCGATTCACAAGGTGCCCGTTCCCGGCCGCAACGACCGATGCCCCTGTGGCTCCGGTAAGAAGTTCAAACACTGCCATGGAGCACCAAAATTGTTGCACTGATCTGCGGCACCCGGAACTCCTTGCCGCCTGTTGTCCTTACTCAAGCGTCCACGGCAAGCTTGTTGTGCAACACCCGTCCAGAACCAAAAAAGTTGGAAAACTGCCGCCTTTGCGCAGTTTCAGTTTTTTGACCCTACGCCATTGATCGAAGTCTTCGGATGAAGACTTCGC
>DHJO01000007.1:2808-4480 GCA_002404375.1 Gemmatimonadales bacterium UBA4718 | reverse complement strand
CGCCCGCCGCCCTGCAGCAACGTTATCTTCGCTGCGCGTACGCCATCCATTGTGAAGATGAATCGCAGTGCCCGGTCAAAGCCGACGCCAAAGGTGTCGTTCCCGAGGTAGAGAAGCGGGATGGCGCTCTGGCCCGCCAGCTGCGCTGTGAGATTGTCCCCTTGCTCGACGACCGTGAGGTCGCGCGGCCCGTTCGGCAACGCGAGCGCGTACACGCCCACGTAACGCGAACGATTAGCCGCCGCGAGCGGGACCACTTTTGGCGGCTGTTCCAGCGGGGCCCCAAGCGCCGCCCGAGCGAGCTGCTTGAGCAACTCATCCGAATGCGCCGAGCCAGAATTGGCGAGCACGGTAATCGAGAGCTCGGCGGACGGAATCCAGGCATTTCCGGTGGCAAAGCCGTTGATGCCGCCGCCGTGCGTGATCATCGGCCGGCCTGCGATCGTGTCGCGGCTGAGTCCAAATCCATACCTGGGCGCGACTGCGACCCCCTCAGGCGTCGTCATCAGCGCATACGAGGAGGCGGAAACGACGTGGCCCGTATTGAGCGCGCGGTTCCATTTCGCGAGGTCGCCAACCGTCGAGCACAGCGCGCCCGCCGAGTATGGTTGCGACATGGCGAGATACTGCGTGTTTGTCCACCCGTTCCCGGCAGGGTCATAGCCGCGCGCCCGGCGCGGCACGATCGGCGTCGCGACGCAATTGCGCGTGTCGTCGAGGCCGAGCGGTTTGAAGAACCGCTCCGACATGTCGGTGCCCCATGAGCGTCCCGTAACTCTCTCGATCAGCATACCGAGCACCACGTAACCGGAGTTGTCGTACCTCCAACTGGTGCCCGGCGCGAACCACATCGGCATGTTCGCTGTCAATGCGACGAGCGTGTCGGGATTCATCTCCTCGCCCCAGCGGCGCACCCATGAGGGCCCGATGTCTGTGTAGCTCGGGATACCAGACGTGTGATTGAGCAGCTGTCGCACCGTGACAACCCGCCATGCAATCGGGAGCGTCGGGAGGTACGCGCCAATCGAGTCGTTGAGCTTCACCTTGCCCTGTTCGACGAGTTGCATTACCGCGGCGGACGTGAACTGCTTTGTTACCGACCCGATGCGGAATACGGAGCGCGGCGTCGCGGCGACATCCTCTTCGAGGTCGGCCTTCCCCCACGCCCGCATCGCTATCGTGTCGCGTCCGCGAACGAGCGCGATCGCGACGCTCGGCGCGCCGTGCTCGACAATGAACGCCTGTGCGAGGGAATCGGTGACGCGCGCGACAGTGGCCACGGGTGGGAGCCCCTGAGCGCTCAACGAAAACGGGATGATGAAGACAGCAGCGGTCGCGAAGCCAGGATTCATGATGGGTTCCCGAGCTTTGGAGGCGATGGTGTCTTCGCTACGCCCCCGTCGGTGCCTGGCACACTCCACAACTCCTTGATAGCGCCTATTGCCGACATCGCCGCACTCGCCTCGTACGGGAGAAAAACCGTCTTCTGCGCATTCGCGCCGATCGCGGTGAGTGACTCGAGATAGCTCTTCGCAATCAGATAACGCGCTGGATCGCCCTCGGCGCCAAGACCTTTCGCGATCACCTGCAGCGCCTGTGCTTCCGCTTGCGCCACCGCCAGTCTCGCCTGCGCCTGACCCTCTGAGTGCAAAATCGCGGACTGTTTCTCACC
>DHJO01000007.1:0-2771 GCA_002404375.1 Gemmatimonadales bacterium UBA4718 | reverse complement strand
GCCCGCCGCGAACGCTCGGCGGTCATCTGCTTCTCCATCGTCAGCTTTATCTCTTCCGGCGGATCGATGTTCTTGAGCTCGACGCGCACGACCTTGACTCCCCACTGCTGGGTCGCTGCGTCGAGTGCGGCGCGGAGCTGCGAGTTAATCTCGTCACGTGACGTGAGTGTGTGATCGAGATCGAGTGAGCCGATCGTGTTGCGCAGCGCGGAGAGAGTGAGCTGCTCGATGCCCATCTCCAGATTCTGCACCTCGTACGTCGCGCGGACGGGATCGACCAACAGGTAGTAGATCACCGCGTCTACCTCCATCGTCACGTTGTCGCGGGTGATGACAGGTTGCGGCTCGATTCGCGTGATTCGTTCGCGCAGATCGTGCGATGCCCGAACGGAATCGATGAACGGCAGAATCAGATTGAGGCCCGGCTGGGCCTGGAGATGAAACTTTCCGAGCCGCTCGATGATCTTCACCTGCTTCTGCGGCACGACTTTCACCGAGCGGGCGAGAACTACGAGAATGAGAACGACGAATCCGATCAGTACGTACACGAATGCTCCGTCAGAGAGTTAGTAGTTGCCGCCACTCGGCAGCTCCGCAACCGGTGCGACGAGCAGAACGATGCCGTCGGATCCCAGGACTTCGACGAGCGCGCCTTCGAGAATCGGCTCGGTGCTGCTTGCAGCCCAGTCGTGGCCCTGGACAAGCACGCGGCCGGGTCCGATGACCGGGTCGATGGCCTTCGTTACCCGCGCCGTCTGTCCTATCAATGCGTCTGTGCGGGAGAGCACGCCGACGCCCCCGAGTCTTCGAAGCAGGCGGGGCCGAAGCAGTGCCGGAATGAGCAGCGCTGCCAGGGCGAAGCCGAGGATCTGCCCGAACGGCGGAACGCCCAGCGCTGCAAGAGTGCCGGCGAGCAGCGCCGCCACCCCGCCGAACAGAAAAATAAGGTTCAGATTAGTCGCCTCGATCGCAAGTGCGACTATTGCGATTGCCATCCAGATCAGCGCGCCACTTATCGGCATAACTCCGTCGAGTCGACGTTAGAGGTTGATCAGGTTATCGAACTTTCGGTCGACAACATCGCTGTGAAGCACCGTCCGCTAACGCCGTTGGATATGCGCCATTCGATGGGCGACCGCTAGCCCGGACAGACCCCCGAGCGAAACCGACCCCAAAACAGATCCGCTACTCGGCCGTGCAAAAAGCCCCTGCAAGGAAACCAATTGCAGGGGCTCAAGGGGCGATCACATCACGGTCATCCCGCTGGCGGTCCGTGAAGGATCGTGCCCACGTCGCCCACAGCCCACACGTCAGACGCGGAAGTCCCCCAGACGCCGAAGAGGAATCGCGTCGTCCCGCTCGAGACGCTCGACCAGCTCGTGCCGTCGTAGTGGAGGATCGTCCCACCGTAGCCCACAACCCACGCGTTAGAGGAGGAGGTGCCCCAGACGCTGTTGAGTTGCTGGGTTGTCCCGCTCGAGACGCTCGACCAGGTCGTGCCGTTGTAATGGAGGATTGCCCCCGCGTTGCCCACAGCCCACACGTCAGATGCGGAGGTTCCCCTCACCCAGTTGAGTAACGACGATGAGCCACTCGAGACGCTCGACCAGGTCGTGCCGTCGTAATGGAGGATCGTTCCATTGCCGCCCACAGCCCACACGTCAGACGCTGACGTGCCCCAGACTGCGTTGAGGGACTGGGTTGTCCCGCTCGAGACGCTCGACCATGTCGTGCCGTTGTAATGAACGATCGTCCCGGAGAGGCCCACAACCCACACGTCAGAGGAGGAGGTCCCCCAGACCGTAAAAAGGGCCTGCGTCGTACCGCTCGAAACGCTCGACCAGGTCGTTCCGTTGTAATGGAGGAGCCCGCTACCCGACACAGCCCACACGTCAGATGCGGAGGCGCCCCAGATGCCGCTCACGAGCCCCGTCGCCGGGTTGGAGACGCTCAACCAGCTCGTCCCGTTGTAATGGAGGATCGTCCCAGCATCGCCCACAATCCACATGTCAGACGCGGAGGTGCCCCAAACTTTAGCGAGTGCCTGGATTGTCCCGCTCGCGACAGTCGACCAGGTCGTAGCCGCTATCGTAGTGATGGAGAACGTGACATCGGCCAGACCCGTTACCGTTGCAGTAGCGGTATTCGTGCCCACCGTTGTTCCCGTGATGAACTTCGCCGCTGCCTTTCCGTTGGCGTCCGTGATTACTGTTGCCGGCGTTACGCTGCCGCCGCCCCCGGTTACGGCGAAGGCTACACTCGCTCCGGACTTCGGATTGCTCGAGGCGTCAGTCACCTGCACGCGAATGGAATCGGAAAAGCTGGTGCCGGCGATAACGTTCGTTGGATCGGTTCCGATCTTGGTCACGCTTGTTGCTGCAGGCGGGATAATGGGCCCGGTTGAACCGCCACCGCATGCGCTTAGACCAAGAGTGAGCGATACGATGCTTAGGCGAGCCGCAGTTAGGGCCTTTCCATTAAGAAAAAAGACCGAACGCGCAACATTGAACGACCAAACACGGCGCGGTGAGACCGACATAGTGGCTTCCGGGTGTGGGATGAGGGCTGGTTTCTTCCTTCACCCTTCTAAAACGAAATCACCCGCCAGACCGGCTCATCCTCCTTGCCGGGAGTGCTATCGGGCCGATGCAAAACGGCCCGAGCATCTAACTAGAAGTCGGGCCGTTGGTTAATCAGTCGGGGCGCCCGGATTTGAACCGGGGACCTCCTGCTCCCAAAGCAGGCGCGATACCGGGCTACGCTACGCCCCG
>DHJO01000105.1:580-12738 GCA_002404375.1 Gemmatimonadales bacterium UBA4718 | reverse complement strand
CGCTAACGGTTCGGCTCGAAGATCCGAAGCACGGGACGCCCATTCACATTCTCCAGTGGCAGATAGACCAGGTGGGTTCGAGGATCGACTGACACTGTGTGTGCGTGCGGTGCGCGCACTTCACCGATCGGACGCAGCGTGTTGCCATCGAGCCAAAATGCCGACAAGGCGCCTGATTCCGACGCGACGTACAGCCAGCGCAACGACGGGTCCCACGCCAGCACATCGGGATCGTCCGGTACCTTGAGGCTCTGGAGAACCTTCATGGTCCGAAGATCGACGACTTGCAGCTTGCCGTTGCCTTCACTTGTGATGAATGCGAGACGCCCCGGCTCATCGAGCGTGAACCCATGCGGATTGTCCGATCCAGGAAGATCATAACGCTGTACGATCCGCTCGCTCACCGGGTCGATCGCTACCAGCTGGTCTTTCGTCTGCACGGCGACGAGAATGCAATGCGATACCGAGTCGTAGTGGGTGTTTCCCACCTCGCCGCCCAGATCGATCGTCGAGCGCTTCTTCATCGTATTCGGGTCGATGACGACGTCGGTGCCGCCTGCCTCGTCAGAGACGAACACCTTGTTCGCCTCCGCTGCGTACGCGATCCCGTCGGGGAATCGAATACCACCTACGCGCGCGATGACCTTGAGCGTCCGGTCATCGATGATGGCGACTTCGTGTGCGCCGGCCGCTGAAACGTACACCTGGTGATGCGAAGGGACCGCCAACACTCCGGTAGCGCGCGGCAGATCGGTGATCTCGGTGATCACCTTACCGCCATTCGCATCGAATACGATCGTGCGCCCGGCGTTCATGTGGTTCATGTAGATTCGGCCGGTCGCCGGATCGACAGTTTGATAGTCGAACCGATTCGCGGGCCCCGGCAGCGGGATCTCGCGTACGAGTTTGAGGCCCCCCTTCGGTTGCGTTGTGGCGACGGCTGGCGAGCGCCAGCTGCTGGGAGTGAGCGATGATGGGGCTGCAAGACAGACGGTGCGGCTTTGCTGCGCCGAAGCGCTCAATCCCGTCATGGTCGCGATCAGGAAGATTGCACGGCGCATTCTATGGGGCCTCCCTTGCTTCGAGAGCTGGAGCAAGCCTTTGCGGATTCCAGGTGTGTCGTTCGGCGCGAGCCTCCCGTAACCAGGCGTAGAGCGCATCGTAGATGACGAATCCATGCCGCAATTGCTCGTGGTCGTCCTGAAAAAGGCGCGAAAGCCCCAGGGATATCGCCAGCAGTCCGGCACATTCGGGCTCAGCGTCAAGTCTGTCCGTATCGGCACCGCGAACGATGCGCGCGAGTTCGGCGAGCGCAGGATCTCGCAGCCGATACTTGTCAATGAATGCGTCGAAGCTGCAGCGCGGGCCGTCGTGCGATAGCTCAACTCCTTCGACATCGAATGGAATGGCGCCAGTCTCTCGTGCGACGCGAGCCACGTCGCCAGAAGGCACGAACAGGAACTCGGCCTCCTTGTCGATGAAACGTTCGATAAGCCAGGGACATGCGATCCGGTCGATCTTCGGTCGCTCTCGTGTAACCCACTTCATTCTGACCTCCTGTAAAAGATCATGTGGCAACAGCCTGAATGACGATGCGGTCGCGTCCTGTACTATTTCGATCGTTTGCCGCCGAACGCAGCGTACAGGTTATCGAACAAGGTCGTCCCTTGTTCAACGCGATCTTCGTCCTCGTGACTCAGGGCCGCGATGCCCACGATCATTCGTGCGAGCCCTGGTGCTTCTTCACGTCGAAACTTGGCGTCTTTGCAATCGACGTCATGGACGATCTCCGCGATCTCACGCAGCGCGGCATCGTCGGGAACGAATTGCGAGACGAGTGTCTCGAAGGTGCATGCGTCACCCACGTGCGTATACTCGGCCTCGAACATGTCGAACCGAAGCTCGCCATCACGGTGGGCATAGCGGTTTGGGTCGACGAACCTGAAGGTCGGGCGCCGATCGATGAACCGACGAATGAGCCACGCACTCGCGATGCGGTCGACGTGAACATCCCGGCGCGTTACCCAGGTGGCGCCGTTGAGCGGACGGCTGGCTTGCCGCTCGCCGCCGATCTCGGCGGAATGAGGCCGCAAGTGATCACGAATCTCGGCAAGACCCGCGGCGGCTGCGGCCTGCTCGGACGCTCCAAAGAAATCAATCGCACTCGCCGACTCGTATCGGCGACGCAGCTTCGCGAGCTCGTGCTCGAGTGCGGGCCGACGTGTTTGAGATTTCGCCTTCGCCGTGCCACGGCCCGGCTTAGCCGCGGGTAGTCGCACTGCTTTCAGTAACGCCTTCGCATCCGCCAGAATCTCGCGGTACTCCTCGTTCCGCGCCGCGTCGAAGCGGGCGCGAACGGCCTCATCGGTAAGGCCGTCGCCGAGCAGCGACTCTGAAACGAAGGCATCGCCTCCGCCTTCCGCGATCTCGCGCATGATCCATTGAAAGTCCTCGTACGACTCTGGACCTGCCGGGAGCGCGTATACGCTGTTCTTGATCGGGACGGCTCCGACTCTTTGGAGTCTGCGTCCGATCTTGACGCGCAGATAGTCCGGCTTGGGCGGGATCTGATGGATGAGCAGCAGCCAACGCGCGCCGGCTTGTTCGCCGGGCTGCGGAGGCCTCGATTTGTTCGAGCGGCGGGGGGTTTTTAACATAGAGTATCACAACTGTATCCGACGACGGTCAACCAGGCAAGCCAGATCTCGCTGGAGAGCCGCTGTCTGCCCGTGATAACCCGGGAGTTAAGGGACTGGATTCTGCATCACAACTGAACCATCGTTCTCGCATCCCAGATTTTCGCGATTCACGCCCGGCAGAGGTCTAAAAGCGACTTAACCCTAGATACATCGGAGGCACAATGCGTCGGATCAGTTGGACCATGGCAGGCGCCGCGGTAGTAGCAGTCGTGCTCACCGCCACTCAGGCGGGCGCCCAGGCGTCGGACGCGAAGGCGCAGGCCGAGCTCGCATCCGCGTTGACCGTAAAGCACGTCAGTCTGGCGAGGGCTCTGACGAGCGCTGCGTCGAAGGGAAGGCCAATCTCGGCGAAATACGAGTATGCCGACGGCAAGCTGCAACTGTCTGTGTATACAGAGAGGGCTGGGCAATTCTTTGAGGTCATCGTCAATCACCGCACGGGCAAGGTGGCGAAGACCGACAAGATTACCGACGCCGACGACCTGAAAAACGCCAAGGCACAGAGTCAGGCGATCGCAAGAGCCAAGCGATCGCTCAAAGCTGCCGTCGCGAAGGCGCTGACTGATAACCCCGGCTATAGCTCGGTGAGCGCCACGGCTACTCCGAACGGTGGACAGCCAGCGGCCGAGATCACCTTACTGAAGGGTCGCGCGTTCAAGACAGTCACCGAACCGCTGGCCTAGGCCGCCCGAAAGAACTCCTACCACGCTTCAACGCGATCTTTTTTCACTGATTTGGAGGATAAGATGCATCTGCTCGCGACTTTCCAGAAAACCTCTGTCGTACTCACCCTTGGCTTCGCGGCTAGCGCCGCATTCGCCCAGCAACCCTCGGGTCCATCCTGGGCCTCCGTGGAGAACGCCCTCGGCCGAAAGGGCGCGATGCAACCGGGTAATGTTATCAAGTTCAGCTTTCCGCGAAGTGATCTCTCTGTGATCGTCGGCGGTGTCACGCTCAAGCCTGCGCTCGCACTCGGAGGGTGGGTGGCGTTCAAGGAAAGCGCTGGCGGTCAGGCGATGGCGATGGGCGATCTCGTTCTCACCGAAGATGAGGTGAGCCCAGTCATGGCTACACTGCAAGCAGGAGGCGTTGAGCAGACAGCGCTCCACAACCATCTGCTCAAGGAATTGCCGCACGTGATGTACATGCACATCCTGGCGCACGGGGATCCGTTGAAGATTGCGCGCACCATTCATGACGCGTTGGCGCAGACCAAGACGCCACGTGGCGCGGCGTCTCCGCCGACCGCTGCGTCAGCGGCGGACCTCGACACCGCCGGAATCGCCCGTACGCTTGGCGTCGCAGGCAAACTGAACGGCGTCGTCTATCAGGTGAGCGTTCCCCGGCAGGAGACGATCCACGACAGCGGCATGGAAGTGCCCCCCTCGATGGGTGTCGCGACGGCAATCAACTTTCAGCCGACCGGTGCCGGCAAGGCAGCCATCACCGGAGATTTCGTTCTTCGCGCGAGCGAGGTGAATCACGTCATTCGTGCGCTGCGTGAGAACGGCATAGAAGTCACCGCGCTTCACAGCCACATGCTCACTGACGAGCCGCATCTATTCTTCATGCACTTCTGGGCGAACGATGATGCGGTGAAGCTTGCGCGCGGCCTGAGAGCGGCACTCAATCAGACAGTATCTCGCCTCTAGCTGAGCGGTTTATTTATAGTACATGAGGCGCGCGAGCGCCCATCATGCGTGCGGAGCCCAGGCTTTCTCACCCGCATGATACGGCACGCACGGATCGTATCGACCCGGAGTCTCAGCGTAGCGCTGTGCCTGCGTGCATCCGATCTCCGACGTGAAGTATCCCATCAGCGCCAGCTCCTTCATCATCCGGAAATAGTGCGCCGGCGGCTGCTCTGTCATCGCAGGCGCAGCGTTGACGTCGCTCACCGGCGCCGTCTTTTCGCTGAGAAACGCCTCGGTCCTCTTGATCCCCTCGGCTTTCCGCCTCTCGCCCTCGTCGAACTGCTCGCGATCCAACACGTTCAGAAGCGTGAGCCGCTGTTGCGGCGTCGCCTTCACGAATGAGACGCCGTACGCCTTGTCACTCGCCTTATCGAGCTTGTGCATTCCCTGGCGAAAGATCTTCCGGTCACGCGGACTGTAGCTGTCGGTGACGATCAGAGCCATTAATGCCCCCGTCTTCGCCGCCTTCGCTCCCGGCGTGCTCGTCTGCGGCAGAATCGTGTCCGCAATTTCGTCGAGGTACGCTATCTCGTCGGCGGTGAACGGCACGTCCGTATTTTCTTCACGACAGCCGGTGAGCAACGCCGTTCCGCCAACCAGCGCGACTCCGCCGAGTATCGCGGTAACGCGCAGGATCGCCTCACGGCGAGTGATCATGTCCGGTGCGTAGTCGGATTGGTTCTCGAGTTCAGTCATCGACGTCTCCGGTTAGAGGTTGCGGCGATTCAGCTCGCCGACCGCGAAATCCGCGGCGCGTGCGGTGAGCGCCATGTACGTCAGCGATGGATTCACACACGCGGACGACGCCATGCAGGAGCCGTCGGTGACGAAAACGTTGGCCGCGTCCCATATCTGATTGTGCGAGTTGAGAACCGACGTCTTCGGATCGCGTCCCATGCGCGCCGTGCCCATCTCGTGGATCCCCATTCCCGGGAAATATCCGGCGTCGTAGATCTCGACCTTCTTAACTCCGGTCTGGTCGAGCATCTCCGCCATGTCAGCGATCATGTCCTTGCGCATCATTCGCTCGTTCTCGCCGGTCGCGCAGTCGATCTTCTGTACGGGCAGTCCCCACTTGTCTTTCTTGGTCTGATCGAGCGAAACCATGTTCGCGTGGTTGGGAAGCATCTCTCCGAACGCGGTGCCGCCAACCGACCATTGGCCCGGCTCCGACATCGCTTCCTTGAATTGGGCCCCGACGCCCAGCTCGGCGACACCCCTCGACCATCCCTCCCGACCGGCGCTTCCCTGGTAGCCGAACCCGCGCAGGTACGGGCGCTTGTCGCCGAAAAGATTTCGGTAGCGCGGGATGTAGAAGCCGTCTGGTCGCCGGCCGTTGTAGTACTTGTCGCCCATGCCCTCGAGCTTTCCCTGGGCCCCGGCGCGGAAGTGGTGGTCCATGAGATTGTGCCCGAGCTCGCCCGAGCTGCTGCCTAGTCCGCCTGGCCACACGTCATTTGCCGATCGCATGAGCAGCCACGCGGTGTTGAGTGTGGAGGCACAGAGGAAGATTACGCGTGCTTTGTAGTCGGTCGTCTGATTGGTGATTGCATCGAGCACGCGCACGCCCGTCGCGCGCTTGGTGTTCTTGTCGTAAATCACTTCGCTCGCGATGGCGAACGGTCGAAGAGTCATGCGTCCGGTTTTCGCCGCTGCTGGAAGCGTGGATGATTGCGTGCTGAAGTAGGCTCCGTACGGGCATCCGAGCCAGCACGCGTTCCGATATTGGCAGGCGGAGCGACCTGTCAGCTCCTTCGTCAGGTTTGCGGTGCGCCCCGGAATAAGGCGCCGCCGTCCCTCGAACAGCTTGGTCAGACGTCCGGCAATCAGCTCCTCGCCGCAATTGAGCGGCATTGCCGGTTGAAACTGGCCGTCGGGAAGCTGCGGGAGTCCCTCGTGTGAGCCCGCGATTCCCGCATGCTTCTCTACGTGGTCATACCATGGGGCGATATCCGCGTACCGAATCGGCCAGTCGATGGCGATGCCATCCTTGGCATTGGCCTCGAAGTCGAAGTCGCTCCACCGGTAGCTCTGCCGGCCCCACATCAGAGACCGGCCGCCGACGTGATAACCGCGGTACCAATCGAAGCGCTTTACCTCCGTGTAGGGCGAATCCTTGTCCGACGCCCAATAGTCGAGGTTCTTTTCGTTCAGCGCATAATCGCGCTTGAGGACGGGGTACAACTCCTCCATCGCGCGGGTGCGTCCGCCGCGATGCGGATACTCCCACTGTCCCTTGGTCGCGTTGACGTAGTCCTTGATGTGCTCGATGTTTTTGCCTCGCTCGAGCAGCAGCACACGAAGCCCTTTCTCCGTGAGCTCCTTGGCGGCCCAGCCGCCGGAGATTCCTGATCCTACGACAATTGCATCGTAATTCGTGTCCGGCATCACGTCCTCGTTGCGGGCGTTGAAGATGGGAATATGTCGCGCGGACGGCGTGCGGGCTACGGGTTGCGACAGTGATTCCGGGGTCGTCATTCCAAGGCTTCTCCTGCCTCAGATTTCCTCCCCTTCCGAAAGGGGTCGAACGGGCACAATCCCAGGATGACGATGTCAAAACTCCGGACTGTCACGACATGGGTGGGCGTCCTGATTGTAATCGGCCTCGCGGTTTACATCAAATGGTATCAGCCGCAGGAGCATGGGCGAGCCCTGACACCCGGCGAGGTCTCACGAGCGGCAGGGACGATGAATGCAATCAGCCAGGGTAACGCTCCGCCTCTGGTGGCCGGAGTGGATACGCCGCCGGAAGGCCCGAACGGCAAACTCGCCTGGTTCCTGAGAAAATATTCGGAGCGGTACGCCGCCGCCCAGCACCAGATGGCGCTCAAACAAGGTGCGGATGTCGACATGTTGCCAAGGGAGTGGCCACAGCCGAGGTACATCGCGGATGCCTCCGCCTATCCCGGCGTCGAGACCTATTTCCTCGCCTACCTCCATTACCTCGACATGGTGAAAGAGCACTATCCAGCATTGATGGACAGCATCGCGAGGATTACGGTGGTCGAGTCGAAAATGGAATCGTCGGACTCCGCTGACGTACTTACGGGAATAAGCGGTGGGGTTGCCTCAAAGCGCGCGGCCAATCTCCAGATGTTCGGCTACGGCCAGGCCTACGGCCAGGCGGCGTTGCACCTCCATTATTACCTGGCGTCACTCGGTTCGCGGGTCTCCTACGATTCCACCGCAAATGCCGCCAGATTCGAAGTTGATGCAGAGCGCCAAAAAGCAAATATGCTTCTGGGGGACGTGCAAACCAGTATGGCGCAGTTGGCCGCGGCGTCGAAGCGTTAGGCCATCAACTCGCCCACCAAAGGTTTGGTCTCTGGACCTGCGGGAACGGGGCGTGGCGCAGTGTCCGAGCGCGGAGCGCTGTGCGCCGGCTTGATCGTTCGTGCGTGGGCCTTGGCGGCGTGTGCGCCCACGCAGCCTCCGAGCGCGATAGCGATGAGAATCCAGCACGTGTGACGCGCACGTCTGAAGGTCATGAGAGATGTCATGTGATTGGGGTGTGAGTGCTCGGTTTATAACCCCCCTGCGTCAGAAGATCGTCACACAAATCGGGCACCGACCATAATCAAAAAGAAAACGGGGGCATCTTTCGACGCCCCCGCCTTCCTCTAGCTGGTTCTCGTTCTGACGATTACTCGTGATGACCGCTGTGATCGTCGATTCCCGACTCCGCATCGTCCTCAAACGCGTGGAACGAGCGGCGAATGTTGTCTTCGATCTGCTGAAGAGCCGCACTCCCCGGCGTGGCCGAGTTCGGATCGATCACGTTGTTCGAGCTGTCCAGGAACCACTTGGAAACGTCGATGCTGACCGTCGCGTTGGTGGTCGTCGCATCGATAACGAGCGGCGGATTGAAGGACATCTCGAGTCCGGCTCTGACCGATGAAGTGAAGACGAAGGGCGTGGCCGCGTCGCCGTAGGTGCCTTCGACACGAACGCTCTTGCCGACAAGATTCGTGTTGGCAGCATTGAACGCCGTCGCGTTGTCGCGCGCCGGCTCCAGCTTCGCTTCGAGCTTGGAGTAACTACCTGCCGCCAGAGGAACATTGAGCGCGCCCTTGAGCGTTCCATCAACCGGAATGTCTACCAGTACCGGATCGCGCGAAACATCTTCGCACTCCGCGCCCACTTCCGCGTGGTCGTCGCCGGTGGCTTCTATCTCGTTGACACAGTTGGTGGTTTCGCCATCGTTGAGCTCGATCTTGTCCATCACGAGCTGAACGCTCGTGATGGTGAAATTACCCGCCGAGCCGACCGCGAGGTTCGAGCGCATCGCTGAAGAAGACGCGGGCGCGGACAACACGCTGCTTGTAACCGATAGCTTTACCGGATGCGTGTTGGCCCCGGTAAGGTCACCAGAGCATGCCGCAATTGTACTGACCAAAACAGCACCCGCGAGCAGTTTGATATTCGGTAAGAAACGGGCAGTCATTGATCCTCCGTTATCGTGAAACCGTTGGTGTAAGGGAGCTAATCAGAGCGGTGACGAGACTGTCATCCGCCCCCTTAAGACGACCTGCGATAAACGCTAGGAACGCGAAAAAGGGGGAATGATTCCTTTTAGACGGTGAAGGGATTCCCCGTACTGACGGAGGAGGAGTTAAGGGCCTCTTGCGCTGCGGAGGGGGCAAAAAGACAGATTGCCGACAGCTTTGAATATTGCTAACTGCCGCCTTGCGTCCGGACAGTTGCTCCGTCCAAGGCGCGAATGCTGCAGCAACATCCGCGTAATCACGATGCTTAATTGACATCAAGACGCCTTTTCGTATTCGGAGCTCTACCACTCGCGATCAGTGCATGCGGCAGGTCCAGTCGCTCTGCACCGGCCGACACGCTCGCGCTCGCGAGGGACAGCGCCCAACAACTTCACCAAACCAGCTCAGGTCTACGCTCGATGCTATTTACAATCTCATCATCCGCATTCGCTCCCAACGACCCGATACCAGCGAAATACACCTGCGAGGGTGCCGACATCTCTCCCCCGCTCGAGTGGTCGGGAGCTCCTGACGGAACGAAAAGTCTTGCTCTCATCGTCGATGATCCTGATGCGCCGGATCCCGCCAAGCCGCAGCGCGTGTACGTGCACTGGGTCGTTTACAACATTCCCGCGAGCGTGACAAAACTTCCGGAGAACGCGGCAAAGAGCGGACTGCCCCACGGCGCGACGCAGGGCACCAACGATTGGGGAAAACAGACCTACGGCGGCCCGTGCCCGCCAATCGGCCGGCATCGCTATTTCTTCAAGCTCTACGCGCTCGACACACAGCTCAAGGGATTGAAGAATCCCACCAAGGCACAGCTGGAGAAGGCGATGCAGGGACACGCGCTCGACAACATCCAGTTGATCGGCACCTACGAGAAGGCCAAGCAAACAAAGTCTTGACGGCTTGATCAAATCCTGTATTGTGGATTTGTAGCGTCTTCGCCCCGCATTGCGATGGCCTGGCTGTTTGCGCGCCGCCATTCGAGTCATAGAGCTTCCCTACCCGCCCAAGGAGCACTACATGCGAATGCGTCTGACCTGCCTCATTGCCGTCTGTGCGCTGGTGTGTCTCCCTCCGCTTTCTGCAAAATCGCAATCCGATACGGCTCTGAAACTCAGCACCACCGTGCCCCAAGCGGTCGCTGAGTTCAAGGCGGGAGTAGTCGACCTCGAGAATATCTCGTCAGACGCGAGCGCCGTCCATTTCCAGGCCGCGAGCAAGGCCGACCCCAACTTCGGATTGGCGAGAGTGTTATACGTCTTCAACATCGCCACCTTGGGCGGAGGGTTGACGGAATCCCAGGTCAACGCCGAGCTGAATCGGGGGGTGGCTGATGCCGCGACGTATGGCAACGTCAACGAGTTGCTGGTCGCGGCCGCCTACCGTGAGGCGTTGCGGAATCCGCGCGCTGCTACTGCGATCGCGCGTGCAGCCTCCCAATTGATGCCAGGCGATCGATTGATGGCGTCAAATGCCTTTGGTTTTCCGGCCTTTACGAGCGATCAGATACCCCCGTTGCGCGATTTCATCGCACGCAACCCGAACTTCGCCCTCCCCTATAACACTCTCGCGTACTCCCTCTGGATCAACGGGGATCACGCCGGTGGCCTCGAGGCCGCGAAGCGGCAGGTCGAGCTCAATCCAAATGCTCCCAATCCGCATGACACTTACGCTGAAATCCTGCAGTGGGCTGGAAAGTTTCCGGAGGCGACAGCCGAGTATCGCCGCGCAACGATGACGCCGCCACGCTTCCCCGAGTCGTATGCGGGACTCGCCGAAGTTGAAGCGTTGCAGGGCCACTACGATCAGGCGAGAGCTTACCTGAATCAGGCGATCGCGAACGCGTGGGGTCCACAGGAGAAGCTGTCGTACATGATACAGATCGCCGGCACCTACGCATTGCAGGGCAACTCGGAGCAGGCGCTCACGAAGCAGCTCGATGCAATCGAGACTGAAGCCGCGGCTCAACAGAATCCGCAGCGCGCCGCGATCTCAATCGCACAGAAAGCGACCGTCTACGCCAACGCTGGAAATACGGCCGCTGCGCACCAGGCGATTGCTGCGGCAAAAGCAGCGAGCTCGGACGTGCCCTGGCAGGTGAGCTACTACGCGACGATGGCGCACGCGTTGATGAAGCACTGGGCGCCGGCGAATAACGAGCTTGCTGCGTTGAAGGCGAAAGGCGCGACTGACCCCAGCGTTCCGAAAACGAGAATTGCCGCAGCGGAGGGCAACCTTGCCACGCAGCAGGGACGCCCTGCTGATGCGCTAAAGATCCTGATGGCTGCAGACACGACGGACATGGTGGTGATGAATCGCATCGCTGAGGCCCACGCCGCTCTTGGTCACCCGGTTGTGGCGAAGGCCTGGTACGACAAGATCAACAGCAACTACGCCCTGAATCTCGCGGATTTTCCAGCGGCAAATGCGCGCCGGCGGACGCGTATAGCAAGCTCGAACATCCATACACCGTAGCATCATCACCAGGAGCAGCATCCATGGCAATCCAAATGAAGACGTCCGGCGTGCATCACATCTCGCTCCGCGTGAGCGATCTCAAGCGCGCGAAGAAGTTCTATTGCGACATACTTGGCTTTAAGCACCTTATGGATGCCGACAATCTGACACTGTTCCTGGCCGGCGGCACCGCATTCGGATTGCGCGGCCCGACGGCCGAAATGCCCAAGGGAGACAAGTTTAGTCCGCACCGCGTCGGCGTGGATCACATCGCGCTTGCCTGCACCGATGCGTCGGAGCTGAAGCGCGTAACAGCCGCGCTCGCAGCAGCGGGAATCGAGAACACTGGCGCCAAGCGCGACGAGACTCTAGGTAAGGATTACGTCGCGTTCAAGGATCCGGATAGGATCGCCTGGGAATTCTACATGGCGTGAAGTGCCGCTCGGCAGGCATCTAGGACGGTTCGAGCGGTTCCTCCTATCTAACCGATCCGCTCTCCACTGACTGCATCGAAGAAGTGAGCCTTCTCCAGATCGAACCCCAGGAAGATCTTCGACCCGATCGGCGGTAGTGACTGCGGAGAAACGCGCGCCGTGACGTCGTGCTTTCCAGCACTGGTGTAGATGAATGTCTCGTTGCCGAGCGACTCGACCAGATCGAGCCGCGCTGACGCCGTCGCTGCCGCGGCGCGTGGACCAGCCACGATGGTCACATCCTCGGGCCTGATTCCCATCGTGATCGCCTTCCCTCTCGCTCCGGACAGTCGTGACGCTACACGCTGCGGGAGGTTGATCTCCCACTCTCCGCCCTCG